>CAYTMV010000093.1:0-7225 GCA_964439015.1 uncultured Gemmobacter sp.
TCGTGGGTCGTCTGATCCCGGCCGGCACCGGTGGTGCCACCAGCCGCGTGAAGAAAATCGCGCATGACCGCGACAGCGACGTGATCGAACAGCGCCGCGCCGAGGCTGAGGCCGCAGCGGTGTTGGCCGGCCCCGGCTTCTCGGCCGAGGCAGAAGCCAGCTTTGTCGATCCGGTCGAAAGCCGCGACGAATAAGCGGCTCTGACATCAGAACCCCCGTCGGAAACGGCGGGGGTTTTTCTTTGTCCGCAGTCGTTCTACGGTGGCGCGAAACCGTGAGAGGACCATGGCCGCGAAGTTCCGCAACCAGATCGTTGCCTTGATCCGTTTTTCCTATCCGGCGGAAAATGGCTTTGCCGCCTCGTCCGGCAGCATCACGGAAACCGAGGCGCGGCTGTATGATCCGGCCCGGCTTGAGGCGCGGTTTCGCCTGTTTGAAGGCCTCACCCTGCCGTCACTCAAGGCCCAGACCGATCGGGATTTCACCACGATCCTGCTGGTGGGAAAAACTCTGCCCAAGACGGCACGCGACCGGTTGCTGGATGTGCTGGAGCCGCTGCCCGGCGCGCGCGTGATCGCGCTGCCCAGCCTGCCGCATTATACCGCCACGCGCCGGGCGATGAATATGGCGGAATTGTCGGGCCATACGCATCTGACCGGGTTCAGGCTGGATGACGATGACGCGCTCGATATCCGCCATGTCGCCCGGATGCGCGAACGGGTGGCCACCTTGCTGCCCCTGCTTGGGCTGGACCGTCCGCTGGTGACGGGCTGCAATGCCGGCTGGTTTCTGAAACTCGACCCTGCCGGAAACCGTCTGACCCGCGTGGTCGAGCGTTGGCCGATCGGCATCGGTCTGGCGCTGACCACGCCGTTCGGTCATGGCGAGACGATCTTTCGCCGCAATCACCGCATCGCCACGCAGCATTACAACTGCTTTACCGATGCCGAGACGCCGGCCTTCATCCGCACCATCCACCACGGAAATGACAGCGACGCCTATGCCACCGGCCTTTCGGAGGAGGTAGGCTGGGATGAGGCCGCTCCGCTGATCGCCGCCGACTTTCCGTTTACTGCCGAGGGCTTGCAAAGGCTATGAGTGGTTCAGACAATCTGCGCGGCGCCCTGCTGATGATGGTGGCGATGCTGGCTTTCACGGCTGGTGACGGGGTGATGAAACTTCTGACGCAGTCGGTCCCCCTGACACAGGCAATGTTCTTGCGCGGGGTTCTGACCACGACGGGACTTTTGCTGATTGCCCACCTGACGGGAACCCTGACATCGAAAGTGCCTTCGGGGGATCGCATCTTTCTGGTTTTGCGCAGCTTGGCTGAGGTCAGCTGTTCGGTCCTGTTCTTCATGGCGCTGATGCGGATGCCCTTGGCCAATGCCACTGCGATCATGCAGACCGTTCCTTTGACAGTGACGCTGGCCGGGTTTGTGTTTATGGGCGAGCCGGTGGGTTGGCGTCGCATGGCTGCGATTGCGCTGGGCTTCATCGGCATGCTGATGGTGATCCAGCCGGGCGGCGGTGATTTCAACCTTTGGTCACTGCTGGCGGTTGCGTCGATGCTTTTGGTGGTGTTGCGTGACCTGGTGACGCGGCGGATGTCCAGCACCCTGCCGACGACGACGATCGCGGTATACACTTCGGCCACTGTCACGTTGGGCAGTCTGGCGGGGGCTTGGGTTGAGGGATGGGGGCCCGTCACCGGGTCTGCGGTTTGGTTGATCCCGTTGGCGGCTTCCACGCTGTTGATCGGTTACATCACCATCGTTGCCACGATGCGGACCGGTGAACTCGGGTTTGTCGCGCCTTTCCGCTATACCGCCTTATTCTGGGCGCTTTTGCTGGGTTGGTGGCTTTTTGATACTCTGCCCAACCGCCTTGCCATTGCTGGGGGGGCGCTGGTGGCGATGACCGGGATCTACACCCTGTGGCGCGAGAGGACGCGGCGATGACGGCACGGGCGGCCCTGCTGGCAAGTCTCTTGCTGGCCGAGATGCTTGCGCTGGCGGTTTTGTGGCAGTTTTTCGCGACGGTTGAGTGTCACCTGACAGACGTGGCCGGCTTTTGCCGGTTTTTGCGCAGTCTGGTCGCCCGTGGCTTGGTGGCAATGGCGGTGGCTGCTGTGCTGCTCTGGGCGCGGCCGGGGCTGTTTTCGGCCGTTGTCGCACGGCCGGGGCGTCGCCGTTGGATTGTGCTGCATCTCGCTGGTCTGGCGCTGATGGTCCTGCCCTTGCTGCGCGCGCCGAACGGCGATGTCGGTGCGATTTTTGGCGTAGCTGCAGTCCTGCTGACTGTGGGCGCTTTGTTGACCGCATGGGGCTGGGCGCTGTGGCTGGCCCCGGCCGAGAGCTGGCGGCGCCTGCTGCATGAGGAGGGGCGCGTGGTCCTTCCGGCCTTGGCAGGGGCGATGATCTTGCCCGATCTGGCCGAGGCTGCCCGACCGCTTTGGTCCCTGGACGCCTTGGCCGGGGTTACGTTCAGTGGGGTTGCTGGCCTGTTGGCGCTGACTGGTGCAACGGTGATGGCCGACCCCGGAACGCGTGTGATCGGGGTCGATAGCTTTGCCGTTGCCATTGCGCCCAGTTGTTCCGGGGTAGAAGGAATGGCCTTGGTGCTGGGCTTTTCCGCATTGCAGGCGCTGGTGTTCCGCGAAAGCCTGCGGCAGCGCCCTTTCTGGCTGGTTGTGGTGCCTTTGGCGGTGCTGGCGAGTTTCGCGCTGAACATCCTGCGTGTGGCGGCGTTGATCGGCATCGGGGCGCATGTCTCTCCGCAATTGGCCGTGGACGGTTTTCATTCCCATGCCGGATGGCTGTTCTTCACGCTGTTGGCCTTGGGGATGGTGGCAGCGGTGCAGGCCATCCCGGCGTTGCACCATGGCCGCGCACCAGGCCCGGCGCGGGATGATGCCCTGGCCGCGCAGATCCTGCCGCTGCTGGTGTTTCTGGTAGTCAGTCTGCTGACGTACGCACTGTTTCCGCACCCGGAGATTGGCTATCCCTTGCGCGCCATTGCCTTGGCCGCGGTATTGTGGCGCTATCGCCGCTTCTGGCTGGGCCTGAACTGGCGGCCGGATGTCTTGGCCTTGTTGGCTGGCCTGATGATCGGCCTGGCCTGGATTGGCCTCGAATCCCCTGACCCGGCGGCCGGCGAGGCGCTGGCCATGGCCCTGGCCAAGTTGACGCCGGAACTTGTGGCGGTTTGGGTCGTGCTGCGCGTTTTCGGGACGGTGCTATTGGTGCCTTTGGCCGAAGAACTGTTCTTTCGCAGCTATCTTCTAACGCTTTTGACGGGTCCGATCGGCCGCATTCTGGCGGTTTGCGTCAGCTCTGCCCTTTTCGGATTGCTGCACGGACGCTGGGTGATGGCCACGGTGGCCGGGGTTGCCTTCGCTTTGCTGGCAATCCGCGGCAGGGGGATAGCGGCGGCAGTCCAAGCGCATACTGCCGCAAACCTGATCGTGGCGATCTGGGCATTGATGGCCGCTGATTTCACCCGGATATAAACAAGAAGGGCGCCCCTTGCCGGAGCGCCCGCCTTCTACGTTCTTTCCTCGTCACGCAGCGCGACGGCGACGCTCCCACACGAACAGCAGAACGATTGCCACTGCGGCGACGGCCAGAAGACCTGCCGAAGCGTCGATCTCAGGCACCGCGGCCGGCGTCGTCGTGCCGGAGCCCGACGTTGACCCGCCACCCGAGGAAAAACAGTTCCACGGGCGCCAGATCGAGCAAGAGGACCGGGACTGAGCCAACGCCGCCCCAGGCAAAGAAGCCATGGCCACAAGGGCGGCCACAATAATGGTTAAAAGGTTACGCATGATCGCCTCCAGAGTCACCTCGCCAGAATTGCATTTCCAAAGCGGTCTATCCACTGAAAAACATAGTTCTGCCACAATCTCAGGTGGATTGGTGGCTTGAGGGCGTATAATCAGGGTTGGCGCGAAAAATTGTCCACTTCTTCGAAGGTGGCGCAGTGGGCGGCCGACGGTTCTCCGGCATTTCCGTGATTCGACCGCGCCTGCTTGAGAAGGGGTTTCCGCCGCATCGCGACCTCCTTCTGGCGTTGACAATCCTGGCGACTCCCCCTATACGCCGCATGTCCCGGTCTGGCATCGTCAAGCCGAGGCTCAGGAAAGAAGTGGTCAAGATCCGGGCCTCATGCCCCGATCCTCTGGAATTCCACCGCGTCGTCCCCGTAACGGGACGCATGCGGTATTGGTGTTTTGCGGACGCGCAGGGCACGACATCGCAGAACTGCCCCCGGAAACGTCGCTGACGGGCGATGATTGAACGGGCCGCAACATAGGGCTAACGAATGCCGACGATCCAACAGCTGATCCGCAAGCCGCGGGAAGCGCGGAAAAACCGATCCAAGTCCCAGCACCTGGAATCGTGCCCGCAGAAGCGCGGCGTGTGCACGCGCGTGTACACCACGACCCCGAAAAAGCCGAACTCCGCTATGCGTAAGGTTGCCAAGGTGCGCCTGACCAACGGCTTCGAGGTCATCAGCTATATCCCCGGCGAAAAGCACAACCTGCAGGAGCACTCGGTCGTTCTGATCCGCGGTGGCCGCGTGAAGGACCTTCCGGGCGTCCGCTATCACATCCTGCGCGGCGTTCTGGATACCCAGGGCGTCAAAGACCGTCGTCAGCGTCGTTCGAAATACGGCGCCAAGCGTCCGAAGTGAGGAACTGATAGATGTCCCGTCGTCACGCCGCCGAGAAGCGCGAGATCCTGCCCGATGCCAAGTATGGCGATCGGGTTCTGAGCAAGTTCATGAACAACCTGATGATCGACGGCAAGAAATCCGTCGCCGAATCGATCGTCTATGGCGCGCTGGAGCGCATGGAAAAGCGCCTCAAGCGCGAGCCCGTGCAGGCCTTCCACGAAGCCTTGGACAACGTGAAGCCCTCCGTCGAAGTGCGTTCGCGCCGCGTCGGTGGTGCCACCTATCAGGTCCCGGTCGAAGTGCGCACCGAGCGCCGTGAGGCCCTGGCGATCCGTTGGGTGATCACCGCTGCCCGCAAGCGCAACGAGCACACCATGGAAGAGCGTCTGGCCGCCGAACTGTCGGATGCGGTGAACAACCGCGGCACCGCTGTGAAGAAGCGCGAAGACACCCACAAGATGGCCGACGCCAACAAGGCGTTCAGCCACTATCGCTGGTAAGGAGCCATCATGGCACGCGATTATCCGCTCGACCGCTACCGGAACTTCGGCATCATGGCCCACATCGATGCCGGCAAGACCACCACGACCGAGCGTATTCTTTTCTACACCGGCAAGAACCACAAGATGGGCGAGACGCACGACGGCTCGGCCACCATGGACTGGATGGAGCAGGAGCAGGAACGGGGGATCACCATCACCTCGGCTGCGACCACGACCTTCTGGGAAAAGACCTACGACGGCAAAGAGCCGACCTCGCCGAAGCATCGCTTCAACATCATCGACACCCCCGGCCACGTGGACTTCACGATCGAAGTCGAGCGTTCGCTGGCTGTGCTCGACGGTGCGGTGTGTCTTCTGGACGGTAACGCCGGTGTCGAACCGCAGACCGAAACCGTGTGGCGTCAGGCTGACCGCTACAAGGTTCCGCGTATCGTGTTCGTCAACAAGATGGACAAGATCGGCGCCGACTTCCAAAAGTGCCTCGACATGATCAAGGACCGCACCGGCGCGACCCCCGCTCCGATCGCATTCCCGATCGGCGCCGAGGACAAGCTGGAAGGCATCGTCGACCTGCTGACCATGGAAGAATGGGTCTGGGAAGGCGATGACGTCGGCGCATCCTGGGTGCACCGCCCGATCCGCGCTGAATTGAAGGAAGAGGCCGAGACCCGTCGCGCTGCCCTGATCGAACTGGCTGTCGAGCAGGACGATGCGGCTATGGAAGCCTATCTGGAAGGCAACGAGCCCGACATCGAAACGCTGCGGGCTCTGATCCGCAAGGGCACGCTGGCCATGGCTTTCGTGCCTGTGCTGGGTGGTTCGGCCTTCAAGAACAAGGGCGTTCAGGCGCTGCTCAACGCGGTGGTGGACTATCTGCCCTCGCCGCTGGACATCCCGCCCTACTTCGGCTTCCTGCCGGGCGACGAGACCGAAACCCGGAACATCGAGCGCAAGCCCGATGACGCCGAGCCGCTGTCCGCGCTGGCGTTCAAGATCATGAACGACCCCTTCGTCGGTTCGCTGACCTTCACGCGTCTCTACTCGGGCGTGATGAAGAAGGGCGACTCGCTGATGAACGCGACCAAAGGCAAGCGTGAGCGCGTCGGCCGGATGATGATGATGCACGCCGTCCAGCGTGAGGAAATCGACGAAGCCTTCGCCGGTGACATCATCGCTCTGGCAGGTCTGAAGGAAACCACCACGGGGGACACCCTGTGCGATCCGGCCAAGCCGGTGGTTCTGGAAACCATGACCTTCCCCGAGCCGGTGATCGAGATCGCCGTCGAGCCGAAGTCGAAGGCCGACCAGGAAAAGATGGGCATCGCGCTGGCACGTCTGGCTGCCGAAGACCCGTCTTTCCGCGTCGAGACCAACTTCGAATCCGGTCAGACCATCATGAAGGGCATGGGCGAACTTCACCTCGACATCCTCGTCGACCGCATGCGTCGCGAGTTCAAGGTCGAGGCGAATATCGGTGCTCCGCAGGTGGCCTATCGCGAAACCATCTCGAACGCGCACGAAATCGACTACACGCACAAGAAACAGACCGGTGGTACCGGCCAGTTTGCGCGCGTGAAGCTGCAGATCACCCCGACCGAGCCGGGCGAAGGCTATTCGTTCGAGTCGAAGATCGTTGGTGGTGCGGTGCCGAAGGAATACATCCCCGGCGTCGAAAAGGGCATCAAGTCGGTCATGGACTCCGGTCCGCTGGCGGGCTTCCCGGTGATCGACTTCAAGGTGGCGCTGGTTGACGGCGCTTTCCACGACGTCGACTCGTCGGTTCTGGCCTTCGAAATTGCGTCCCGTGCCGCCATGCGCGAAGGCCTGAAGAAGGCCGGCGCAAAGCTGCTGGAACCGATCATGAAGGTCGAGGTGGTCACCCCGGAAGAATACACCGGTTCGATCATCGGCGACCTGACCAGCCGTCGCGGCATGGTGCAGGGCCAGGATACCCGTGGCAATGCCAACGTGATCAACGCGATGGTGCCGCTGGCGAACATGTTCGGCTACATCAACAACCTGCGCTCGATGTCCTCGGGCCGCGC
>CAYTMV010000094.1:0-6889 GCA_964439015.1 uncultured Gemmobacter sp.
TTCATCTTCACCTGCGGGGCGGCGGGGGTGCCGCCTTTGGCCTCTTCGGTCATCTTTCACTCCTGCTGGATCTGGCGCGGGGCCAGCGACGCGGATTGTCTAGCAGGTGCCGGCCCTGTCCTCAATGGCGGCTCCAGCCCGAGGGGGGGCGATGGGTGGGCCGCGGCACGATATCCTCGGGATCAACCTCAATGAACTCGCCGTCGATCACGTCGGCGCCGCGTCGGGCCCCCCCATCATGCACCACGATCCGTCGCCCCAGCCAGGCGGCGGCCTGTGCCTGCACCGGCGGCAGCAGCAACAGCAGCCCCAGCGCATCGGTCAGGAACCCCGGCAGGATCAGCAACAGCGCGGCCAGCATGGTCATGCCACCCGAGGCGGCTGCGCGCAGCGGATCGCCCGGCCAGCGCCGCACGCCCATCCGCCGCAACAGCGCCACGCCCAGAATACCAGTGCCAAGGATGACCGCCAGTGTGGCCAGCACGCCAATCGCGCCGCCCACGGTCACGAACAGCACGATCTCGGCCAGAGGCCACAGCAAGAACAACACCGAAAGCCGCATTTTCCCCCTTTGCGGTCGCCGGAAAAGGCAAATTCCGTCCCGGCAATGGACTTGGACCCACCCCTCACCTACATAGGTATGAACCGCCGCGGGTGCCAGTCACCCGGCATGTCAAGCCTGAGGACCGCATGAACAACTCGCTGATCCAACTTCTGGTGCTGGCCGGGATCGCCGTTTTCCTGATCCTGAAGCTGAGAAGCGTGCTGGGAACGCGTGACGGTTTTGAAAAACCGCCGCTTCCCATGGACACTGTTGAAGAGCGCCCGGTCACCCGAAAGTTCGAGGTGATCGAAGGCGGACCGGATCGCGACATCACCGATCATGTCCCCGATGGCAGTCCGGCCGCCAAGGCGCTGGCCGCAATGAAGCTGGCGGAGCCGTCCTTTGGCGTCTCTACTTTCCTGCAAGGCGCCCGCGGGGCCTATGAGATGATCCTGATGGCCTTCGAGCGCGGCGATATATCGCAGGTGCGCCCCTTCCTCGCGCCCGAGGTGGCCGAAAGTTTCGATGCCGCCATCGCCGCGCGCAAGCAGCAAGGCTTGACGGTCGAAGCCAATTTCTTTGGCCTGCGCGAGATGGCCTTGCAGGACGCCACGTTTGATCGCCATTCTCGCGAAGGCGAAATTACTGTGCGCTTCGTGGGCGAATTGACGGTCTTGGTCCGCAATGCCGCGGGTGAGGTGGTTGAAGGCTCCAGCAAGGAGATCAAGCGCCAGCGCGACAGTTGGACCTTCGCGCGGGTGATGGGCGCGGCCGATCCCAACTGGCAACTCGTCGCCACCGGGGACTGATGCGTGGCCTGCGGTTTCTTGTCTGTGCGGCGGCGCTGGCGATGACATCGCCGGCCCAAGCCGAATTGATGACCTTTGACGACCTGCCCGGCTGGGCAGAAGATGACCATCTGGCCGCGCTGCAATCCTTTCTGGCGACCTGCGATCTGCTGGACGCCCCGGATTGGGGGCCGTTGTGCCGTATGGCGCCCGATGCCGCACAGGGCCCAAAGGCGGCCCGCGCCTTTTTCGAGCTGTTTTTCCGGCCGGTGCAGATTGGCCAGCCCCCTGCCCTGTTCACAGGTTACTATGAGCCGGAACTTGATGGTTCGCCCGTGCGCACCGCGCGGTTTCGCCACCCGATCTATGCCCGCCCGCCAGAGCTGACCGACGGTGTGCAATGGCATCCGCGTTCGGTGATCGACAGCGGCATCCTGTCGGGTCGAGGGCTTGAGATTGCCTGGCTGGAAGATCCGGTCGATGTGTTCTTTCTGCAAGTTCAGGGATCTGGCCGTATCCGCATGCCGGATGGTCGGATGATCCGCGTGGGTTACGCCGGTCGAAACGGCCACGCTTACCGCTCGATCGGGCAAGAGCTGGTGCGCCGGGGCATCATGGAGATCTCGCAGGTTTCGGCCCAGGGTATCCGCAACTGGGTGCGGGCCAATCCTGCCCTGGGCGGCGAGTTGCTGGGCCACAATCCGTCCTACATCTTTTTCAGAAAGCTGAAGGATCTTCCCGCCGACAAGGGGCCAATCGGGGCGATGGGCCGATCATTGACCACCTTGCGCTCGGTTGCGGTGGATCCGGCGCATACACCTCTGGGCGCGCCGGTCTGGATCGACAAGCACGGCGCCGAGCCGATGAGGGCGCTGATGGTGGCGCAGGATACGGGCGGCGCCATCAAGGGCGCACAGCGGGCCGATATTTTCTTTGGCACCGGCTTTGAGGCCGGCGAGGCGGCTGGCGAGATCAAGGATGGTGGCCGGATGCTGGTGCTGCTGCCGATCGACATGGCCTGGGCCATGGCCAACCCGGAGGGGTAAGCGATGCGTCGCCGGCGCGGGCTGCACCCCGATGAGGTCGATCTGTGGAACACCGTCGCCCGGTCGATCCGGCCGATGCATGACACCCCCCTGCTGCCAGAACATCACCGCAAGATCGACCCGCCGGCAGAGCCACGCCTGAACCATCAAGAGCCCGCCAGTCACCGCCCGATGACCTTTCAGGTGGGTGAAAAGGCCCGCCTCAAGCATACGTATGACATCCTGCCTGCCTTGCCCGAACAGTTGGCGCAGGCGCCCTTGCGGATGGATCGCAAGACCCATGAGAAGATGACCCGCGGCAAGATCAGCCCCGAGGCACGGATCGACCTGCACGGCATGACCGTGTCAGAGGCGCATCCCGAGTTGATCCGCTTCATCCTCAACGCCCAGTCGGCTGGGTTGCGGCTGGTGCTGGTGATCACCGGCAAGGGTAAGCCGGGGCCTGATCATGGGCCGATCCCGATCCGCTACGGCGTGCTGAAGCATCAGGTGCCACATTGGCTGCGGCTGCCGCCCTTGGGTCCGGCAGTGTTGCAGGTGACCGAGGCGCATCTGCGCCACGGCGGCACTGGCGCCTATTACGTCTATCTGCGCAGGCGCTGACCTGTCACTGATCCAGCTGGTTGGCCACGGCTTCAACCGGGGCCAGAACGATTTCCGTGGCATTGCGGACCGTCAGCACCACGCCCGGCAGCAGACCGATGCGGGCGCGATCATCCGCCATCAGCGCCGCGTCGACATCGCCGATCCGGCCCATCAGCGCGATCAGTGCCGGGTTATCGCCCAAGGCAAAATGGCCGCTACCTGACGCATAGGCGGCTACGTCGAGATAGGTCACCTTCAGGTCTGCCACGCGTGAAATGTCGCGCAGATTGCCCAGCCGCTCCTGTCGGCCGACGATCGCCGCTGAAAGTGAAAGCGCCCGGTCGCGTGTCGATCCGAAGATCAGGAAAGGCTGCGGCAGCTTGTCCATGGCGCGGGCCTGTGCCCGGAACACATCAAGGTCGATATCGGGCGAGATCAAAACCACCCCTGACAGCTTGTCCAGCAACTGCCGATCACGGCGGATGGCCGCGGTTCGCAGGGCCTCCATCGCGACCGATGATCCCATCGAATGCGCAACCAGAACGATGCGCCGCGGTTTGGCCGCTGCGACCTCGTGCAGAAGGGTCTCCAGCCCGTCGCGTGCAAACAGCGCACTGTCGCGATCATGGACATAGCCAAAGGGGGTGCCCGCCGAGGGCCAGGCGTAATGCACGGCAACACCGGGCAGGTCATAGTCATGGCGCAGTTGCGCCATTCGATAGACGCCCTCAGCAAAGCGGGTGTTATAGCCGTGGATATAGATCACCGCGTCCCGGCTATCTGCCGGCTGCGCCCGCAATGCTCGGGACAGATCGGTTCTGAAGTCATTGCTGCCATCATAGATCACCGCACCCGTCGTCAGAAACTCGCGCGACGCATCAGGTGCGTTTCCCTTCCGGGTAAAGCGGATATCGCCGGCCCTTCGGTTTGGCGGGATGGCGATGTCATAGCGACCAAAGGCCGGCGTTTCGGCCCGGTTTCGGCCCGGCTGCCCGTCAGGATCGGTTTCACGCGATGAGGCCGTAAATACCGGCACGACCGGCCCCTGCACCGCCTCGATCGGAACGACAACCAGATTGCCGCGCGGCGCGCAGGCCGCCAGCAGAACAAACAGCATGAGGAAACGGCGCATCGGACACCTTGAGCATTGGCAATGGACAAGCCATCCACCGCCAACGCCATGAGGTCAAGCCGCGTTACAGGACATAGCGGCTGAGGTCGGCCGAGCGTGCAAGGGCCCCGATATTGGTTTCGACAAACGCGGCGTTTACCGTGATCTCCTGGCCGCCCAGATCGGGCGCGGTGAAGGACAGCTCTTCGAACACCCGTTCCATCACTGTGTAAAGCCTGCGCGCGCCGATGTTTTCGACCGAGCCGTTCACCTCGGCGGCAATACGGGCCAGAGCCGCGATCCCGTCTTCGGTAAAGGTGATCTTCACGCCTTCAGTCCCCAGCAGCGCCGCATATTGCCGGGTCAGGGCATTGTCGGTTTCGGTCAGGATCGCCACGAAATCGCCTTCGGTCAGCGGCTGCAACTCGACCCGGATCGGCAGGCGGCCCTGCAATTCCGGCAGCAGGTCAGAGGGTTTGGCGACGTGAAACGCGCCCGAGGCGATGAACAGGATGTGGTCGGTCTTGACCGGACCATATTTGGTGGAAACCGTGGTGCCCTCAATCAAGGGCAGCAGGTCTCGCTGCACCCCCTCGCGGCTGACATCTGCGCCGCGGGCATCGGCGCGGGCGCAAATCTTGTCGATCTCGTCCAGAAACACGATGCCGTTTTCCTGCACCGCCTCAAGCGCGGCAGCTTTCACGGCCTCATCATCCAGCAGCTTGTCGGCCTCTTGGCCGATCAGCAGCTCGTGGCTTTCCGAAACGGTGATCCGCTTGCGGCTGCGTGGCGCGAAGCCCTTGAAAAGGTCTTGAAGGCCCTGGATCTGCCCTTCCATCCCCGGCATGGATGGAAACATCGCCATCGGCGCGGCCTCGGTCACTTCGATCTCGATCACCTGATCGTCCAGCTCTCCGCGGCGCAGCTTCTGGCGGAACATCTCACGCGTCTGCTCGCGGGCGTCCTTGCCGGCGATGGCCTCGATCACCCGATCCTCGGCAGCGCGCTGGGCGCGGGCCTTGACCTCATCGCGCATCCGGGCGCGGGTTTCGATCATCGCGGCATCGACCAGATCGCGGATGATGCTGTCCACGTCGCGGCCAACATAACCCACTTCGGTAAACTTGGTGGCCTCGACCTTCAGAAAAGGTGCGCGCGCCAGCTTGGCCAGGCGGCGGCTGATCTCGGTCTTGCCGACGCCGGTGGGGCCGATCATCAGGATGTTCTTGGGATAAACTTCATCGCGCAGGTCCGCACCCAGTTGCTTGCGCCGCCAGCGGTTGCGTAGCGCCACGGCAACGGCACGCTTTGCCTCTTGCTGGCCGATGATGAAACGATCCAGTTCCGAGACGATCTCGCGCGGTGTCAGGTTGGTCATGGCGTGATCCGCTCCACCGTCAGGTTGCCATTGGTATAGACGCAGATATCGGCGGCAATCGCCATCGCCTTGCGGGCGATCGTTTCGGCGTCAAGATCGGTTTCCATCAGCCCCCGCGCGGCGGCCAACGCAAAGTTTCCACCTGATCCGATGGCAGCGATATCGTGTTCGGGCTCCAGCACGTCCCCGGCGCCGGTCAGAACGAAAAGAGCAGTGCCATCGGTCACGATCAGCATTGCCTCGAGATTGCGGAGGTATTTGTCCATCCGCCAGTCCTTTGCCAGTTCCACACAGGCACGGGCCAGCTGGCCGGGCGCGGCCTCCAGCTTTTTTTCTAGCCGCTCCAACAGGGTGAAGGCATCGGCAGTCGATCCTGCAAAGCCACAGACCACGTCGCGCCCGCCCGGAGAAAGGCGGCGCACCTTGCGCGCCGTGCCCTTGATCACGGTCTGGCCAAGACTGACCTGACCGTCGCCTGCCACCACAACCTGACCACCGCGCCGCACTGCAAGGATCGTGGTTCCGTGCCAGCCGGGAAATCTGTCTTCCGCCATATGCGCCTCCGTTTGGGTCAATATGGCTTTGGCGATGCCGGGTCACAAGGGCGCGCGGCTGTGACGAAAAAGCAACAAAAAGTCAGAAATGTGCAAAAAGTGAGGCCACATGAATACTTTTGATAGTTCCCGTCTGGAAACGATGCAGGAAGCTGGGTACACCTTCAATCATAAGGTCCGAAAAAGGACCACAACACAGATATCCGGTCGGGCAAGCCGGGGTTGAGGCGGAGTAGTAAAATGGTTCAGGCGATTGATTTCGCCGTCCGCAATGCTGCGGGCGCGGTGGTTAATGGTACCGTAGGTGGTGAAGGCAGCAGCTTCATTCAGGTAGGTTCGGGCGAGCAGGTCTCGCTTCACCTCGCACAATCTTCGGTCGTGGGGTATGAGCGGCAGGGCAATAACCTGTTGGTCAAACTGGTCGACGGCTCGACCATCTCGCTGAACGGATTTTATGACGTTCAGCCGGGCACCATCAACCGGCTTTACCTCTCTTCCGACGGTGGCGTGACTGAAGTGCTGTTGCACGATGGCGGCACCGATGGCGTGATCTACGCCGATTATGGCCCGATTGACAGTTGGAACAAGTTCTCGACCGTGGACGATCTGCGTTTTGCAGATGCCGATCCCTACGGCGCCATGGAATTGGTGTCGGATGAACCTGCCGGCATGGGTTTCCTGGCACCCGGTCTTCTGGGGGCCGGCGCCGTGGGTGCAGGTCTTGTCGGTCTCGGGTTGCTGGGCAGCGGTGGCGGCAATGGTGACGACACTGTGCCAGGTGGCGACGGCGACGGCGATGGCGACGGCGATGGCGATGGCGATGGCGACGGCGACGGCGATGGCGATGGCGATGGCGACGGCGACGGCGATGGCGATGGCGATG
>CAYTMV010000095.1:0-6615 GCA_964439015.1 uncultured Gemmobacter sp.
TGAAGGCGGCCGCACCGTCGGCGCCGGCGTCGTCTCGAAAATCATCGAGTAATCCGAAACGCGGCGGGTGGGGGTCACCCCCCGCCCGTTCCTAACGAAGGGAATTGAGATGCAAGGTCAGACCATCCGCATCCGGCTCAAAGCCTTCGATTACCGCGTTCTGGATGCCAGCACGCAGGAAATCGTGAACACCGCCAAGCGGACCGGCGCGCAAGTGCGTGGCCCGATCCCGCTGCCGAACAAGATCGAGAAGTTCACGGTTCTCCGTGGTCCGCACATCGACAAGAAGTCGCGCGACCAATGGGAGATCCGGACCCACAAGCGTCTTCTCGACATCGTTGACCCCACCCCGCAGACCGTGGACGCGCTGATGAAGCTCGACCTCGCTGCCGGCGTGGACGTCGAAATCAAAGTGTGAGGGGGCAGCAATGCGCTCTGGAGTTATCGCCAAGAAGCTGGGCATGACCCGGCTGTTCCTGGAGGACGGCAAGCAGGTTCCGGTCACGGTTCTGCAGCTGGAAAACCTGCAGGTCGTGTCTCAGCGTACCGCCGACAAGGATGGCTATACCGCCGTCCAACTGGGTGCGGGCAACGCCAAGGCAAAAAATACCACCGAGCCGATGCGCGGCCATTTCGCGAAAGCGAATGTCGCGCCGAAGCGCAAGATGGCCGAGTTCCGGGTTTCCCCCGAGAACCTGATCGACGTGGGCGCGGAAATCACCGCGGATCACTATCTGGCGGGTCAGTTCGTTGACATCGCCGGCACCTCGATCGGTAAGGGCTTTGCCGGTGCGATGAAGCGCCACAACTTCGGCGGTCTGCGCGCCTCGCACGGCGTGTCGATCTCGCACCGTTCGCACGGTTCGACCGGCCAGTGCCAGGACCCCGGCAAGGTGTTCAAGGGCAAGAAGATGGCTGGCCATCTGGGTGCCGTGCGTGTCACCACGCAGAACCTGCAAGTGGTCAAGACCGATGCCGACCGTGGCCTGATCCTCGTGAAGGGCGCTGTGCCCGGCTCGAAGGGCGGCTGGGTCACCATCAAGGACGCGGTGAAGAAGTCGGCCCCGGCCGGTATCCCGCTGCCTGCTGCGGTGCGTTCGGCCGCTCCGGCTGCTGAAGTCGCCGCCGAAGGGGGTGAAGCATGAAACTCGACGTGATCAAGCTTGATGGCGGCAAAGCCGGGTCGATCGACCTGGACGAGGCGCTGTTCGGTCTGGAGCCGCGCGCCGACATCCTGCATCGCGTGGTGCGTTGGCAGCGGGCGAAAGCCCAGGCTGGCACCCACTCGGTGCTGGGCAAGTCGGACGTGAGCTACTCGACCAAGAAGATCTATCGCCAGAAGGGCACCGGCGGCGCACGCCACGGTTCCAAGAAGGCGCCGATCTTCCGTCACGGTGGCGTCTACAAGGGCCCGACCCCGCGGTCGCACGCCCATGACCTGCCGAAGAAGTTTCGCGCGCTGGGTCTGCGCCATGCCCTTTCGGCGAAAGCCAAGGCCGGCGAACTGGTGATCCTGGACGTGGCTTCGATGACCGAAGCGAAAACCGCCACCCTGGCCAAACAGGCCAAGGAGCTGGGCTGGAAGCGCGTGCTGGTGATCGACGGTGCCGAAGTCGACGCGAATTTCGCGATGGCTGCGCGTAACCTCGACAACATCGACGTGCTGCCGACCATTGGCGCCAACGTCTATGACATCCTGAAGCGTGACACCCTGGTGATCACGAAGGCGGGTGTCGAAGCTCTGGAGGCTCGTCTGAAATGAGCGCGAAACCCGAACACTTCGACCTGATCAAGAAGCCGATCATCACCGAAAAGGCCACCATGGCCTCGGAGAACGGCGCCGTGGTCTTCCAGGTCGCCATGGATGCCAGCAAGCCGCAGATCAAGGAAGCGGTTGAGGCTGTCTTTGGTGTCAAGGTCAAGGCGGTGAACACCGTCGTGACCAAGGGCAAGGCGAAGAAGTTCCGCGGCCGTGCCGGCGAGCGGAGCGACAAGAAAAAGGCTTATGTGACCCTCGAAGAGGGGAACACTATCGACGTGGCCACCGGCCTCTGATAGAAGCCCAGCGAATCTTGCGGCCCCGGCACTCCGGGGCCGCGGATTTTTTGCGAAACGGTCTTCGGACCGGCCCGCAATCGAACCGGGGATCTTCGGAGCCCTTTAACCTGGGGCTGTGGCAACACAGGTCCACAAGCTGACGGAAGACAGAAAGCATGGCACTCAAGTCGTATAAACCGACGACGCCTGGCCAGCGTGGGCTGGTTCTGATCGACCGTTCGGAGCTTTGGAAAGGCCGTCCCGTCAAGGCGCTCACTGAGGGCCTGCGGAAGACGGGTGGCCGGAACAATACCGGACGGATCACGATGTGGCACAAGGGCGGCGGCGCAAAGCGTCTCTACCGCGTCGTGGATTTCAAGCGTCGCAAGTTCGACGTTCCGGCGGTCGTTGAGCGGATCGAATACGATCCGAACCGCACCGCCTTCATCGCTCTCGTGAAATACAACGATGGCGAACTGGCTTACATCCTGGCGCCGCAGCGTCTGGCCGTTGGTGACACCGTTGTCGCCGGCGCGAAGACCGACGTGAAGCCGGGCAACGCCATGCCGTTCTCGGGCATGCCGATCGGTACCATCGTTCACAACGTCGAGCTGAAGCCCGGCAAGGGCGGCCAGCTGGCCCGCGCTGCCGGCACCTATGCCCAGTTCGTCGGCCGTGACGGCGGTTATGCCCAGATCCGCCTGTCCTCGGGCGAGCTGCGCATGGTTCGTCAGGAATGCATGGCTACTGTCGGTGCCGTGTCGAACCCCGACAATTCGAACCAGAACTTCGGTAAGGCTGGTCGTCTGCGCCACAAGGGCGTGCGTCCGACCGTTCGCGGTGTTGCGATGAACCCGATCGACCACCCGCACGGTGGTGGTGAAGGCCGCACCTCCGGTGGCCGTCACCCGGTCACTCCGTGGGGCAAGGGCACCAAGGGCAACCGGACCCGCTCCAACAAGCAGACCGACAAGTACATTGTCCGGTCGCGCCACGCCAAGAAGAAGGGGCGTTAATCCATGGCACGTTCTATCTGGAAGGGCCCCTTTGTTGATGGGTACCTGCTGAAGAAAGCCGAAAAGGCGCGGGAATCGGGCAAGAGCGATGTGATCAAGATCTGGTCGCGCCGGTCCACCATCCTGCCGCAATTCGTGGGTCTGACCTTCGCCGTCTACAACGGCAAGAAGCACATCCCGGTTGCTGTCACCGAAGAGATGATCGGCCAGAAGTTCGGTGAATATTCGCCGACGCGGACCTATTACGGTCACGCTGCCGACAAGAAAGCCAAGAGGAAGTAAGCCATGGGTAAGGAAAAGAATCCGCGCCGCGTGGCGGACAACGAGGCTCTGGCCAAGGCGCGCATGCTGCGCACCTCGCCCCAGAAGCTGAACCTCGTCGCCGGCCTGATCCGCGGCAAGAAGGTGGACAAGGCCATGGCCGACCTCATCTTCTCGAAAAAGCGTATCGCTCAGGACGTGCTGAAGTGCCTGCAGTCGGCGGTTGCCAACGCCGAGAACAACCATGGCCTTGACGTCGACGAACTGTATGTCGCCGAAGCCTGGTGCGGCAAGAACCTGGTGATGAAACGGGGCCGTCCGCGTGCCCGTGGCCGGTTCGGCAAGATCATGAAGCCGTTCTCGGAAATCACCATCAAGGTGCGTCAGAAAGGGGAGACTGCATAATGGGTCAGAAGGTCAACCCGATCGGGATGCGCCTCCAGGTGAACCGCACCTGGGACAGCCGTTGGTTCGCCGAGTCGAAAGACTATGGCAATTTGCTGCTGGAAGACCTGCGCATGCGTGAATTCATTCACGAAGAAGCCAAGCAGGCCGGCGTCTCCAAAGTCATCATCGAGCGTCCGCACAAGAAGTGCCGCGTCACGATCCATACCGCCCGTCCCGGTGTCATCATCGGCAAGAAGGGTGCGGATATCGAGACGCTGCGCAAGAAGCTGTCCGCCTTCACCAAGTCGGAACTGCACCTGAACATCGTCGAAGTGCGCAAGCCGGAAGTCGACGCCCAGCTGGTGGCCGAATCGATCGCCCAGCAGATGGAGCGCCGCGTGTCCTTCCGTCGCGCCATGAAGCGAGGCGTGCAGAACGCGATGCGCATGGGCGCTCTGGGCATCCGGGTGAACGTCTCTGGCCGTCTGGGCGGTGCCGAGATCGCCCGTACCGAATGGTACCGCGAAGGCCGTGTGCCGCTGCACACCCTGCGCGCCGACATCGACTATGCGCTGTCGGAAGCCAAGACCCCTTACGGGATCATTGGTGTGAAGGTCTGGATCTTCAAGGGCGAGATCCTTGAGCATGATCCGCAAGCGCATGACCGTCGTCTGGCTGAAGCCGCCGACGGCCCGGCGCCCCGTGGCCCGCGTCGCGAACGCGACCGCGAACGCGCCTGAGGAGTGAAAGAAGATGCTGCAACCGAAGCGCACCAAGTATCGCAAGATGCACAAGGGCCGCATCCATGGCGAAGCCAAGGGCGGTTTTCTCCTGAACTTCGGCTCCTTCGCCCTCAAGGCGACCGAGCCTGAGCGCGTCACCGCGCGGCAGATCGAAGCGGCCCGCCGCGCGATCACCCGCCACATGAAGCGTCAGGGTCGGGTCTGGATCCGCATTTTCCCGGATACCCCGGTTTCGGCCAAGCCGACCGAAGTCCGGATGGGTTCGGGCAAGGGTTCGATCGATTTCTGGGCCTGCAAGGTCAAGCCCGGTCGGATCATGTTCGAGATCGACGGCGTGGCCGAGCCGATCGCGCGTGAGGCCCTGCGCCTCGGCGCGATGAAGCTGCCGGTCACCACCCGCATCGTCGCCCGCGAAGACTGGTAATCGGGGCGCGTGGCCAACACGCGATCCGCAAGATGGGGCCCCTGCCGCAAGGTGGGGGCCTTTTCTTTGGAACGCCTGCCTTTGTTGGAGAAAACCCGAGTTAAGGCTTGCCTTCTGCCCCCCCCTCCCTTACACGGGCGCATCCTGCGGTTCCGAGGCGACTCGGAATCGTCGGTCTTTGTTGGTCCACCAGGCGTGAAGTGACCCGAAAGGGGCTCTCTGGTGATTGAAAAAGGAATGAGGCGGATGAACGCCAAGGAACTGAACACCAAGACGCCGGCCGAGCTGCGTGAGCAGCTGGTTGCGCTGAAGAAAGAAGCCTTCAACCTGCGCTTCCAGCAGGCCACCGGCCAGCTTGAGAACACCGCCCGCATGCGCGCCGTCCGTCGTGACGCCGCCCGTGTCAAGACGGTCCTGAACCAGAAGGCCGCTGAAGCGGCCGCTGCGAACTGAGGAGACGACCCATGCCCAAGCGTATCCTGCAAGGTGTCGTGACCTCGGACAAGAACGAGCAGACGATCACCGTTCTGGTCGAGCGCCGCTTCAAGCACCCGCTGCTGCAAAAGACCGTGCGTTCGTCGAAGAAATACCGCGCCCATGACGCGGACAACAAATTCAAGGTTGGCGATACCGTTCGTATCGAAGAATGCGCGCCGATCTCGAAGACCAAGCGTTGGACGGTGGTGGTCGAGGCCTGAGAAGGCTTCGATCCCATCGTTCGGCTATTGCTGAACGAAACCCTGGGGCGGTGCTGATCAGCCGTTCCAAAGGTCGGGAGAAACCAAATGATCCAGATGCAGACCAATCTGGATGTTGCTGATAACTCTGGCGCTCGCCGAGTTCAGTGCATCAAGGTTCTGGGCGGTTCGCACCGCCGCTACGCATCCGTGGGCGACATCATCGTGGTGTCGGTCAAGGAGGCGATTCCGAAGGGTCGCGTGAAGAAGGGTGACGTCCACAAGGCCGTCGTCGTTCGCACCGCCAAGGAAGTGCGTCGTGAAGACGGCACCTCGATCCGCTTCGACCGCAATGCCGCCGTCATCCTGAACAAGCAGGGCGAACCGGTCGGCACCCGTATCTTCGGGCCGGTCGTGCGCGAGCTGCGTGCGAAGAACTTCATGAAGATCATCTCGCTGGCGCCGGAGGTGCTGTGATATGGCTGCGAAGCTGAAAAAAGGCGACAAGGTCGTCGTCCTCACCGGCAAGGACAAGGGCAAACAGGGTGCCATCACCCAGGTCATGCCCGCCGAGAACAAAGCCGTGGTCGAAGGCGTGAATATCGCCATCCGTCACACCAAGCAGTCCGCCAACTCGCAGGGTGGCCGCATCGCCAAGGCGATGCCGATCGACCTGTCGAACCTGGCGATCATCGACAAGGACGGCAAGGCCACCCGCGTCGGCTTCCGCATGGAAGACGGCAAGAAGGTGCGTTACGCCAAGACCACCGGCGAGGTGCTGTGATGCTCGACGCACAAGCTTACACCCCGCGTCTCAAGGCTGAATACAAGGCCAAGATCCGCGCCGCCCTGAAAGAAGAGTTCGCCTACGCGAACGACATGCAGATCCCGCGTCTGGACAAGATCGTCCTGAACATGGGCGTCGGCGAGGCCGTGAAAGACACCAAGAAGGTGAAGACTGCGCAAGAGCAGCTTTCGCTGATCGCGGGTCAGAAGGCCGTCATCACCACCGCCAAGAAGTCGATCGCCGGCTTCCGCGTGCGGGAAGAGATGCCGCTGGGCTGCAAGGT
>CAYTMV010000096.1:0-6364 GCA_964439015.1 uncultured Gemmobacter sp.
TTTTTCACCCGCAGGCACCCGCCCGGATCGCCGGCCCGCCACAGATCGCGCTGTCGAACGCGCCGATCACAGCATCGTCGCGGCCGCGATAGTCCAGGGATTTCAGGATCATCTGCACCGCGGCGATCCGCGCCCGGCGCTTGTCGTCGGACAGGATCACCGTCCAGGGCGCGTGGTCGAAATGGCTGCGTTCCATCGTCTCGTCAATGGCCGCGCAATAGGCGTCCCATTTCGCCAAACCGTCGATGTCGATCCGGCTCAGCTTCCATTGCTTCAACGGGTCGGCCTCGCGATCGAGAAAGCGTTTCAATTGCTCGGCCCGGCCGACCTCAAGCCAGATCTTGCGGAAGACGATCCCCTCATCGACGATCATCCGTTCAAATTCAGGCAGTTGCCGGAAGAACTTCTCGCGCTGGTCCGGGGTGCAGAAACCGAAGACGTGTTCGACAATCCCGCGGTTATACCAGCTGCGGTCATAGATCGCGATCTCGCCCGCCGCCGGCAGCCAGTCGACATACCGCTGGAAATACCATTGCGCGGCCTCGCGTTCGGTGGGCTTGGACAGGGCCACAACCTTTGCCACGCGGGGATTGAGGTTTTCGCGCACCACGTCGATCGTGCCGCCCTTGCCGGCGGCGTCGCGACCCTCGAAGACCACGACCAGCCGCTTGCCCTTGGTGACAAGATCAGCCTGCATCCGCGCAAGCTGAATCTGCAGCCCCGCCATCCGTGCGTCATAATCCTTGCGGCCCATCTCTTCGCGATAGGGGTAGTCGGGGTTCAGGATGTCGTCCTTATCGGCCTTTTCGATGGCCGTGCGGACCGCCTTTGGCGCGCCCTCGCGAAAATACCGGCTGATCGCCCCGTCAAATGGCAGGTCCATATCCATCTCCCGATCCTTTGGCCCATTATGCGACTATGGGGCCAGAAGGGCAACGCTGCGGGCTGCGACCAGATCCCCTGCGACAGCCCTTGTGGCGCCGTCGCAGGGGTATTTGGATCATGGTGAATTCACTGGCCGATCTCGGCCAGGTCGAAGGGTGTGCCCTGATAGATCTCGTTGATCCAGTTGCCATAAAGCAGATGAGCGTGGCTGCGCCAGCGGTTCATCGGCGGGCGTGACGGATCATCGTCGGGATAGTAGTTCATCGGCACGTTGATCGGTGTGCCGTTGGCGACGTCGCGGTCATATTCCTGCTTCAGCGTGTCGCTGTCATATTCGAAATGGTTGAAGATGTAGAGGGCGCGGTTGCTCGGGTCCTCGACCAGACAGGGGCCGACCTCGTCTGAGCCCAGCAGGGTTTTCAGCCCGGGTTTCGTTTCGATCTCGTCCTGCCGCACCTCGGTCCAGCGCGAGACCGGGATCACGAAATCATCCGAGAACCCGCGCAGATAGGGCGAGGTGGGGGCCAGGTTGCGGTGCCGGAAACAGCCGAAGGCCTTGTGGTCCAGCAGGTGTTTCTGCACGCCGTGGAAGTGGTAGATCATCGCCATGCCGCCCCAGCAGACGCCGAAGGTCGAAAAGACGTGGCTTTGCGTCCAGTCGAAGACGCGGCACAGCTCGTCCCAATAGGTCACCTCCTCGAAGGGCAGATGTTCGACCGGGGCGCCGGTGACGATCAGCCCGTCGAACTTCTCGCCCGAGGCTTCGACTTCGGCGAAGGGGCGGTAGAAGGTCTCCATATGCTCGGCCGCGGTGTTGCGGGTCTGGTGTTCGCTCATGCGGATCAGCTGGAAGTCGATCTGCAGCGGCGTTGCGCCGATCAGCCGGGCAAACTGGTTCTCGGTCTGGATCTTCTTGGGCATCAGGTTGAGAAGCGCGATCCGCAACGGGCGGATTTCCTGACTCTGGGCGCGCTCGGGCGTCATGACCATCACGCCCTCGCGGTGCAGCACGTCAAAGGCGGGCAGCGTGTGGGGCAGGGTGATGGGCATGGCAAACCTCCGTCAAAGGCCGGGAACTTAGGCGCGGGCCGCGCGGCGGGCAAGGGCTGTGGCGATCAAGTCATCGAAATCGGCCGGCGTCCTGACCGCCGCGGCCTCGTCGGCGGTGATCTTCACCCCCCATTCGGCCATCTTCGCATAGCGAGGCTGGCGGTGGGCGAGGGCGCGGGCATAGGTCCAGCGCACGAAGGCGTCGGGATCTACATCCTGCTCGGCCAGGCCGGTTTCGGCGCGATAATCAGCCCAGGCGCGGGTCAGGAAATCCGGCTGATAATACATGGGCTTGGGCGCGCGATCAAAGCGGCGCACCAGTTCGGCGGTATGCGCGTCCGAGCCCTCGATCCAGACCAGCAGCAGGTGCTGTGCCAGATGGGTCAGCACCGGATCGGCGGGATCCCAAGGGTCCACCACTTCGCAGATCGAGCCGCTGCTGTCGCAGATGAAATCCTGATAGCCGTAAAGGTCGCGCGCCCGGTCGATGAAGGCGACGGTGTCGTGCAGCGCGGCGATCTCGGCCGCGCGATGCTGATCCTGCCGGCGGCGATACTCGGCAAAGGGCAGGCCGCCCTTGGCCGGATCGCCGGGCTTGCCCAGATAGGTGCTGAGGGGCGCCAGATTGCCGAAGGTGATGTTGGAGCCGATATGCACCGAATCCGTCATCAGCAATTCGCGCAACAGCGGAACCTTCATCGCCTCGCGCTTGAAATTGTCGGCGATGTATTCGCCCATGTAGCGGGTGCCGATGCGGTAATCGATCGAGTAATGAAACCAGCCGGCTTCCGCCCGCAGCATCGTGGCCAGATGGGTCTTGCCAAGGCCCGACATGCCGAACAGCAGCACATGGCGGGACTGCGCGGCGCGCCAGTCGGTCGGGGTGGGATAGATCATCGCATGGCTCCGGTCAGATCGCCTGCCGGTGATAGCGCGCGGCAGCCGGATGGAAAAGACCCCGCGGCGGGCGCGGGGTCTGTCTGCACTTTGCAATTTGCGTTTTGCAGTGTTTGCAAGGTTCAGAAGGTAAAGCCGACCTTCACCCCGACCGCAACCGCGTGGTTGTTGCGCATTTCGGCGCGCGCGGTGTCGGGGGTGCCGGTTTCGGGATCGGCATTCCCGAGTTCGAGATACCGGGCACCCATGCTGATCTTCATGTTGTCGCGGGTATAGACCGCACCGATGCCGATGCCGGTATAGCCGTCGGTCGGTGCCAGCGGCGAGACCAGACGCCCGGTCGAGGGCTCATGCGTCACGAAGATCGAGCCGGACCAATTGTCGTTGAACTTGCGCCCGACACCCAGCGTGTAGGTGGTGGTGTCGCGCAGGTTGGTCAGGCTGGCACCGCCCGTCGCGGCATTGAAAGCGGCGGGCGAGACGATGAAATCGGACCATTCCGCCCAGCGGACCGAGCCGAAGACCAGCGTGTCCTTGGCGACCCCGGTCTGGAAATCCAGATTGACCGCCTGCGGCGTGTCGACCACGGTGGAAGGCGAGACCGGCGCGATGTTCTCGACCGTGTCGAACTTGTGTTCGACCTTGGAGAAATAGGTCAGCGCCACCCGCAAGGCGATATCGGGGATCTCGAAGGCGCCACCGATCACATAGCCGGTGCCGGTATCGTCATCGAGGTCGACCGAATAGCCGCTGAGCGGGCCATAGGCCGCACCCGACAGCCGCACCTGGGCCGAGGCCTTGGACACCCGCAGCCCGCCATGCACCGACCAGCGATCATCGAACTTGTAGCGCAACAACGCCGTCAGCCCTTCGCTGTCCACCTTGGCCATGGTGCCGCCCAGCATCAGCGACTGCGCGGGATCGTATTCGATATCGGCGCCATAGGCATGGTCATAGATCAGGGCCGCCGACAGACGGTCGTTGATCTGATACTTGAACGCCAACCCCGGCAGACCGTGATCGCCGGCGACCTGACCGGTCGCCCTGCCGCCATAGATCGCCAGATCGTTGCCGCTGACCGACGGGTTGATCTGGCCATAGCTTAATTCGACATAATTGCCCTGCTCGAACAGGATGCTCAAGGGCTGGCCCGAACGGTCGAGGCCACCCGCCTGCGCGCCACCGGCCATGGCCGCCAACACGCCGCAAAGTGCGGTAAGGTTCTTCATTTTTCTCCATCCCCATTGGTCGCGGCGATGCTCCTCCGCACCGACCTCAAAAAAGCTAACCGCCACAATTTGTTCCGGTCAATTCCTGACGCCACGTCAAAATGTCGCGAGGCCGCTGTGATCCCGCCGGATGTGCGGTCAGCGCCGCAGATTGATCCAGTTTGCACCGAGGATCAGGCCAGAGCCCAGCACCAGCGAGATGCCGACCGCCTCGCCATAAAAGGCCCAGCCCACGGCCGCGATCAGCGGCAGGCGCGCAAAATCGACCGGCATCACCACCGAGGCCGGCGCCAGGCTGAGCGCCTTGGTCAGGCACAGATGGCCAAGGATCCCGGCCGCGCCCACCACTGCCAACCAGGGCGCGGTGGCCAGTGTCGGCCAGTGCATCGCGCCATCGGCCAGACTGAAGGCCAGCCCGAGGATCAATTGCATCAACGCCAGCCAGAAGAGGATCGAGATCACCCCCTCGATCCGGGTCAGCCGCTTGGTCAGGATCGCCGTCAACGCGAAGGCGAGGGCCGAGGCCGCCGCGGCCAGGATGCCGGGGTCGATGGCAGTGAAATCGGGCTGCGCCACCATCCACACCCCCGCCAGGCCCACAATGCCCGACAGCAGGCCGCGCTGCGTCACGCGGTCGCCCAGCAGCAGCGGCGACAAGGCCATGACCCAGATGGGCGCGGTGAACTCCAGCGCGAACAATTGCGCCAGCGGGATCATCGTCAGCGCCCAGAACCACAGGTTCTGGCCGGTGAAATGCACCAGATTGCGGATCAGGTGATTGGGCAGATGGCGGGTGGTGATCTGCCGCCAGCCCCCGGTGGTCACCCCCACGCCCAGAACCAGCGCCAGCCCCACGACCGACCGCCAGAGCATGATTTCAAACGTGTCGTGCTGACCGCCGGCGGCGCGCCCGCCAATCGCCATGGCGATGAAGGCCGCGATCGAGCCCAGCATCCACAGCGCGGCGCGTCCGGGGCGCGGCGCCTCCATCTCAGACCAGCAGCGCGGTTATGCTGGCGCAGGTGATATCCCGGCAGGGAATGCCGCGCTCTGTGGCGACCGCCGCAAAACCCGTGCTGTCCGCGCCGGCAATCACGTCCAGCCGGTCGAGGCTTTCAATCACCTCGTCCACCACCGCGATGCAATCCTCGGGGTCCGCGGGATCGGCAGGCAGCGGCAGCGCGTTCAGCGGCAAGGCCAGCGCGCCAAGCGCCACCGGATCGGCGGCGGTGATCGCCAGCGTGGCCCCCAAGGCGTCCAGCTCTGCCGCCAGCCGCGCCTGATCGGCGCCGGCGCCGCAGATCAGGACCACCTTGCCGGACAAGGGCTGGAGGGGCTGAGGCATGGCAATCTCCGATGGTGGCAAGGCGGAAAACGCGACTGGGCGGGGCCGACTCTTGCCCGCCCACCGGCAAAGGTCAACCGTGCCAGTGGATTAACCCCGCGCCCTTGATGCAAAGTCACCTCTGCAAACCGGGCTTTGCAAATAAAACGGCCCGCCAAAGGGCGGGCCGTCCCTTTTCATTCCAGTTCGATGGTGCCCGGCGGCTTGGAGGTGACGTCGTAGAACACCCGGTTCACGCCCTTGACCTCGTTGATGATCCTTGTCGCCGTCTCACTCAGGAAATCGTGGCTGAACGGATAGTAATCGGCGGTCATGCCATCGACCGAGGTCACGGCCCGCAGCCCCACCGCATAGTCATAGGTGCGCCCGTCGCCCATCACGCCCACGGTGCGCATCGGCAGGATCGCGGCAAAGGCCTGCCAGATCTCGTCATAAAGCCCATGCTTGCGGATCTGGTCGATATAGACCGCATCCGCGCGGCGCAGGATCTCCAGCTTTTCGGCGGTGATCTCGCCGGGGCAGCGGATCGCCAGACCCGGGCCCGGGAAGGGATGGCGGCGGATGAACTTTTCGGGCAGGCCCAGCTCGCGCCCCAGCGCGCGGACCTCGTCCTTGAACAGCTCGCGCAGCGGCTCGACCAGCTTCATGCCCATCTTCTCGGGCAGACCGCCGACGTTGTGGTGGCTCTTGATCGTCACCGAAGGCCCGCCCGAGAACGAAACCGATTCGATCACGTCGGGATACAGCGTGCCCTGGGCCAGATACTCGGCCCCGCCAATCGCCTTGGCATGTTTCTCGAACACCTCGATAAACAGCCGGCCGATGGTCTTGCGCTTGACCTCCGGGTCCGAGACGCCCTCCAGCGCGCCCAGAAACAGATCGCGCTCATCGGCATGGATCAACGGCAGGTTATAGGCCTCGCGGAACATCGTCACGACTTCCTCGGCCTCGTTCAGCC
>CAYTMV010000097.1:0-3332 GCA_964439015.1 uncultured Gemmobacter sp.
TGAGGTTGCTCATCAGCTTGCTCCGCCGAGTTGCGGGGTTGCCCCCGTCGTCATCTGTTGAAGGTGGCTCATGCGCAGCCCCCCTCGAAATTCCATTGGCCAGCGGCAAAGCCGCCCACGGCCTGCGGCCGGAACTGCCCGCCCGCCTGTCCACAGGCCTGCTGGGCCACATCCTTGGCCAGCTTGCCTTGATCGCGATCAAGTCCGGCCACCTGCACCGTCAGACCCGGCACGGAAACCGCACCCTTTGCCGTCAAGGCCTTGCCGGCACGGCCCGGAAGGATCGCCGCCTGATAGACCGCGCTGCCCATCGCCACCGCCTGCCCCCCCGGCAGCGCACCGCCCGCAGGCGGCACGGCAGCAGCTGCACAGGCCGAAAGGCCCGCCGCTGCACCTAGGGAAAGGAGGGGCTGCATGCGCATCACTTACTCCGCAGCCATCGCGCCCATGCGACCGGTCTTCTTGGCCTTGATCCGGTCCTCGATCTCTTCGCGGTAATGCCGGATGAGGCCCTGGATCGGCCAGGCCGCAGCATCGCCCAGCGCACAGATCGTATGACCTTCGACCTGCTTGGTTACGCTCAGCAGGGTGTCGATCTCTTCCACCTCGGCCTCGCCGCGCACCAGACGGTCCATCACGCGCATCATCCAGCCGGTGCCTTCGCGGCAGGGCGTGCACTGGCCGCAGCTTTCGTGCTTGAAGAACTTGGACAGACGCCAGATCGCCTTGATGATGTCGGTCTGCTGATCCATCACGATCATGCAGGCGGTGCCGAACGAGGATTGCAACGACCGCATCCCGTCATAGTCCATGATCGCGTCTTCGCATTTGTCGGCCGGCAACACCGGGCAGGAGGCGCCCCCGGGGATCACAGCCTTCAGGTTCTTCCAGCCACCGCGCACACCGCCGCCATGCTTCTCGATCAGCTCCTTCATCGAGATCGACATCGATTCCTCGATCACGCAGGGCGCGTTCACATGGCCCGAGATGCCGAACAGCTTGATGCCGGCATTGTTCGGTCGGCCAAAGCCCGCAAACCAGCCAGCGCCCCGGCGCAGAATCGTGGGAACCACAGCGATGGATTCGACGTTGTTCACCGTGGTCGGGCAGCCGTAGAGACCCGAGCCTGCCGGGAACGGCGGCTTCATCCGCGGCATGCCCTTCTTGCCCTCGAGGCTTTCCAGCAGTGCGGTTTCCTCGCCGCAGATATAGGCCCCTGCCCCGTGATGCAGATAGATATCGAAGTCGAAACCGGACTTGGCGGCGTTCTTGCCAATCAGGCCGGCATCGTAGGCCTCGTCGATCGCAGCCTGCAGCGCCTCACGCTCACGGATATACTCGCCGCGGATGTAGATATAGGCGGCAACCGCGCCCATGGCGAAACCGGCAATCAGGCAGCCCTCGACCAGCGTATGCGGGTCGTGGCGCATGATCTCGCGGTCCTTGCAGGTGCCGGGTTCGGATTCGTCGGCATTGACCACCAGATAGGATGGGCGGCCGTCCGAGGCCTTGGGCATGAACGACCATTTCAGGCCGGTGGGAAAGCCCGCGCCGCCGCGGCCCCGCAACCCCGAGGCCTTCACCTGCTCGACGATCCAGTCGCGGCCATTGGCGATGAGGCCGGCGGTGCCATCCCAATGGCCCCGCTGCATCGCGCCTTTCAGGCTGCGGTCATGCATCCCGTAGAGGTTGGTGAAGATCCGGTCCTGATCCTTCAGCATGGTCTGCCCTCAATGGTTCCGGGTCTGGGCCTGTTGGCGGCGCCAGATCTGATAGGTGACGACCAACGCCCAGACAAAGGCGGCGATGGCCATGAGGTCGAACAGGATGGCAAAGCGGGCCGGAAGTCCGAAATACCCGCCAAGCGCATTGGCCAGAAGCCACAGGATGCCCGCACCGGCAATCACCAGCGCCACGACGCGGCCTTGCCGCGCAGTCGCTTGCTGGTTGCCATCATCGGTCATCCTGCCCCGCCCCTCTCTCTCAATAGTCGTTGGTCTTGGCGCGCACGCGGAAACGCTCAAGCCCTTCGGTGACGATTATCTTGGCCTGCGCCACCCACTTGTCGCGGGTCACACGGCCACGGAAGCCCTTGAGATTGCCATCCATCCACGCAACCTCGGCCGGGCCCCAGCCAGCAATCTGGTCAAAGTGGAAGATGCCCAGCTCGTGGCACAGCTTTTCCAGCGCGGGGCCGACGCCCTCGATTTCCTTCAGGTCATCGGCCTTGCCACCGTGCGGCGCAGCAAGAGACGCAGGCCTGGTGCCGACGTCCGCGACAGCCGCGGCGGCAGAAGCACCGGCCACCGGGGTCGCGGCAGGCGCTGCCTCGACGCGGGCGGGTTGCGCCGCGGGCGGCACGGCAGCCACAGCGGCCGGCGAGACTGCAGGCGCGGCAGCAGGCGCTGCGACCTCGGCCGCGGCTTTGGCAGCCTCGGCCTTCTGGGCGGCAGCGCCGTTGATCGCGGCCAACTGGGCCATGGCGTTCTCAGGGGTCGAACGCGTGCCCTTGTCTGCCCAAGGCGTCACCAGCGGCACTTCGGTCCCGTCGATGCGCTTGACCGTATCGCCGATCTCGACCGCGCGCTGGACCGAGGCGTTGTATTGCTTGCGACCCGACTCGAACTCTTGCAGCGCGGTCAGGCCCGTCAGCGGCTCGGACGCATAGCGGCCGTTCTGCGGACCGGGCACCGGCACCTCACCCGCCGAGAAGCGGGCAATCAGCGCCCGCAGTTTCGCGGGCGTCAGGTCTTCGTAATAGTCCTTGCCGATCTGGGCCATCGGCGCGTTGGCGCAGGCGCCCAGACATTCGACCTCTTCCCAGCTGAACTTGCCATCGGCAGACAGGGTGTGCGGGGTGGGCGAGATCAACTCCTTGCAGACGGCAATCAGATCCTCGGCACCGCAGATCATGCAGCTGGTGGTGCCGCAGATCTGGATATTCGCCACGGTGCCGACCGGCTGCAGCTGGAACATGAAGTAGAAGGTCGCCACTTCCAGCGCGCGGATATAGGCCATGCCCAGCATGTCGGCGACATATTCGATGGCCGGGCGGGTCAGCCACCCCTCCTGCTCTTGTGCGCGCCACAGCAGCGGGATGATGGCGCTGGCCTGACGGCCCTCGGGATATTTGGCGATCTGCCCCTTGGCCCAGGCCAGGTTGGCGGGCGTGAACTCGAACGAGGCAGGCTGGTCTTTGTGAAGGCGGCGCAGCATTAGCGGTCGATCTCCCCGAACACGACGTCCATCGTGCCGATGATGGCCGCCACGTCGGCCAGAAGGTGGCCCTTGGCGACGTAATCCATGGATTGCAGGTGCAGGAAGCCCGGCGC
>CAYTMV010000097.1:3432-6246 GCA_964439015.1 uncultured Gemmobacter sp.
CGCACCATCACGCCCGAGTAACCCCAGGTCTGGATGTCTTCCTCGGTGATGATGCCGATATCGGCATTGCGCTGCTTGAAGATCCGGTTCTCGGTCAGCAAGCCGTCGATATCGTCGAGGATGGTCGGGAAGGCGTTGGCCCAGGCCTCGATGTCATCCAGCAGCGCCGGCGGCAGGTCCTGATGGACGCCACCGGGGCGGAAATAGGCGGCGTGCAGACGGGCGCCACAGGCGCGCTCGTAGAACACCATCAGCTTTTCACGCTCTTCAAAGCCCCAGAGTGGCGGGGTCAGCGCGCCCACGTCCATCGCCTGCGTGGTCACGTTCAGCAGATGGTTCAGGACGCGACCGATTTCAGAATACAGCACGCGGATCAGGCTGGCGCGGCGCGGCACCACGGTGCCGGTCAGCTTTTCGATCGCCAGACACCAGGCATGCTCCTGGTTCATCGGCGCCACATAATCCAGACGATCCAGATAGGGCAGGTTTTGCAGGTAGGTGCGGCTTTCCATCAGCTTTTCGGTGCCGCGATGCAGCAGGCCGATATGCGGATCGGCGCGCTCGACCACCTCGCCGTCCAGCTCCAGCACCATGCGCAACACACCGTGGGCCGCAGGGTGCTGCGGGCCGAAGTTGATGTTGAAGTTGCGGATCTTCTGTTCCGCCGTGCGGGCGTCGTCGAATTTTCCGTCCATCAGAAAACCTCGCGGTGGGTGCCACGCGACCGCGCGGCGTCGTCGGTTTGCGGCGCTTTCGCGCCCGGAGCGGCGGTGCGGATCACCTCGCGCCCCCGTCTCAGGCCTGTTTCTCGTCGCCCGGCAGGACGTATTTCGCGCCCTCCCACGGCGAGAGGAAGTCGAACTGCCGATATTCCTGCACCAGCTTGACCGGCTCATAGACCACGCGCTTCAGCGCCTCGTCATACCGCACCTCGACATAGCCGGTAGTCGGAAAATCCTTGCGCAGCGGATGGCCACGGAAGCCATAGTCCGTCAAGATGCGGCGCAGGTCCGGGTGCCCCGAGAACAGGATGCCGAACATGTCGAACACTTCGCGCTCGAACCAGTTGGCGGCCGGATAGACCGAGGTGATCGACGGGCAGATCTCATCCTCGCGCACAGCAGCCTTCACGCGGATGCGGTGGTTCTGCCACATCGACAGGAAGTGATAGACCACATCGAACCGCGCCGGACGCTGCGGATGATCCACCGCCGTCAGATCGACCAGCGTGGTAAAGCGGCAGGAGGAATCGGTCTTCAGAAACTCGACAAAGGCCGGAAGATGCGCGGCATGCACCTCGACGGTCAACTCGCCAAAGGCAACGGCCCAGCGCAGCACGTCGTTCGGGCGCTTCAGCTCGATCAGGGCGCCAAGCTCGTTCAGGGCGCCAAGTTCGTTTGTGGAATCAGACATCGCTTCCCCTCCTCAGCGGACCAGAGTGCCGGTGCGGCGGATCTTCCGCTGCAGGGCAAGGATGCCATACATCAGCGCCTCGGCGGTGGGCGGGCACCCGGGGACGTAGATATCCACCGGAACCACGCGGTCACAGCCGCGCACAACCGAATAGCTGTAATGATAATAGCCGCCGCCATTGGCGCAGCTGCCCATCGAGATCACATAACGCGGCTCGGGCATCTGGTCATAGACCTTGCGCAGCGCGGGCGCCATCTTGTTGGTCAGCGTACCGGCCACGATCATCACGTCCGACTGCCGCGGCGAGGCGCGCGGGGCGAAGCCATAACGCTCCACGTCATAGCGCGGCATGGCGGTGTGCATCATCTCGACCGCGCAGCACGCCAGACCAAAGGTCATCCAGTGCAGGCTGCCGGTGCGCGCCCAGTTGATGATGTCCTCGGTCGAGGTCAGAAGAAACCCCTTGTCCTGCAGGTCGCGGTTCATCGCGGCCATGCCGGCGTCGCGGTCATTGGCCGCATGGTTCGGATTGGTGCTCACGCCCATTCCAGCGCCCCCTTCTTCCATTCATAGGCAAAGCCGACCGTCAGAACCGCGAGGAACACCATCATCGACCAGAAAGCCACCATCGAAATCCCGCCAAAGGCCACCGCCCAGGGGAACAGGAAGGCCACTTCGAGGTCAAAGATGATGAACAGGATCGAGACGAGGTAGAAGCGCACGTCGAACTTCATCCGCGCGTCGTCAAAGGCGTTGAATCCGCACTCATAAGCCGAGACCTTTTCCGGGTCGGGCGCGCGCACGGCCAGCACCACGGCGGCCAGGATCAGCACGATGCCAAGGCCCACGGCCAAAGCCAGAAAGATCAGGATCGGAAGATATTCCCGCAGAAGTTCGTCCACGTGTGGCTCCCTTTGCTGGCGGTCGGGCCCTGAACGGGGGCCATGCGGCGCGCGCGGTCGTTGCTGCCCCCGTTTACTCTGCCCCCTTCGCGGGGTCAACCGAAGCCGAGCCCAAAAAACCGCTCGAAATTGCTGGCATATGCAACCGGACACCTGCGACAGAACGGCCACAAGACCCGTGATTCCCGGCCGGAAATCAAAGCCGTCCACCAAATCCCATGTGCAGGATCAAGGATATCAATTCAGTCGTGAATTCACCGCCCGCGCGACAGCCCCCGAGTCGGTGCAAACGCGCTCTTGCCGCCCCCACCGTCGCCCGGCTTCATCATGACCCAAATACCCCCGCCGGAGGTATCTGCCCTCAGCCACGCGCGCGTCAGTCGCCCATCTGTGGCGCGGCCTCCAGCGGCGCGACGCCGCCCTGCCCCACGGCCAGCACCTCGGCGCGGATGATCCGGGCAATCAACGCGCAATCCTCCAGACTGAAGGTCAGCGGCAG
>CAYTMV010000098.1:0-6244 GCA_964439015.1 uncultured Gemmobacter sp.
CGGTGGCGCTGTCCTATGACATCGGCGATACCGGGCTGCGGCTGCATGGCTCGGCCGGCAAGGGCGTGGTCAATCCGGCCTATTTCGAGCTGTATGGCGGCTATGGATCGGTCGGTAACCTGAACCTGCAACCCGAGCAGAACCGCAGCGTCGATATCGGGATCGAGGCGCAGGTGCTGGGCGGGCGCGGGGTGGTGGATGTCACCCTGTTCAAGGAAAAGCTGCGCGACGAGATCGAATGGTCGCCGGTGCCGCTGCCTGACGGCACGAATTACAGCAATGACACCGGCACCTCGACCCGCGACGGGGTCGAGGTCTCGGGCCGGTTTGACGTCACCGACCGGCTGACGCTGGGCCTCAGCTATACCTATCTCGATGCCCATAACGCGGATGGCTCGCGCGAATTGCGGCGCCCGCGGCACGAGTTGGGCCTGAACGCGGCCGCCGAGGTGCTGGAAGGACGCGGGCAGGTGGCGCTCGATCTGCGCTATGTGGCGGGCAACCTCGATACGCAATATTGGGGCGCCTATGCGACCAGGGAAATCCCGGACTATTGGCTGGCCAATGTCTCGGCCTCCTATGCGGTCAACGACACCGTGCGACTGACTGGCCGGGTGAACAACCTGTTCGACAAGGACTATACCGAGACCTGGGGCTATGCCACCGAGGGCCGCACCGTCTGGCTGGGGCTTGAATCGCGGTGGTGAGGCGGGCGCATCCCCTTGCGGCGGCGGTGCTGGGCGGGCTGTGCCTGCTGCCGCTGCTGTGGCCGCAAGGGGCGGTGCAGGGGGCGACGGGCATCGCCCCCCTTCCGGCCCATCAGCCGCGCCGGGTGGTGTCGATCAACCTTTGCACCGATCAGCTGGCGATGATGATGGCCGGACCGGGGCAGCTGGTCTCGGTCTCGCATCTGGCGGGCGATCCGACCTATTCGACCATGCCCGAGGCCGCCGCAGCCTATCCCGCCAATCGCGGTCTGGCCGAGGAGGTCTATCTGCTGAAGCCCGATCTGGTGCTGGCCGGTGCCTATTCCGATTTCGCCACGGTCGAGATGCTGCGGCGGCTGGGGATCCGGGTCGAGGTGTTTCCGCCGGCCGCCTCGCTGGACGAGGTGCGCGCGGGGATCGCGGCGATGGGGCAGGCGCTGGGGCAGGGCGCGCGGGCGCGCGAGATGCTGGACGGGTTTGACCAGCGCCGCGCCGCCCTGCCGGACCATCCGGGTCCGCGCCCCACCGCGGCCACCTATGCCGCCGATGGCTATGTCTCGGGCGCGCGCAGCCTTGCGGGCGAGATCGTGACCGCAGCGGGCTTTCGTCATCTGGCCGCCGACCTGGGGATGGAGCAGGGCGGGTTTCTGCCGCTGGAGGCCCTGGTGATGGCCCGGCCGGATCTGGTGATCCTGGGCGAGGATATCGAAGGCGCCGCCCGCGCCGAGGAGGTCCTGCATCATCCGGCGTTGCAGAAAGTCGCGGGCGACCGTGGCCGGATCGAGGACCGCGACTGGATCTGCGGCCTGCCCTCGGTGCTGGACGCGGTCGAGCGGCTGGCGCGTCTGCATGATCCCGCGGGGACACCGTGAGCTTTCGGCTGCTGCTGGCGGCGCTGTCCGCGCTGGTGGCGGTGCTGTTCGCGCTGTCGCTGGTGACGGGCGTGGCCGCGGCGCGGCCCGTGGACTCACTTTGGGCGCTGCTGCGCGATGATGGCGGTCCGCTGACGCTGGTGATGCGCGAGATCCGCCTGCCACGGGCAATCCTCGCGGTGCTGGTGGGGGCCAGTCTGGGCCTGTCGGGGGCGGCGATGCAGGGGTTCTTGCGCAATCCGCTGGCCGAGCCGGGGCTGATCGGGGTCTCGGCCTCGGCGGCGCTGGGCGCGGTGCTGGCGATCCAGACCGGCTTTGCCGCGGCCTTCGCGCTGGCGCTGCCGGCCTCGGCGCTGGGCGGGGCGATGGCGGGCGTGGCGCTGATCTTGGTGCTGGCGGGCCGGGGCGGTGGGGCGCTGGGCCTGATCCTGGCCGGGGTGGCGCTGTCGGCGTTGGCCGGGGCCTTTACCGCGCTGGTGCTGAACCTGTCGCCCAACCCCTTTGCCGCCAATGAGATCGTGTTCTGGATGATGGGCTCGCTGGCCGACCGCTCGTTCGAGCATGTCTGGGTCGCGCTGCCGGTGATGGTGCTGGGCTGGGGGCTGCTGGCCGGCACGGGCCGCGGGCTTGAGGCGTTGACGCTGGGCGAGGATGCCGCGGCCAGCATGGGCGTGGACCTGCGCCGGTTGCGGCTGGCAGTGGTCACCGGCGTTGCGGCGGCGGTGGGGGCGGCGACGGCGGTCGCGGGGGCGGTGGGCTTTGTCGGGCTGGTGGTGCCGCATCTGTTGCGGCGGGCAGTGGGCGGGCGGCCCGCCCGGCTGCTGCCGGCCTCGGCGCTGGGGGGCGCGGCACTGGTTCTGGCCGCCGATATTGCTGTGCGACTGGTGTTGCCGGGGCGCGACCTCAAGCTGGGGGTGCTGCTGGCGCTGGTGGGTGCGCCGGTGTTCCTGCATCTCATCTGGCGGATGCGGGGGCAGCCATGACCTTGCTGGCGCTGGAAAATCTGACGATGATGCGCGGGGACTGCCCGGTTGTGGATCATGTCAGCCTCACCTTGCGCGCGGGCGAATGTGTGGGGCTGATCGGGCCGAATGGTGCGGGCAAGACCAGTCTGATGCGGGCGGCCCTGGGGCTGGTGCCGGCGGCGGGGCGCAGTTCTCTGGCTGTCCTGTCGCCCGCACAGCGCGCCGCCCGCGCCGCCTGGTTGCCGCAATCGCGCGAGATCGCCTGGCCGGTCAGCGTGGCGCATCTGGTGGCGCTGGGCGCGCTGGCGCGGGGGAGGGCCGAGGATCACCCCGCGGTGGCCGCGGCGATCGCCCGTCTCGACCTTGGCGGCTTTGCCGGGCGCACCGCCACCGCGCTGTCCGGGGGCGAGCAGGCGCGGGTGTTGCTGGCCCGTGCGTTGGCGCAGGATACGCCCTTGTTGATGGCGGACGAGCCGCTGGCGGGTCTTGATCCCGCGCAGGCGATCCGCACCATGACCCTGCTGGCCGAGCTTGCCACCGAGGGGCGAGGGGTCCTGACCAGTCTGCACGACCTGGGACTGGCCGCGCGTCATTGCACCCGGCTGGTGGTGATGCATCGCGGCTGTCTGGTTGCGGACGGGGCGCCCACCGAGGCGCTGACCGACGACCTGCTGGCCGAGGTGTTCGGCATCCGCTGTCAGCGGCTGGCGCTGCCCGGTGGTGGGCTGGCGCTACTGGCGACAGGGACAGTGACGGGCTGACGCGGGTTTCACGATCCGGCAGCGTCTGCCGTCTTCCCGCGCAAAAAAAGCGGCTATCTTTCTTTTCGAATGGAAAATGTATTGACAAGAATTTTCCATCGTGGCGCTGTAACGGAAAGGTGACACGGTCGGGACTCAACAGGGGAGGGACTGAGATGCGCGCGCCCCTGGATCGGATCGACCGCCGGCTTGTCCGTCTTCTGTCTGGCGACGGGCGGGACGGGGCGAATGTCCTTGCCCAGCAGCTGGACCTCAGCCCGCCCACTGTGCGGGCGCGGATGAAGGCGCTGATCGAGCGCAATCTTCTGAAGATCGTCGGCGTCCTGAATGTGGCCGAGCGGCCTGAACTGGTCAGCGCGATCATCGGCATTCACGCCAATGGCCATGGCAGGCTGGACGACGTGGCCCGGCGCATGTCGCAACTGCCCTTCGTCACTTCGGTCAGCATCGTCGCCGGGCGATATGATATCATCGCCGAAGTCCTGTTCGAGGGCGACATGGAAGAGCTGTATCGCGTGACCAGCGAGTTGCTGCCCGGTCTGGCTGCCCCCGGCGTGATCACCGGCAGCGAGACCTTCGTGGTGATGAAGTCGCATAACAAATGGATGACCCTGCCCCGCGGGGTCTGGGAAGAGGATACCGCCGATCCCGGCAGGGATGGCGGAGAGGGCGTTGAAGGCGGTCGGCCCGCGAATGAACCGTCACATGCCGGTCAGGACCGGCAGGAACAATGACAAGGGAGTGAACCAATGACCAGACTGAACCTGTTGATGGCCACGGCCATGCTGGCCCTGATCGGCCAGACCGCTGCGACGACCCAAGTCGAGGCCGGCACGCTGGAGGACATCATCGCCCGCGGCGAATTGCGCGTGGCGGTGCAGACCCAGGGCCCGCCCTTCTCGTTCATGGACAAGAACGGCAACCGCACCGGCAGCGCGATCGAGCTGACGACGCTGATGGCCGAAGAGATGGGCGTGAAGGTCACCTATCTCGACTTCGACTGGGACGGCCTGCTGCCGGCGCTGATGTCGGGCAAGGCCGACATTCTGGCCGCCGACATGACACCGACGCTGGCCCGCGCGACCAAGGTCGCCTTCACCAAGCCGTTCATGTATGTGGGCGCGGTGGCCTTTGCCAAGGCGGACGGCGCGTTCAAATCGGTCGAGGATTGCAAGAAGGCCGGCACCACCATCGCCGTGCTGCTGGGCTCGACCGGCGAGAAGCTGGCGCCGACCGTGTTCCCGGAGGCCGAGATCAAGTCGTTCAAGGGTGGCGGCACCCTGCTGCTGGATGCCGTGGCGGGCGGTCAGGCCGATTGCGGCATGAACGACAGTTCGGCCGTGGCGGCGCAGGCGGCGTCCTATGAGGCGGGCACCTTCACGATCTTCCCGGAAATGCTGTCGAAAGAGCCGCTGGCCTATGCGGTGCGCTATGACTCGATGGACCTGCTGACCTGGGCCAACCTGTTCATCGACAATACCGGGCTGGACGGCCGCCTGCAGGCCAACCTCGACTATTGGGTGAACTCGGACAAGTGGAAGGCCGAGCACTGAGACGATCCGGCCCCGCGGCATCCCTGCCACGGGGCCACCCACCCGAAGCCCGCCGCGGAGTGCCATGCTGGGATCCCTGAACACGCGCGTCATGCTGGAATACCTGCCCGAGATCTGGGAAGGGTTTCTGGCCACGCTTCTGCTATCGGCTGCGGGATTTGCCGGGGCGATGGTGCTGGGCGTCATCGCCTGCGCGCTGTCGATCCAGCCGCTGCGCTGGTTGCGCTGGCCCGCCGTGGCCTATGTCGATGCGGTGCGCGCGACGCCGCTGCTGGCGCAACTTTATTTCCTCTATTTCGGATTGCCGCGCCTGGGCATCGTGCTGCCGGAAATGCTGATCGGCGTGATCGCGCTGTCGCTGAACTCGGGCGCCTATGTGGCCGAGATCATCCGTTCGGGCATCCTGTCGATCCAGCGCGGCCAGGTCGAGGCGGCGATGAGTTCGGGCATGAGCTATCTGCAGCGGATGCGGTTGGTGATCCTGCCGCAGGCGCTGCGGCCCACCGTCTCGCCGCTGATCGGGCAGGCGATCGTGCTGGTCAAGGACAGCTCGCTTCTGTCGCTGATCTCGGTGGTCGAGTTGACCCGCGCGGGCCAGCGCATCGCCATCGACCGTTTCATGCCGATCGAGGGGCTGGTCGCCACCGCGCTGGCCTATCTGGTGCTGTATTACCTGCTGAAACTTGCTGCGGCCGGTTGGTCCAGCCGCAACAGCCTGCCGGGCCGGGGGTAGCCGATGTTCTGGATCCATCTTGACCGGGTGATGGGCTATTGGCCGGTGCTGCTGAAGGGCATCGGCATGACGCTGGCGCTGTCGGTGCTGTCGCTGCTGATCGGGGTGGTGATCGGCTTTGCCTTCGGCATCCTGCGGGCCGGGCCGAACCGTGCGCTGTCGCGGGTGGTCGGCCTCTATATCGACTTTTTCCGCGGCACGCCGTTTCTGGTCCAGGTGTTCATCGCCTATTTCGTGCTGCCTGCCGTTGGGATCGAGCTGTCGGCCTTTGCCGCGGGCGTGGTGGCGCTGTCGAATGCCGCCGCCTGCTTCATCGGTGAAATCGTGGCTTCGGGCATTCAGGCGGTGCCGCAGGGCCAATCCGAGGCTGCCGCCGCCACCGGCATGTCGCGCGCGCAGGCGCTGCGGCTGGTGGTGCTGCCGCAGGCGGTGCGGATCATCACGCCCTCGCTGGTCGGGCAGTTCGTGCTGCTGATCAAGGACAGTTCGGTCGTCTCGGCCATCGGCCTGCTGGACCTGACGCGCTCGGGCTGGATGATCGTGCAAAGCGTGCCCAACGGCCTGCTGGTCTTTGCCATTGTCGGCATCGGCTATTTCATCATCTGCTATCCGCTGATCTGGCTGTCGCGCCGCATGGAAGGCCGCAGTCAGGC
>CAYTMV010000099.1:0-6061 GCA_964439015.1 uncultured Gemmobacter sp.
CGATGGCGATACCGACGATGGCAAAACCGTTCAGGATGCCTTGGGTGAAATACTGATTGGCAATGGCTTGCAGCACGTTCAGGCCAAGCCCTTGCACCCCGATCATAGAGGCGATGACCACCATACCCAGCGCCATCATGATGGTCTGGTTGATCCCCGCCATCACGGTCGGGATCGCCAGCGGCATCTGCACCTTCCACAGCTTCTGGCTGGGCGAGCAGCCAAAGGCGTCGGCGGCCTCCAGCACTTCCTTGTCGACCAGACGGATGCCCAGATCGGTCAGGCGGATGATCGGCGGGATGGAATATATAACCACGGCGATGAAGCCCGGCACCCGACCGATCCCCAGCAGCATCACGACCGGGATCAGATAGACGAAGGGCGGCATGGTCTGCATCACATCCAGCACCGATTTCATCACCGCGCCCACGCGGGTATAGCGGTTCATCACGATGCCAAGCGGGATACCGGCCGCGATCGAGAAGATCGTTGCCGTCAGCACCAGCGACACGGTCTTCATCGTATCCTGCCACAGACCCAGCATGCCGATGGCAACCATCGTCGCCATCACGCCCAACACCAGCGGCCATTTGCGCGAAGAGAACCAGGCCGCGACACCAAAGGCGGCGATGATCAGCGGCCATGGGGTGTTCAGCAGCAGTTGCTCGAAGAAGATCAGAGCCTTGGACAGCGGATAGAAAGCGGATTCAATCGCCTGCCCGAACTCGCGCGTGAAGGTTTTTAGAGAGCCGTCGATCAGACGCTTCATTGCAAGAAGGAAGTCTGAGTTGAGCTGCGGAAATGAGAAAAGCCAGTCCAAGACGATTACCCCGTGGCTAGGTGTCAAGACCACCCGACACGCCGGCACCGGCTGACCGGGGCGCGCATCAAAGGGTAGTCCACATCTGGCGAGAGGCCCCGGACAGGGTCAGGGGCCTCGGTGCCATGCTCAGGCGATCAGAGCGAGGCCTTGATCTTTTCGGCCACTTCGGCCGGAACCCACTTGGTCCAGACTTCGGGCATGTTCTGCAGGAACCAGCGGGCGCCGTCTTCGCCATTGGCCTGGTTCTCGGTCATCCAGAGCATGACCTTCGAAACTTCTTCCTGCGTCCAGCTGCGGGTCTTCAAATACTCATGCACTTCCGGAATGTCGGTGCGCGACGAGAAGGCGGTGGTGGACAGCGTCACCATCTCGGCCAGTTTCCAGTAGTTCGGCTTGGGATCGGGGCAATCCTGAATCGAGGTGCAGCGTGCCCATTCAGCCGGATCATGCGCCATTTCCAGACGGACCATCGGATACTGCACCAGCAGCGAGGTGGGCGACCAGTATTGCGCGATGATGCCCTGCTTTTGTTCGTAAGCCTTGGCGATAACGCCATCCAGCGCCGCGGCCGAGCCGGTCGGAACCATGACGAAGTTCGGGTTGTTCAGTCCCTTGAACAGCTGCGCGGTCACAACGGTGTCGCCCCAGCCCTGCGGGCCCTGGATGACAGCGCCTTTCGAGGGGTCTTCGGCCGAGGGGAACAGCTCGGGATGCGCCATCGCATCCTCGACCGTCTTGATCTCGGGATGAGCTTCGGCGACATAGGCCGGGATATACCAACCCGAGACCTGACCATCGCTGATCGCGGTGCCGATCTGGCCAATGCGGCCCTCGTTGGCGCCGTTGGTGTAAACATCGCCCAGCAGGCTGGGGGTCGCTTCGGACGCGATATCCGGCTGCCCCTTTTCGATCATGGCGGTGATCGTCGGCACGGTGTCGCCCGCGACGGTCGATGCGTTGCAGCCGTAACCCGCGCTCAGGATCAGCTTGTCGACATTGGCCATGGCCTGGTTCGACTGCCAGCTGAATTCACCGATCGCGATGTCGCCACACTCGGCATTCGCCGCGCCGACACCCACGGTCAGCGTCAGGGCAGCAACGGAAAGAAGCAGACGTTTCATTCAAAGTCCTCCATGTTGCGCGCTTTTTTTGTTCAGATCCCGGGACCACGTCCTGATATCTGCGACCGATCGGCAGGGCTGCGCCTCCCCCGCCGCCAACCAATTCCAGAATCGAAGTCTCATCTTTGCTGATTCTGGTCAAGCATTTTGTCTATTATATGTATTCTTTTTGATGACTCACGCTGGCGGACACCTTGGGACGAACGCCAGCCTCAAGGCCAGATGCCTTGCCGCGCTCATCCCACTCTGCCTGACAGCCACCCACCACAGGTATTTGGTTAGGAGATTCGGACAGCCCGATCAAGAAAATTGTTCAATGTCGTTCATTATTCAAATTTGACTGCACTCTTTATTGACACATGTGAACATTAATGTCAGCCTTGTCTGAACACCCTCGTTCAAGGCGCGACGACATGAGCAACGATCCCCTCCTGCAGCCCTACAAGCTGAAGCATCTGACGCTGCGTAACCGCATCATGATTACCAGCCACGAACCTGCATACCCCGAAGACGGGATGCCGAAGGATCGCTATCGCGCCTATCACGTAGAGCGTGCCAAGGCCGGGGTTGCGCTGACGATGACGGCGGGCTCGGCCTCGGTCGCGAAGGACAGCCCGCCGGTTTTCAACAACATTCTCGCCTACAAGGACGAAGTCGTCGGCTGGATGAAGCAGCTGGTCGACGAGTGCCACGACCATGGCGCCGCCGTGATGATCCAGCTGACCCACCTGGGTCGCCGCACCCGCTGGGACAAGGGCGACTGGCTGCCCGTCGTGGCCCCCAGCCACGAGCGCGAGGCCTCGCATCGCGCCTTTCCCAAGCGGATGGAAGACTGGGACATGACCCGGATCATCGAGGATTTCGCCGACGCTGCCGAGCGGATGAAGGCCGCTGGCGTCGACGGGATCGAGCTTGAGGCCTATGGCCACCTGCTGGAACAGTTCTGGTCGCCGCTGACCAACGACCTGCCCGCGCCCTACGGCGGCAGCCTCGACAACCGCCTGCGCTTCACCTTCGACGTGCTGCGCGCCATCCGCAAACGCTGCGGCGATGAATTCATCGTCGGCCTGCGCTACACCGGCGATCAGGAGCTACCCAACGGCATGACCAAGGCCGAAGGGATGCAGGTCAGCCACAAGCTGAAGGATAGCGGTCTGGTCGACTATCTGAACGTGGTCAGAGGCCATATCGATACCGACCCGGGCCTGACCGACCTGATCCCGATTCAGGGCATGAAGAATGCTCCGCACCTCGACTTCGCGGGCGAAATCCGGGCAGCGACTGGCTTCCCCACCTTCCACGCCGCCAAGATCCCGGACGTGGCAACCGCGCGCTACGCCATCGCCTCGGGCAAGCTTGACATGGTCGGCCTGACCCGCGCGCACATGGCCGATCCGCATATCGTGCGGAAAATCATCGAAAAACGCGAGGATGACATCCGCCCCTGCGTCGGCGCAAACTACTGTCTCGACCGCATCTACCAGGGTGGCCTTGCCTTCTGCCTGCACAACCCAGCCACCGGGCGCGAAGAGACGATGCCGCACAGCATCCCCCGCGCTTCCGCCCAAAAGCGGATCACCATCGTCGGTGCAGGCCCCGCCGGCGTCGAAGCTGCGCGCGTCGCAGCAGAGCGCGGGCATGAGGTGACGGTGTTCGAGGCGGCCGACCAGCCGGGCGGACAGATCCGACTGACAGCGCAGGACGAGCGCCGCCGCGAGATGATCTCGATCATCGCCTGGCGCATGGCCCAATGCGAGAAGCACAGCGTGAAGTTTCACTTCAACACCTTTGCCGATGCCGAAACCATCCTCGCCACGAACCCGGACGAGGTGATCATCGCCACCGGCGGCCTGCCCCATACCGAGGTACTGGCGGCCGGCAACGATCTGGTCCAGTCGGCCTGGGACATCCTGTCCGGCGATGTGAAGCCAGGATCGAATGTGCTGATCTTCGACGATGCAGGCGACCATGCGGCCCTGCAGGCAGCCGACCTGATCAGCGCCACCGGCGCCGCAGTCGAAATCGTGACGCCCGACCGCAGCTTCTCGCCAGAGATCATGGCGATGAACCTCGTGCCTTACATGCGCAACCTGCAAAAGCGCAACACGACCTTCACCGTCACCTGGCGGCTGCTGTCGGTCACGCGTGAGGGCAACCAACTGCGCGCCACGCTGGGCAGCGATTATGGCGATTTCACCCGCGAGCGGGTGGTCGATCAGGTGATCGTCAACCACGGCACCCGCCCGCTGTACGAGCTGTATTTTGAGCTGAAACCGCAATCGCAAAACCTCGGCGAAGTCGATTACGATGCGCTGATCGAGGGCCGGGACCAGCATGTCCATCGCAACCCGGACAGCCGCTTCCGGCTGTTCCGGATCGGCGATGCGGTCGCCGCCCGCAATACCCACGCCGCGATCTACGACGCGTTGCGATTGGTGAAGGATCTGTAAGGCGTCTGCGCGCAAGCGCAGGCCCCAACACAGCACGAGGATCACAAAATGCCCCGGCTTCCTGAATTGCAGGCAACCCTTGATGCGGCAAAAGCCGCCTTGCACGCCCGCGCAACGCAAGAAGGCTCGCCCGCATCGATCGCGCGCATCTTCGAGGCGGTCACCACCGAAGCCGGGCCGGGCGCAGCCCCGCATCGCCTGCCGGTCTGCGACTGGCTTGATGTGGCCCTCAAGGAAACGCCAGATGCCCCGGATCTGGCGCGACTAGTGGAATGCCTGCGCGCGCTGGCCCCGCATATGGTTTGGCGGACCAGAACCGGTGGTGCGACCGCAAGCGCCGGTTTCCCGGAAAACCATGCCAATGCAATGCTGATCGGCCCCGGGGGGATCGAACATCGGCAGGATGTCTGGATCGGACTCAGCCTGATGGCGCCGCATACCCGCTATCCCGACCACCGCCACAGCCCGGAAGAAACCTACCTCGTCTTGTCACCGGGCGCGTTTCGGCAGGGTCAGGGCGACTGGTTCGAGCCGGGCATCGGCGGCAGCTTCTACAATACCCCCGACATTCTGCACGCCATGCGTTCGGGTGATGCCCCCCTTCTTGCTCTCTGGGCGCTCTGGGTGCCTGAGATCAAACAAAACTGATTGGAGACTGCGACCATGAAAATCCTTGTCCCCGTCAAGCGGGTGATTGACTACAACGTGAAGGTTCGCGTGAAGGCGGACGGGAGCGGTGTTGATCTTGCGAATGTGAAGATGTCGATGAACCCCTTTGACGAGATCGCGGTGGAAGAGGCGATCCGTCTGAAGGAGAAGGGGATCGCGTCTGAGATCGTGGTGGTTTCGATCGGCGTGAAGCAGGCGCAAGAGACGCTGCGCACGGCGCTGGCGATGGGCGCGGACCGGGCGATCCTGGTCGAGGCGGCCTCGGATGTGCATACCGACATCGAGCCGCTGGCGGTGGCCAAGATCCTGGCGGCGGTTGCGCGCGACGAGCAGCCGGGCCTGATCCTGGCCGGCAAGCAGGCGATCGACAATGACCTGAACGCCACCGGCCAGATGCTGGCGGCGCTGTTGGGCTGGGCGCAGGGCACCTTTGCCTCGGAGCTGACGGTGGAAGGCGACAGCGCCACCGTGACGCGCGAGGTGGATGGCGGTCTGCAGACCATCAAGGTGCAGCTGCCCGCGGTGATCACCGTGGACCTGCGGCTGAACGAGCCGCGCTATGCCAGCCTGCCCAACATCATGAAGGCCAAGAAGAAGCCGCTCGAGGAAAAGACCGCGGCTGACTACGGCGTGGACGTGACGCCGCGGCTGACGGTGGTCAAGACCACCGAGCCCGCGGGCCGCAAGGCCGGGGTCAAGGTTGGATCGGTCGACGAGCTGATCGCGAAACTGAAAGACGAAGCGGGGGTCCTGTGATGGCTGTTCTCCTTCTGGCGGATGTGAATGGTGGCCAGCTTGCCACCGATTCGGTTGCAAAAGCGTTGACGGGCGTGGCGGGCCTCGGCGAGGTGCACCTGCTGGTGGCGGGCCCGGCCTCGGCGGCGGCCGAGGCGGCCGGGCTGTCGGGCGTGGCCAAGGTGCTGCATGCCGACGAGGCGGGCCACGGTGTCAACGCCGGAGTAAAATTGGGCCACGTGGCGGCGCAAAACTGGGCCACT
>CAYTMV010000100.1:0-6059 GCA_964439015.1 uncultured Gemmobacter sp.
GCAGCATATGGGCGTTGTCCTCGGTGATGGTAAAGCGCAGCCCCACCTTCACGCCGCGGGCCTTGCAGGCGCGCACACCGGCCAGCGCCTCGGCAAAGGCGCCCTCGACGCCGCGGAACCAGTCGTTCATCTCGCCGATCCCGTCGAGCGAGATGCCCACATAGTCAAAGCCCAGGGCGGCGATACGGTCGATATGCTCGGCCACCCTTGTGCCGTTGGTCGACAAGCTCAGGTGGCGAAAGCCCAGCCGCCGGGCCTCTTCGGCCAGCTGAAAGAAGTCAAAGCGCGACAGCGGCTCGCCGCCCGACAGGATCAGCGCGGGGATGCCGAAATCATGCAGATCGGCCAGGACGCCCATCGCCTGTTCGTGGCTGAGTTCGCCCGGAAAATGCACGTCGGCACTGGTGGTATAGCAGTGGCGGCACTTGAGGTTGCAGCGGCGCGTCAGGTTCCAGATCACCACCGGCTTCACCCCCCCCGCGCTGGCGCGGCGGCGCGGCGCGGTGGGGGCGACCAATTCGCGCATGTATTGGGTCAGGCGAAACATGGGGTCAGCCTTCCGACAGGCGCATCCCGGTCTTTTTCAGGATGCGGGTTGAATACAGGATGTCCGATGCGGCCAGGGCCGGGCCAAGGATGGCCGCCACCTCGGCGCGCTTTTCCTCGACCTCGGCGCGGGTCGCGCCGTGGATCATGGCAAACAAGTTATAGGGCCAGGCGGGTCGCGCCCGCGGGCGCAGGTAGCAATGGCTGACAAAGGGCAGGGCGCCGACTTTCTCGCCCAGCCGTTCGGCCTGCGCATCGTCCACGTCCCAGACGCTCATGCCATTGGCCAGCATCCCCAGCGCGTAATGGTTGGGCGCCACGGCCACGCGGCGGATCACGCCGTGATCCTGCAACTTCGCCACGCGGTCCAGCACCTCGGCCTCGGTCAGGCCCAGCCACTGCGCCAGCTCGGCATAGGGATGTTCGACCAGCGGCAGGCCGGGGGCGCTGGCCTGAAGGATGCGGCGGTCAATGGCGTCGATCATCATGCGTGCACGCGAAACCCGATGAAGAATTCCCGCAGCTTGGGGAATTGCAGGACCTCAAGGCCGGTTTCGGCCTCGATGCGCGCGGCCGCTTCCGCGATCCCTTCGGGCGTTTCGGTCGCCAGAACGAACCACATGTTCAACTGATGCGCCCGTTCATAATTATGCGCCACCTCCGGGTGGGCATTGACCAAAGTCACGACCTCGTCAAAGCGCGCCGCCGGCACCGCCATGGCGCAGAGGCAGAAGGCCCCGCCCATCGCCGCGGCATCGAGAAACGGCCCGAATCGGGTGATCGCGCCGATCTCGCGCAGATGGGCCAGACGGTCCACCACCTCGGCCTCGCTCAGCGCCAGCCGGGCGGCGACGGCGGAAAAGGGGGCATGGCTGACCGGCAGGCCGTCTTGCAGCACGTTGATCAAGGCGCGGTCGGTGGCGTCCAGGGCATCGGCGGGCAGGGCGGTGCGGCGCATCAGGCGGCCTCCATCAGACGGGCACCCGACTGCTTGAAGCAGCGGGTCGAGAACAGGATCTTGTGGCGCGCGCCCGCCAGCGCGGGCAGGGCGCCGGCGGCCTCCAGCACGGCAAGCGTCTCGGGGCGGCTCTGGCCGTGGATCATGCAGTAAAGCTGCCAGTCCCAGACGCCCGGCACCGGGCGGCGGCGATAGGCCAGCGTGACGCCGGGATGGGCGGCCAGCGCCCGCCCGGCGGCCTCGATCCCGTCCTCGGGCAGATCCCAGACCACCATCGCATTGGCGGTCCAGCCCAGGGCGCGGTGGCGCAGGATCACCCCCAGCCGGGTGATGATGCCGGCCGCTTGCAGGGTGGCGAGGCGGGCCACCACTTGCCCCTCGTCGCGGCCCAGATGCGTGCCAAGGGCCAGAAATGGTCGCGGCTCCAGCGACAGGCCCTGCGACAGCGCGTGCAGCAGGGGGCGGTCGTCCGCCTCCAGCACCGACAGATCGGCGGTGCGGCGGCTTGCCATCGGCCGCGCCCCCCCATCAAGCCGGAAGCCCAGATCAATCGCATAAGGTTGCACCAGCCGCAGGTCCAGCACCCGCAACCCCGAACCGGTCTCGATCCGGGCCAGCGATGCCTCCAGCGCCGGCACATCAGGGGCGGTGGCCACGAACCACAGGTTCCAGACATCCTCGCGCAGGTAGGAATGGTTGACCCCCGCCTCGGCATTGACCAGTTGGGCAACCGCGTCAATCCGATCCTCGGGCACGGCCATCGCGGCAAGGGTCGAGGCGCCGGCGGTGTTGGGCCGCACCGTCGCCCCCACGCGCGCCACCGCGCCCAGCGATTGCAGCCGCGCCAGCCGCAGCAGCACCTCGGCCTCGGTCAGCCCCAGGGCCTCGCCCATCGCCGCATAGGGGCGGGGGACCAGCGGCAGATCGCGCTGAAACTCGTCCATCAGCCGCAGGTTCAGGCCATCTTGCGGCATGGCTTACAACCCCGTCTGATGCGCGCGGGCGGTGAAGAAGATCCCCGAGGGCGCCTCGGCCGGGATCTCGGCCACCTGCTGGCGGGTGCGGGTGTCGTAGATCACCACCTTGTTGTCATCGCGCGAGGACATCCAGACCTCGGCGCCGCGCGGCGCAAACTCCATATGCAGGATCGCCTTGCCCGGCTCCAGCGTCGCCACGACCGCATGCGTGCGCGAGTCGATGACCTGCACAACGCCGTTCAGGGGGGTGGCAAAGTTTACCCAGACGTAAGGAGAGGCCGGTTGGGCGATGATGAACACTGGCTGGCCATGGACCGGGGTGGCGGCGACCTGTTCGTTGGTCTCACGGTTGACCCACAGCACCTCATGGCGGCCCACGGCGGGCAGGGCATACTGGCCTTCGGTAAAGGCCCAGCCTTGCAGGTGGGGCATCTTGTAGACCGGCATGTCCTCGCCCTCCTTGCCGTAATCGGTCAGGAACTTCTGGGGCGCGGGCGTGTCGGACCACAGATCAAAGGCGGTCACGCCCTTTTCGCCAAACAGGCCGATCAGGTAGGTATGCGCGTCATCGGTCAGCACCGCGTCAAACGGGTTGGCCCCGGCATGGCCCAGCGGGGTGATGACCGGCTCGGCCGCCGAGAAATCGCCCAGGAACACCTCGCCGGTATCCCAGACTGTCCAGGCAAAGCGGCGGCCCGGCACATCGACCAGACCGATGGTCTTGCCGGCGGCGGGGATGTCGGCCACGATCGCCAGCGTGTCGGCGTCAAACACCTTGACCCCGCCCGGCTCGTAATTCGACACCGCGATCAGCTTGCCATCATCCGAGATCGCGCCGCCGATCGAATTGCCGGCCTGCACCGTGCGCGCCACGACCTTGCGCTGGATCAGGTCAACCTTGCTGAGGCCGCCATCGCGGGCAAAGACATAGGCAAAGCGTTCATCGGGCGAATAGGTCATCGAGGCATGCGACAGATCGCCCAGGCCCTCGATCCGCGCCAGTGCCGCGCGGTCGGACCGATCCACCAGCAGCAGCGTGCCCGAGGCGCGCTCGATCACCAGCCCCAGATCGCCGGTGGCCAGATCTTCACCCGCCGCAGCCAGCGGCAGGCAGGACAAAAGCAGGGCGGCAAGCAGGCGGTTCATTTCGCGGTTTCCTTGGATTTCAGGTAGGTGGCGATCCACAGCGCATCGTCTTCGGACAGGATGGGGCGCCAGGGCGGCATGGCGGTGCCGGGGATGCCATCAAGGATGATCAGGGCCAGCCCCTCGGGCTCGGCCTGCGCCAGCGCCTCGGCGGTCAGCGGGCGGCCAAGGCCCCCGGTCAGCTTCAGCCCGTGGCACGAGCCGCAATCCTGGATCACAAGATGTTCAAGTTCTGCCTGGCGGGCGGGGGCCGGATCGGCCAGCGCAGGGGTGGCGAGGATCAGCAGGGCAATTGCCAGGGCGTCACGCATGTGCCCCCTCCGCCACCTCCAGCGCCGCGGGGACCAGCTGGGCGGGATCATAGAGATCCACCACCCGGCCGATGATGAACAGCACCGGCGCCGACATGCCGGCCCGCGTCACCGCCCCCGCCACATCCGTCAGCCGCGCGGTCAGGCGGCGCTCCTGCGGGGTGGTGGCGCTGGCAATCGCCAGAACCGGGGTCGCGGCGTCGAGGCCGTTCTCGATCAGGCGGGCGGAAATCTCGGGCATCGAGGCCACGCCCATATAGACGACCAGCGTCGTCTCGGCGCTGGCCAGCGATGCCCAGTCCAGATCCAGCGAGGCGTCCCTGGCGCGGTGGCCGGTGACATAGCGCACGCCGGTGGCGATGCCGCGATGGGTCAGCGGCACGCCCGAGGCGGCAGCCGCACCCTGGGCCGAGGTGATACCCGGCACCACCTCGCAGCGGATGCCGGCCGCGCGGCAGGCCATCGCCTCTTCCGAGCCGCGGCCGAAAATGAAGGGGTCGCCGCCCTTGAGGCGGGCAACCGTCAGCCCCTGCCGGCCCAGATCGACCAGCAGCGCGTCGATCTGATCCTGCGGGACCTTGTGAAATTGTGGCAGCTTGCCCACGTCGATGCGCCGGGTGGTGGCGGGGATCAGCGCCAGAATGGCCTCGCTGACCAGACGGTCATGGACCACCACATCGGCGGTGCGGATCAGCCGCAACGCCTTGACGGTCAACAGGTCCGGGTCGCCGGGGCCTGCGCCGATCAGATGCACGATGCCGGCGGGACGGGGGGAAAGCTGGTTCATGGTGGCAGGCCCCTGGGGGTGAGTGGGCTGGCTTGGCCGAAGTGGCCGGGTGGGGTGGGGCGGGCCTTGCGGCCCACCCCTGTCTTGCGCGCGAACGATCAGTAGATGTCGCCGCGGGTGTTGAAGACGTTGAACTTGCCGGTCGGCGTGATCAGGCGCGGGTCCTTGATCACCTTCTTCAGCTCCAGCGTCTTGTCGTCCACGACGACGATCGCGCTTTCCTTGTCCTTGGCGTTCCAGACCGAGAACCAGACCTCGGTGCCTTCCTTGTTGAACTCGGGCTGCACCACGCGCGGCTGGCCATCGGCAATCCCGGCCCATTCGCCGATCGGCAGGGTCTTGAACTCGGGGTCCGCGTCGCCGTTCATCTGGTCGATGGTGAACACCGCCACACCGGCCGAGGTTTCGGCATCGGGGTTCAGGGTCGCATCGACATAGAGGTGGTTCGACTGCGGGTGCGTCTTGATGAACAGCGAGCCGCCGCCCAAGGCATAGAAGCTGTCAACCACCTTCCATGCCTGATCGGGGTGGCCTTCGGGATCGGTGCCGATCAGCGCCACCGATTCGTCGCCCAGGTGCGAGGTCGCCCAGACCGGACCGAAGGTCGGGTGGGTGAAGTTCGCGCCCCGGCCCGGGTGCGGGGTTGCGCCGCCGGTATCCACCAGCGCCGTCAGCTTGCCTTCCTTGGTGTCCACGACCGCGATCTTGTTGCGGGCGTTGGCGGCCACCATGAAGTAGCGGTGGGTGCTGTCCAGGCCGCCATCATGCAGGAAGCGTTCGGCTTCGATCTCGGTGGTCTTCAGGTTCTTCAGGTCGGTATAGTCGACCATCAGGATCTTGCCGGTTTCCTTCACGTTGACGATGAATTCCGGCTTGTAGTGCGAGGCCAGGATCGAGGCCACGCGCGGCTCGGGGTGGTAGGTCTGCTCGTCATAGACATTGCCGCGGGTCGAGACGATCTTCAGCGGCTCAAGCGTTTCGCCGTCCATGATCACGTATTGCGGCGGCCAGTAGGAGCCGGCGATCGCATACTTGTCTTCCCAGCCCTCGAACTTCGAGGTCTCGATCGAGCGCGCTTCCGAGCCGACCTTGATTTCCGCAACCGTCGCCGGTTCTTCCATCCACAGGTCGATCATGTTGACCTTGGCGTCGCGGCCGATCACCATCAGATAGCGCCCCGAGGCCGAAATACGGCTGATATGCACCGCATAGCCGGTCTTGATGATCGCGCGGATCTCGTAGGTGCCGCCGTCGATCAGGGCGATCTCGCCCGAGTCGCGCAGCGTGACCGACATCAGGTTCTCGATGTCGATGTCGTTCATCTTTTCGGTCGG
>CAYTMV010000101.1:0-6049 GCA_964439015.1 uncultured Gemmobacter sp.
AAGCAGTTGCTGTTGCAGACCATCGACGCCAAATGGCGCGATCACCTGCTGCGGCTTGAGCATCTGCGCTCGGTCGTGGGCTTCCGCGGCTATGCCCAGCGCGACCCGCTGTCCGAATACAAGACCGAGGCCTTCTCGCTGTTCGAATCAATGCTGGAAAGCCTGCGCTCGGACGTCACGCAGAAGCTGGCGCTGGTGCGGCTGATCACCCCCGAGGAGCAGCGGGCAATGATGGAGCAATACGCCGCCCAACAACGGGCGGCCGAAGCTGCGGCCGCAGCAGGGCCCGCGGTTGCCGCAACGCCTGCCGTCGCTGCGGCGGCTGCGGCCGGTGCCGCCCGACCCGGCTTTGACGAGGCCGACCCCGCGACCTGGGGCAACCCGTCGCGCAACGATCCGTGCCCCTGCGGATCGGGCGAGAAGTTCAAACACTGCCACGGCAAGCTGGCGTGATGGAAAGGGGCGGGAAACCGCCCCTTTTTCTTGCATATCTGGAAACATTTCTCGGTTTTGCCACGGACTTGCCAGTATTGAGGGCAACACTTGCTGCCGTGATCCTGTGGAGTCCATGTCATGGAACTGAAACGCCGCCTTGCGCTTGTCTTTGCGATTCTGTCCATTGCGCTGGGCGCTGGCCATCTGGTGCAAAACAATCCTGCGGCCGGCAAGCCCGCGCGCCCCGCCGAGGCAGCAGCTTCTCCGCCCGGCAAGGTGATGAAGGCCGAGGTGACCGCGGTCAAACCCAGTTCGGTCGAGATGCTGACGGCCGAGGCCGAACCGGCGAAGCCGGCGCTTCCATCGGCCAAGCCGGCAGTGGCGTTGGCGGCGCTGGGCGACGCAACGGTGCCCGAGCTGATAGCCGAAAAGCCGATCACCAAGCCCGTCGCTGCGCCAACTTCCGAAACCCTGTCCTCTGCGCAACAGGATGACGCTTGCCCGGTGACACTGGACCTTGCCGCCCGGGAGAATGCGGTGATTGCGGTCACCTTACTGGCGCCTTGCCACCCCGATGAGCGGGTCGTCCTGCGCCATGGCGGTCTGGCGATCGCGGCCAAGACCTCGGCCACCGGGGCGCTTTTCATCGACATTCCCGCGCTCGAGACCGGCGCGACGTTCTCCGTCCGGCTGGCAGACGACAGCACGGTGCAGGCCAGCATTGATGTGCCAGAAGCTGCGGCCCTTTCCAGGTTTGGCGTGCAATGGCTGGCGGCTGACACGTTCCAGCTGCATGCCTTCGAGGATGGCGCGGATTACGGCACGCCCGGCCATGTCTCGGCGCAAAATCCGGGTCAATTGCTGCCCGGCACGCCGGTCAAGGGCGGCTGGCTGTCGCGGCTGGGCGATCCGACAGTGGATCTGCCGATGCTGGCGGAAATCTATACCTTCCCCAAGGGCGGTACCGATGTGGACGTGGTTGTCGAGGCCACCGTGACCGAGGCAACCTGCGGGCGCGAGTTGATCGGCGAGACGCTGACCATGACCGGGGGTGCCAGCTATGTCACCGATCTGACGCTGGCGATGCCGGATTGCGCGGCCAAGGGCGACATTCTGGTATTGAAGAATCTTGTGCCCGACATGAAACTCGCCGCCAAGTAATTGGGGGCTGATTTGGCCGGACTGTTCAGGACCTGCGCGGCGATCCTCGCCGCGCTTTCCCTTTTCTCGACACCTGCCGTCGCGCAGGATGTGACCCTCAGCGCCCGCGACGGGTCGCTGGCGCTGGATGGCACGTTGCTATCCTGGGATGGCGAGTTTTACCGGCTGGACACCGTCTATGGCGCCCTGACCGTGGATGGGGCCGGGGTGATCTGCGAGGGGCCGGGCTGTCCTGACCTGACCGCGCCGCTGGCGGTGATCCGCATTGTCGGCGCAGAGGAGCAGGGGGTTCAGGTGTTGCCCGGTCTGTTTGCCGCCTTTGCCGCGGCGCGCGGGCTCGACTATGCCGAGAGCGCGGCGGATGGCGCGCTTTGGGCAGCCGAGATCAGTGATCCAAAAACCGACAAGCCATTGGCCAAGATGCGGTTTTACGCCGCGACCCCCGAGGCTGCACGCTCTGCGCTGGTTGCCGGCACCGCCGAGATGGCCGTGGCGCTGACTGCGGACAAGGGATTGGGAAGCCGGATCATGGCGCTGGATGCGCTGGTGCCCATCGTGGCCGCCGATAATGCCCGCCCGAGGATTTCGACCGCGGATCTGGCGCAGGCGCTTTCGGGCAAGGTTACCAACTGGAAGGATATCGGCGGGCCGGACATGCCGATTGCCTTGCACGCGCTGTCGGCCGAAACATCGCTGCAAGAGGCGCTGGCCAGTCGGCTGGGGCGCCAGGTGGCTGCAACGGTGGTCCATCAACGCCTGTCCGATCTGGCTGCCGCTGTTGCGCGCGATCCCTGGGCGTTGGGGGTCACGTTGCAGTCTGCGGCGGGGCCTGCGCGCATCCTGCCGTTGACAGACAGCTGCGGTTTTGCGCTGACACCCTCGCGCCTCGCGATCAAGGCCGAGGATTACCCGCTGGCACTGCCGATCCATCTGCTGACGCCGCGCCGCCGCCTGCCGCTGATGGCGCGCGAATTTCTTGAATTTTTGTCGCTGCCTCCGGCGCATCAGGCAGTTGCTGCTGCCGGAATGGTGGACCGAGCGCCAGAGGCCCAGCCGCTGAGTGCGGACGGGCTGCGGTTGGTCAATGCGCTGCGTGGTGCTGAGGACGGCCTGCCGCTGGCCGATCTGCGGGCGTTGGCCCAACAGATGGCCGAGGCAGACCGACTGTCGCTGACCTTCCGCTTCGAGGATGGGTCCGCCCAGCTTGATGCCTCCAGCCAGGACAATCTGGCGCGCCTGGCCGAGATGATCAGTGCAGATATGTTTCAGGGAAAACGGATCGTGCTGGCAGGATTTTCGGACGGGCAGGGCCCGCCCGACCAGAACCGCGTCCTGTCGCAGCAACGCGCCGAGGCCGTGGCCAAGGCGCTGGCGGATGCCGCCCCTGACTTGCCCGTGGGGCAGATCACCCCCGACGTCATGGCGTTTGGTGAAGTTCTGCCCATGGCTTGCGACACCACCACTGCAGGGCGTCGAGTGAACCGGCGAGTGGAAGTCTGGTTGCGGCCTGCCCCTACAGATATCCCTGTACCCTGAATGACAGCTCGCGCCCCTTGCCGATAATCAGGTGGTCGTGGATCACGATTCCCAGCACCTCGGCCGCGTCACGGATCTGCATGGTCATGGCAATATCAGCCTCTGAGGGCGTGGGGTCGCCCGAGGGATGGTTATGCACCAGGATCAGTGCCGAGGCGTTCAGCTCTAACGCGCGCTTCACTACCTCGCGCGGATAGACCGGCACATGATCCACGGTGCCGCGCGCCTGTTCTTCGTCCGCGATCAAAACGTTCTTGCGGTCCAGAAACAGGATGCGAAACTGCTCGGTCTCGCGATGGGCCATGGCGGTGTGGCAATAATCCAGGAGTGCGTCCCAGCTGGACAGGATCGGGCGTTGCATCACGCGGGCGCGCATCAGGCGTTGGGCGGCTGCCTCGACGATCTTCAGTTCCTGCACCACCGTTTCACCGACACCCTTGACCTGCATCAGCCGCTGTGGCGGTGCCGAGATCACCCGGTTGAAATCGCCGAAGGTGTCCAGCAGCAGCCGGGCCAGCGGCTTGACATCCTGTCGCGGAATGGCACGAAACAACACAAGTTCCAGCATCTCATAATCCGGAAGCGCCGCCGCGCCGCCGGACATGAAACGCTCTCGAAGGCGTTTGCGATGGTCGGCGATGTAGGAGGGCAGTTTTTCCGGTAGAGGCAGAGGTGTGGCCTCATCCGCATCGCCGATGGTGGCAAAAAGCGGAAAGGTCGCGTCATGAAATCCGGGGCTGCGCTGTTTCATGCCATGCAGGCTGGCACGCGAAGGGTTGAAAATCGGTTAACGGAATTGAAAAGGGCGGGGTTTCCCCCGCCCGATCTCAGGATTTCATCCCGTCCCAGAAGCCCTTTACCTTGGCAAAGAAACTGGACCCTTCAGGGTTGTTGTCGGCGCTGAGCTTTTCAAACTCACGCAGCAACTCCTTCTGGCGCGCGGTCAGATTGACCGGGGTTTCCACGGCCAGCTCGATCAGCATGTCGCCCTGGCCGCCACCCCGCAGGGCCGGCATGCCCTTGCTGCGCAGGCGCATCTGCTTGCCGGTCTGGCTGCCGGCCGGAATTTTCACACGGCTCATGCCGCCGTCGATGGTCGGCACCTCGATCTCGCCGCCAAGCGCGGCGGCAGTCATCGGCACCGGCACGCGGCAGAACAGGTGGATGCCATCACGCTGAAAGATCGCGTGGTCACGCACCTCAATGAAGATATACAGGTCGCCGGTGGGGCCACCGCGCATGCCTGCCTCGCCCTCGCCGGCCAGACGGATGCGGGTGCCGGTCTCGACCCCTGCGGGGATGTTGACGGAAAGCTGGCGCTCGCGTTCGACGCGGCCCTGACCGTGGCAGGACTTGCACGGGTTTTTCACGATCTGGCCAGCGCCATTGCAACTGGGGCAGGTGCGCTCCATCGTGAAGAAGCCTTGCTGCGCCCGCACCCGTCCCAGCCCCGAGCAGGTCGGGCAGGTTACGGGTTCGGCGCCGCCTTCGGCTCCGGTGCCCTTGCACACGTCACATGTGGTCGAGGCAGGGACCGAGATGGTCTTTTGCACACCACGGAAGGCCTCTTCCAGGGTCACGCGCAGGTTATAGCGCAGGTCGGCCCCGCGTTGGGCGCGGCTGCGTGCGCCACCACCGCCACCGCGACCCCCCATGAAATCGCCGAACAGATCCTCGAACACGTCCGAGAAACTGGAGGAAAAATCAGCGCCACCGCCGCCGAAGCCGCCGCGCGGACCGCCACCGCCCATGCCGTTTTCAAAGGCGGCATGACCGAACCGGTCATAGGCTGCCTTCTTGTCAGCATCCTTCAACACGTCATAGGCCTCGTTCACTTCCTTGAACTGGGCCTCGGCATTGGGGTTGTCGGCGTTGCGGTCCGGGTGCAGCTCTTTGGCCTTGCTGCGATAGGCTTTCTTGATTTCGTCGCCCGACGCCCCGCGCGAAACGCCCAGAACATCGTAGTAATCCCGTTTTGACATGGGCAATCTCCCTTGAACCGGGAAAGGGCGGCCCGTTGCCGGACCGCCCCTTCGCTGGTTCCTGCGGTCTTACTTCCGCTTGTCCTCGCCGAGATCCTCGAAATCGGCGTCGACGATGTCGTCATCCACCGAGCGCGGACCATCTTCGCCAGCGCCGTCGCCCTCAGCAGCTTGCGCCTTGTAGATCGCCTCGCCCAGCTTCATTGCGGCTTCGGTCAGGTTCTGGATCCCGCCCTTGATCTTGCCCGCATCTTCGGACTTGAGGGTTTCTTCCAGTGCGCCCATTGCGAGTTCGATGACCTCGACGGTCGAGGGGTCAACCTTGTCCGAATGTTCGGCCAGCGATTTCTTGGTCGAGTGCAACAGGCTTTCGGCCTGGTTGCGGGTTTCGACCAGTTCCTTGCGCTTCTTGTCGGCTTCGGCATTGGCTTCGGCGTCGCGGACCATCTTATCGATCTCGTCGTCGGACAGACCGCCCGAGGCCTGGATCGTGATCGCCTGCTCTTTGCCGGTGCCCTTGTCCTTGGCCTTGACCGAAACGATGCCGTTGGCGTCGATGTCGAAGGTCACCTCGATCTGCGGCATGCCGCGCGGGGCCGGCGGGATGTTTTCCAGATTGAACTGGCCCAACATCTTGTTGTCGGCGGCCATCTCACGCTCGCCCTGGAAGACCCGGATCGTGACCGCGGACTGGTTGTCCTCGGCGGTCGAGAAGACCTGGCTCTTCTTGGTGGGGATGGTGGTGTTGCGGTCGATCAGACGGGTGAACACGCCGCCCAGCGTCTCGATGCCGAGGCTGAGGGGGGTCACGTCCAGCAGCACCACGTCCTTCACGTCGCCTTGCAGCACACCGGCCTGGATCGCAGCGCCCAGCGCAACCACCTCATCGGGGTTCACGCCCTTGTGCGGCTCTTTGCCGAAGAACTTGGTCACTT
>CAYTMV010000102.1:0-5982 GCA_964439015.1 uncultured Gemmobacter sp.
CCCACAGCGGATGCGGACGGCCGATGCGCTTGTGAAAGGCATGGGCCATATGCGCTTGGTCCAGCCACAGCCGGATCAACCTGGCCCGATCCCCCGGCGGCGCGGTCAAAAGCGCCCGCGCCGCCGCCGTCACATCGCCCAGAAGGATCTGCCGCATCAGAGCGTCACCTCCAGCCGCCGTGCGGGTCCGGGGCCAAAGCTCTCCGACACCTGCGCGACAGTGATTGCCACCGGCCCGCTGGCGCCATCGGTTGCCTGCTGCGCCGCAGTGTAGGTCCAGCCGGGCGAGAACACCTGCACCTCGCGCAGCACCGCGCCGGACTGGCGCACCTGCACAAGGTAATGCTCGCGCGTCTCGGCCAGCGGCACATCGGCCAGCCCCCAGTCGTCACCGCCGATCCGGCTGCGGCGGACCCAGGTGACGGCCAGATCGCCGCCCAACCGGCGCGCAGTCAGATGCACCGGCGCATAGGGGCGCAAGCCATTGCCAGCAAACGCAATGTGGCGATGCACGACATTCGGGTCGTCATAGCCGCGTCGGACGGTGCCGATCCGGTAGTGGCGCGCGATAGTGCGGGCCGAGGACGGCAGTTCGATCTGCGACAGCGCGCCATCCAGCAGCACCACCCGGCTGCCCACCGGCCAGACATCGGGCATCAGCGCATCGGTGCCCAACTGCCCGCGCAGCCGCCAGGACAGCGCATAGGTCTGGGCCGCCACCAGGTCGGCCTGCCGGAATTGCACGATCTCCCAGTTGTCGGGCGTGCCATCGCCGATCGCCAACGCATTGGCCCCGTTCAGCACCGCCAGCAACGAGGCTGAGGACAAGGCGCCGCTGACCAGCCGCACCCGCAGCGCCGGTCCCCGATCCCACAGGCCCGGCGGGGCGGCAGGCAGAGGGTCCAGCGTGCGGCCGATCACCGCCGCGCGCTCCAGCGTGGTATTCAACCGATAGCCCGCATCCTCCAGCCCGCCCCAGATCGCAGCGGCGCCGGGCCAGGGCCGGGCGGTGGCAGCCACATGTGGGGCATGCGGCACCTCGTCCCCGGTCAGCAGCGGCAGATCCAGAAAAACCGGCAGGACCGGCAAGGGCGTGGCGAAGGCACGCGGCACGCTGCGCTCTTCGACCGCATCGGCGGGGCGATAGACGCCGGGTTCGACCCGCACCGCATCGATCAACAGCGCCTCGCCCTGGTCGGCGCGGTCGATGCGGTAAAGCTGGCCACCCAGCCGCACCGTATCGCCCGCGCCCAAGGGCCGGGCCGAGGGCGGCAGGGCAAAGCGCGCACTGTCCTGCGCGACTCGCGCCTCGGCCAGCCAACGCTCGGCCATGGTGCGGCTTTCGGCTGCGGTCAGCACCAGAGGCACTTCATTGGCGGCCACGCCCTCGGCCTCGGGATGGCGGGCCTCGGCCTGGCGGATCTGGTAGTCGCCCTCGGCCTCGGTAAAGGACAGCAACACCCGGCCCGGCGTTTCCGACAGCGGCGCGCGGCTGGTCTCGACATCGCCCGACAGATCGGGATGGACAGCCAGCCGGCCAGGCTCCAACACCCGGTCCGGCCGGCCGTCACGCATGGTGAAGCGCAGCGTGCCGTCCCGTTCGGTCGCGTCAAAGCCGTAGGCCAGCATCAGGGGCTGCAGACTGCCCCGCGCAGACCCCAATTGTTCCTGCCAGAAACCACGCACCAAGCCCCGCAGGTCCGAGACATCGAAGGCGGTCAATCCCGCGCGCTCGCAGCATTCGGCCACCACGGCGGCAAGGCTCTGGTTGGTGGCGCGACCATTCAGCCAATGGCCGCGCGCATGGTTGTCGCCATCGCTCCACAGCGCCAGATTGTTGGGGAAATGCGGGAAAGGCCGCGCATCCCAGGCCCAGACATGGGCGCGCGCCATGTCCAGCATGCGGCCGCCATAATGGACCGAGACCGGGTTATGCGCCCCCTCGCCCCAATATTCGTGCATGGCCCGCAGATACTGCATCTGCATCAGGTCATCGCGCCGCCCGCTCGAATATTTCGGCAGCATCGATTCCGAGGACTTCGGATCAAGAAACTTGTTCGGCTGATTGCTGCCCTTGTCGATGGCCGCGCAACCGTATTCGGTAAAGCGGATCGGTTTGGACTGTGGCTCCCAATCCGTTGGCAGATGGGCGCGCTGACCGTCGATGCGGTCATGGTGATAGTTCAGCCACCAATTGCGCATGTCCTTGTAGCGCCAGATCCACGGCTCACCCTCGCCATCGGTGATTGGCGTGCGGTGCTGCGCCGCCTCGGCCCCGGGGCTGGCGTAATACCAGTCATAGCCCTCGCCGCCCTCTATATTGGACTTGAGGTAATCCAGATCGTGGATCGACCCCCAGCGCGCATCGGCGTGATCCTCGCCGTCGCGCCAATCCGACAGCGGCATGTAATTGTCGATGCCGATGAAATCGACATCCGGCTCGGCCCAGAGCGGGTCGAGGTGGAAATAGCGGTTTCCATCCGCCGCATAGCCGAAATATTCGGACCAGTCGGCGGCATAGGTCAACTTGACCGCAGGACCAAGGATCGAGCGCACCTCGGCCAACAGGTCGCGCAGCGCATCGACGGCGGGAAAGCTGTCGCCCGCGCCCCGGATCTGCGTCAGCGCCACCATTTCCGAGCCGATGCAGAAAGCATCCACACCGCCCGCCAGCGCGCAGAGATGAGCGTAATGCAGGATGAAGCGACGATAGCGCCACTCGGCCGGGCCAGTGTAGTGAATTTGCGCGTCGACCACCGCGAAATCGTCGGTCTGGGCGGTGCCAAAGAACGCCGTCACTTCGGCCGCGGCCGCTGCGGTGCGATCCGTGGTTCCGGGCAATCCGGGCGCCAGATCGGTGGTGATCCGCCCGCGCCACGGCAAGGGCGGCTGGCCGGGCGTGCCGGTCCAGGGGTTGGGCAGGCTGTTGCCCTCCAGCTGATCCATCAGGATGAAGGGATAGAACATCACCTCCTGCCCGCCCGCGCGCAGATGACGGATCGCCTCGATCACCGACTGGTCGGCGGGCGTGCCGCCATAGACCGAGCGTCCGGCCACGCGCACCCCTTCGGCGGCCTCGGCGCGGGTGATGCCACCCGCCCGCCATGCCATCCCCTCACCCTCATGGTCCTTCTGCTCGACCTTGGGCTGGATCGTGCAATGGCCAGCCCGCAGGTCATTGCCAAACCACGACACCACCAGAGATACCGAACCTACGTTCGGCAATTCGTCGCGCAACTGCCCCACCGCCGTCGCGAAATCGGATTTTTCCGAAGGTGCATTCACATTGGCCGAGCGGGAAATCCCCTCCTCCTCCTTGTAATGCACCGCAGTCGTGGCCAGCGCATATTCGCCGGTGCCCGGGATCATCGCCACCGCCCGCACCGCCCGTTGCAAGTTGCTGGCGGCATTTGCAAATGCACCCTGCGCCGCGCGCAGCACCTCGAAACTCAGCTGCGGCACCCGGTTGCCAAAGGGTGCCAACTCCAGATCCTCGATCACCACATAGGCCACGCCGCGATAGGCGGGGGCCTGATCCGGGCCCTCGACGGCCGCGATCTTCGGGTCCGGCTGCTGGTCTTCGGTGCCACGATAGACCCGCAGGTTCAGGCCGGCGGGGGCGATCTCGGTTCCATCAGCCCAGATGCGGCCAACGGACAGGATCTCGCCCTCGCACAGCGCCAGCGCGAGGCTGACCGAATAGGAATAGCTGGTGGTCTTGGGTCGCGCGGCCCCCTTGCCGCCGCCCGAGGTGCTGGCGGTCTCGGCAAATCGGGTGGCCCAGATCACCTGACCCGCGAGGCGCGCGCGCCCGTAAACCTGCGCCATGCCCGAGCCTTCCGAAGCCCCCATCAGCCGAAACCGGTCGACCCGGCCCACCTCGACCGCGTCCGACCCGGCGCCCAGCAGGCGCTGGTCGATCACCCGGCCAAGGGTGGCCCCCACCGCCCGGCCGATCACCGCGCTGGACAGGCCCAGGACCGTGCCGCCAAAGCTGGCCCCCAGCGCAGCCCCCGCGGCCGAAAGAACGATCGTCGCCATCACAGCACTCCTTCAGGATAGGCAAAGCGCGCCGCGATCCGGCGCGCCCAGGGCGCAGAGAGCGGGCTTTCCACCACCCCATGCCCGGTATAGGCGTGAATGAAAGTGGGCCGCGCGCCGGTCTCGGCCGCGATCCCCAGATGTTTGGCAATCGCGCCGTCCCGCATGCGAAACAGCAGCACATCGCCCGGCGCGGCCTCGGCCAGACCCTTGGGCCGCAACAGCCGCAGACCTGCCGCCAAAAGCACCTCCTGCCCGGCAGGCTCGGCCCAATCCATCGTATAGGGCGGCACGTCCTCGGGCTCGGGGCCGATCAGCGCCCGCCAGACGCCCCGGATCAGGCCCAGACAATCGGTCCCCGCGCCCTTGCAGGCCGCCTGATGCACATAGGGCGTGCCGATCCAGCCCCGCGCCTCAGCCACCACCTTTTCGCCCATGGTCTTCGGCTCTGTGGTCATCGGTTCAGGCTCCCGCCGTCATTGACGCCGTCACGCGCGGGGAATGTGGTCAGCCAATCCTCACCGGGGATGTGCGGAAAGCCGCGAAAGTTCAGAAAGTTGGCAAACTTGGCGCGGCAGGTCTCAGCCCGCTTGTCACAGCCTGCTTCCAGCCGGATCAGATCACCCGGCACCAGATCGGCGCCCAGCGCCTGCCACAGTTCGATCTCGGCCCCCCCGCCCGCGCGGCGGTGGCGCTTGATCGCGGCGCTGATACCCGCGCCCGCGCCGGTCTTGACCAGCAGCCTGCCCCGCTCGAACCAGCCTGAGGCAAAACCGCCCAAGCCCCCGCAGCGCAGCACCGTCCGATCCTCGGCCGCAAGCACCGTCGTTTCGACCGAAAATGTCGGGTTCTCCAGCGAAACCCGGCACTGCGCGTCGCCAAGCACCGCCGGGCAATGGCGCTGATAAACCCGCCCGATCGGCCGGTTCAGCAGCTCGGACAGGCCCCGCAACTCGGCCTCGAAGGCGCCGCCCCCGCGGCGAATCTCGCCGATGGTGCCGGCAAATTGCAGCGCCCGCTGGCGCACATCCTGCCAGTTCACCAGCCAGTGCCGCACCTCAGCCCCGTCAAACCGCCCGGCCAGAATGTCGGCCTCGGTTACGGCCGCATCCGACAACGCGCCCAACGCCTCGGTATTGTCGACCGACAGGCCCGTCGATTGCGCCAGCGCCCGCGCGGTCAGCCCGGTATCGGCGCGAAAGGTTACGCCCTCGAACGCCAGATCACGGTCATGGTCGGTAAAACCAAACGCCACGCCATCGCGGCGGGTCACCGACCAACAGCGGCAAACCGTGGTCGCGCCCGATTGCAGATGCTGGTGAAACCCTGCGACATCCATCACACCCGCACCTCCACCACCGGAACCGAGACCAGATCGCCGGCCTGAAACGACGCAACCGAGGTCTGGATCAGGTTGGTGTCAAAGCGCACCGGCACGTCGAACTCAAACCCGGCCGAGACCTCGACCCCCTGATCGGGCGCATCGACAAAGCTGATCTCGCCGGTGGCGATATTGACGTTCCAATGCAGGCCTTCGGCCAGGGCTACCCCGTCCACGGCCACCTGCACGGTGCCCGCCACCGGCTTGCGGATCACGCGCGTGTAGAAATTGTCGCCCGAGCGGTAGGTCTTTTGCAGCTGCCAGACCCGCTGCACCCCATCGCCGCGGCCAAGGTTCTGGTCCAGCGCCCCCACCTGATGCGAAGGCAGGCAGGATTTGTGATCCGCCCAGTCCTTCCAGCGAAACGCATGCACCTGCCCGGCCCGCGCCTCGAAAAACGCGATCAGATGGGCCACATCGTCCAGGCTGCGCAACCCCACGCCCGCGTCATAGCGGCGGCGGGCATGGGCCCAGGGGCTGTTGCGCTCTTCATGGCCATTGGCCAGCGTGACGATCTCGGTGCGCCGCTCCGGGCCGCCGACCGATCCGAACGAGAGATT
>CAYTMV010000103.1:0-5927 GCA_964439015.1 uncultured Gemmobacter sp.
CCATCACCATCCTCCAGGCAACCTCGCCCTGCGAGTATGCCTTGGCGGGGGCTTCCTTCGTGTCGGTCTTCCGCACCTTGGCCAGCCGCGCCTCAAGCGCCTGCAGACGGTCGGTATCGGGTTCGTCCGGCATGATATCCATCCCCGCAACAGTCGGGCGGAACCTAGACGGGGGCGGGGGACAGAGTCAAGCAAGGATAACGCAGGATCAATGAGGCATAACTAATTGCAGTATCATTGTTTTCTTCCATCAGCACGCCACCGCCCCTCGGCCATCGCGGGCTGTTTGCGCCACCAATCCGCCCCCTTTCATATTCAACCGGACGGTTGACGATGGCCCGCAACCCGGCCACTGTGACCGCCATGACTGATGCCGCCCGACTTGACGCCACCTTTGCCGCGCTGTCCGATCCGACCCGCCGGGCGATCCTGCAGATGTTGCTGGAGGACGACATGGCCGTGACCGACGTGGCCGAACCCTTCGGCATCTCTCTGGCCGCGATCTCAAAGCATCTGGGTGTTCTGGCCGATGCCGGCCTCATCAGCCGCGAGCGGCGCGGTCGCGTGATCTGGTGCAAGCTGGAGCCAGATGCGTTGCGCGCCGCCTCGGTCTGGATGCAGGGGTTCGGGCTGTTCGATCCCGTCGATCTGGACGCGTTGGAGCGGTTTCTGGAGGCCGAACTGGCGACCGATCTGCCCGACTGACGCAGCGTTGCCGGTGACAGCGGCGCGCGACCCCGCCATCTTGGCCGCAATCAGGAGGACGCCATGCCATATCCCAATCTGCTTGCCCCGATCACGCTTGGCAATGTCACGCTGCGCAATCGCAGCCTGATGGGCTCGATGCATACCGGGCTGGAAGAAACGGGCGATTGGGGCCGGGTGGCGGCCTTTTACGCGGCCCGCGCCAAGGGCGGGGCGGGGCTGATCGTCACCGGAGGCATGGCCCCGAACCGCGAGGGCGGCGTCTTTCCCGGCGCGGCGGGGCTGTTTACCGCCACCGACATTGCCAACCACCGCCGCGTCACCGATGCCGTGCATGCCGAAGGCGGGCGGATCGCGATGCAGATCCTGCATGCGGGGCGCTATGCCTATGGGCCGGAATGCGTGGCCCCTTCGGCAATCAAATCGCCAATCTCGCCCTTCGCCCCACGCGCGTTGGACGAGGACGGGATTGAAAAGCAGATCGCCGACATCACGACCGCCGCAGCCCGCGCCATCGAGGCCGGGTATGACGGGGTCGAGGTGATGGGCTCGGAAGGGTATTTCCTGAACCAGTTCCTCGTGCGCCATACCAACCACCGCACCGATCGCTGGGGGGGCGATTACGCCAACCGCATGCGCCTGCCGGTCGAGGTGGTGCGCCGGGTGCGCGCGGCCATTGGCGATGGCGTGCTGATCTATCGCATCTCGCTGATCGACCTGATCCCCGACGGCTCAAGCTGGGACGAGGTGGTGCAGCTTGCCAAGGCCATCGAGGGTGCGGGCGCATCGGTGCTGAACACCGGCATCGGCTGGCACGAGGCGCGGGTGCCGACGATTGCCACCTCGGTGCCGCGGGCGGCCTTTGCGCATCTGACCGGACGGCTGCGCCCCGAAGTCTCGATCCCGGTCATCACCTCGAACCGGATCAACACGCCCGAGGTGGCAGAGGGCCTGCTGGCCGGTGGCATGGCCGACATGGTGTCGATGGCGCGGCCCTTCCTGGCCGACCCGGATTTCATCGCCAAGGCGGCCGCCGGGCGCGCCCGCCACATTGCCCCCTGCATCGCCTGCAATCAGGCCTGCCTCGATCATACCTTCTCGGGGCGGCTGACCTCGTGCCTCGTCAATCCGCGCGCCTGCCATGAGACCGAGATCGTGCTTGCTCCCGCCACCACTTCGCGCCGCATCGCCGTGGTGGGCGCGGGACCGGCGGGCCTGTCGGCCGCGCTGACGGCGGTGCAGCGTGGCCATGCGGTCACATTGTTTGACCGCAGCGACCGTCTGGGCGGACAACTGCATCTGGCCGCCACCATCCCCGGCAAGGAAGAGTTTGCCGGCTTGATCGACTGGTTCACGGCCGAGGTGGCCGCCAGCCCGATCACCCTGCATCTCGGACAAGAGGCCACGCCGCAGGCTTTGGCCGGATTTGACGTGGTGCTGCTGGCCACGGGCGTCACCCCGCGGACAGCGGGCGTGCCCGGCGAGGACGGGCGGAATGTGCTATCCTATCGCGAGGTGCTGCAAGGCGCCCCCGTCGGCAACCGGGTCGCGATCATCGGCGCGGGCGGCATCGGGTTTGACGTGGCCGAATACCTGACCCATCACGGCGAAAGCCCGACCCTGAACCCGACCCTCTGGCGTCGCGAATGGGGGGTGGGCGACCCGGCTGTGACCCCCGGCGGTCTGGCACCGGAGGGCCCGCAGCCCGAGGCCCCTGCCCGGCAGGTCTGGTTGCTGCAACGAAAGCCCGAGCGACCCGGCCGCCGTCTGGGCAAGACCACTGGCTGGATCCACCGCGCCGCCTTGCAGATGAAGGGGGTGAAGATGCTGGGCGGTGTCAGTTATGACGCCATCACGCCGGAGGGGCTTGCCGTCACCATCAACGGCACGGCACAGGTGATCCCCGCCGACACGGTGGTGATCTGTGCCGGGCAAGACCCCGAGCGCGGCCTGCTGCCCGCGCTGCATGCGCAAGGGGTGGAGGTGCATCTGATCGGCGGCGCGGATGTGGCGGCCGAACTGGACGCCAAGCGCGCGATCGATCAGGGCACACGGCTGGCCGCCACGCTTTAACGCCGCTCAACCCACCGGAACGCCAGCGGCGCCAGCAACAACACCAGCAGGATGCGCGCCACATGGTGCAGCGCGACAAAGGCCACATCGGCGTGTATCGCCAGCGCGATCAGGCCCATCTCGGTCAGACCGCCGGGGGCCATAGCCAGGATGGCCTGCTCGATCTGCGTGCCGGCCACGGCGCGCATCGCCAGGCCGGCCAGGGCCGCCAGCGCCAGCGTCAGCACGGTCGATCCCAGCGCCAGCCAGCCGGCCCGCAAAAGTGTGCCGGGCGCGATGCCTTGAAACCGGCAGCCCAGCACCGCCCCCAGCGCCACCTGCGCCGCCGATACCAGCACCGCGGGCGGCGCGGCCTTGGTCAGCCCGGCCAGATGCAGGAGCGCCGAGACCAGCATAGGCCCCAGAAAGGCCGGCGCGGGAAAGCGCAGCACGCGGCCCAGCCACGCCCCGATCAGCGCGGCCAAGGCCAGCAAGCCTGCATCCGCCAGCGTCAGACTGCCCGCCGCTGGCCCGGGCGCCGCGCCAACCTCATGCCCCATCACCACCCTGAACCAGAAAGCCACCAGCGCAATCGTCATCACGATGCGCAGGCTATGGGCGAGGATGATCGGCGGCACCGTGGCGCCACGCGCCTCGCCGAACTCGATCATCTCGGTCAGGCCGCCGGGCATGCCGGCGAAATAGGCGGTGGTCCAGTCCAACCGCCCAGCGAAACGGTAGAAGGGCACGACAATCGCCGAAACCAGAATGATGTAGACTGACAGGATCGCCAGCGTGCCCACCCATGCGCCGGCCTGCGCCAGAACCTCGGGCGTGAAACGCGCGCCCAACATCACCCCGATCACCGCCACCACCACGGGCCGCAGACGGCCGGGAGAGGTGACGGGCGCGCGCCCCACCGCCGCCGCCATGGTCGCAAACATCGACCCCAGCATCCACGGCAGCGGCAGGCCGAGTGCGAAGAACGTGCCGCCCCCGGCCGCACCAATGACCAACGCCAGCGCCATGCGCGCCAAGGGCGGCAATTTGGCCATGGAATGCCCCGTCATGCCCCGAAGGTGCGGGCCATCGCCGCCAGCCAGTTGCCATGGGCCAGCCGCTCGATCAACGGGCGGTCAAAGCCGTGGCCCTCCAGGGCGTGCAGCAGCGCAGGCAGGCCCTGCGCGCCGCCCAGCGCATCGGGGATCAGCGTGCCGTCGAAATCCGAGCCGAAGCCCACGCGCCCGTCGCCCAGCTTTTCAATCAGATAGTCCAGATGCCGCAAGATCGGCTCCAGACCGCAATCGGCGCGCTTGATCCCGTCGTCGCGCAGGAAGGCCACGCCGAAATTCACGCCCACCATACCGTCACTGTCACGAATGGCGTCCAACTGCCGATCGGTCAGGTTGCGGGTGGATTGGCACAGGGCATGGGCGTTGGAATGGGTGGCGACCAGTGGCGCGTCGGACAGGCGGGCGACATCCCAGAACCCGGCTTCGTTCAGATGGCTGAGGTCGATCAGGATCCGCAGCCGGTTGCATTCGGCCACCAGCCGTTTGCCAGCATCGGTCAGGCCAGGCCCGATATCGGGGCTGCGCGGAAAACAGAACGGCACGCCATGACCAAAGGCCGTGGGCCGCGACCAGACCGGCCCGAGGCTGACCAGCCCCATCGCGTGAAAGACGTGCAGCGCATCGAGGTCTTCATCGATCGCCTCCGCACCCTCCATATGCAGGATGCCGGCGACGACGCCCGCATCCATCGCCGCGCGGAAATCGGCGGCGCTGCGCACCCAGCGAAAGCGGCCGGCACTTGCCCGCTCCATCCACAGCAACGCCCCGAACTGCGCCATGGCCTGCGCCTGTGCGGCGGGCAGGCTCACAGGCTCGGGCAGCGGCAGATCATAGGGCGGGGCCTGCATCATCGCGTTGCGGGCGGCGCCGTCGCCACGATCCGGCGAGGCGTTCCAGACCGCAAAAAATCCGCCGGCAAAACCATTGGCTTGCATGCGGGCCAGGTCCAGATGCCCCTGCCCCATGCCATTGGCCCAGATCTCTTGCCGCCGCGACGGGTCTTCGATCAGGCGTTGCACAAAGTCGTTATGGCCGTCGATCACCGGGATCATGCCGGACTCCTTTCAGGCGCCCATCAGCCGGTCGGCGCTGGCCTCGAACAGGCTGCGGGCGTAATCGGTTTTCATCCGCGCGGCGGCCAGATCGTCACGCGCCAATTCCTCGACCGCGCGGCCGTGCTGCATCACCAGAAGTCGGTCGCACATGTGATCGACCACTGCAAGGTCATGGCTGACCATCAGAAACGTCAACCCTCGCTCGGCGCGCAGGCGGTTGAGAAGGTTCAGCACCTCGGCCTGCACACTGGCGTCCAGGGCCGAGGTCGGCTCGTCCAGAAGCAGGATCGGCGGCTCGAGCATCAGGGCGCGGGCGATGGCCACGCGCTGGCGCTGCCCGCCCGAAAGCTGATGCGGAAAGCGAAAGCGGAAGGCGGCGGGCAAGCCCACGGCCTCAAGCGCGGCGGGCACCTTCTGATCCGCGCCGCCGATGCCGTGGATCGCCAGCGGCTCGGACAGCGTCCGGTCGATGGTATGGCGGGGGTGCAGGCTGGCATAGGGATCCTGAAACACCATCTGCACCTGCCGGGCGAAATCGCGGCCGCGCCGGACCGGCTGGCCGGCAATGCGGATCGTGCCGCCGGATACCGGCGCCAGCCCGCAGATCGCCCGCAGGATCGTTGACTTGCCCGACCCGCTTTCGCCCACCAGACCATAGCTTTCGCCCTTGGCCACCGACAGGCTGACGCCTTGCACCGCCTGCACCTCCTGCCCCTTCGCGCGGTAGGTGACGGTGAGGGTGTCGATCTCGATCAAGGCGGTCATTCGGCCCAATCTCCCGTGCGGTCGAGCGCCGGCAAGGGTTGGCGCGGCCCACCGATGCGCGGCAGGCAATTCAGCAGCCCGCGGGTATAGGGGTGCTGTGCGGCCATCAGATCGCCCGCCGCCAGTTCCTCGACCACGCGGCCTTTATACATCACCAACACCCGATCGCAGAACCGCGCGACCAGCCGCAGGTCGTGGCTGATGAAGATCAGCCCCATGCCGCGATCGCGCACCAGCCCGTCGAGGATCGACAGAACCTCGGCCTGCACCGTGACAT
>CAYTMV010000104.1:0-5500 GCA_964439015.1 uncultured Gemmobacter sp.
GGCAAGGCGATGACGCGACACGTGCTGGCGGCGGGCCTCGCCGCGCTGGTTCTGGCGGGCTGTCAGGAAGGGACTAACCCCTTTGCCAGCATCGCAAAACCGGGCACGGCTGCGCCGGCCGAGGAAAGCGTGGCCGGGGCCACCTCGGTCAAGCTGGTGGATCGCGATGTCGAGGCGCCCGAGGTGTTTCAGGTCACCGACACGGCGCTGTGGGATGGACGGCCGTCGCTGGGCGGCGTCTGGGTCGCCTCGCCCACCGCCGAGGATCCCGAGCGGGTGATCCTGCGCAATCCGGCCAATGGCAAGTTCGTGATCGGGGCGCTGTTCCGGCGCGAGCGGGAAAATCCCGGCCCGGCGTTGCAGATTTCTTCTGACGCTGCCGAGGCGCTGGGGATCCTTGCCGGGCAGCCGGCCAAGATCAACGTGACCGCCCTGCGCCGCGAAGAAGCGCCGGCCGCGGTCGACGCCACCAAACCGATCCTTGATGCGGCCGAAACGGTCGAGACCGAGACGCTGGACCAGATTGCCGCCGGTGCCATCGACAAGGCGCAGGCCAAGCCGGGCGCCGCCCCGGCCGCCCCCCCCTGCCCCCGGCGCCGCGGCCAAGCCGGCCGCCAAGCCCGAGACCAAGCCCGCTGCTGCGGCCCCGGCCAGTCCAGCCCCTGCGGGCGGGTCGCTGCGGGTGCAGATCGGCATCTTCTCGATCGAGGCCAATGCCAAGCGTGCCGCCGATACGCTGAAAAAGGCCGGCATCGCCGCCACCGTCAAACAGGGCCAGACCCAGGGCAAGAACCACTGGTCGGTGACCGCCAGCGGATCGGGCGACAAGGCTGCCCTTCTGGCCAAGATCAAGGGCCTCGGCTTTGCCGATGCCTATGCGCTGAAATAACCGGAAAGGACCGCCTGATGCTGCGCCGTCTGGCCTTTGCCGCCCTGCTGTCCATCGCGCCCACGCTGGCGCAGGCTTTCGACACGATGGCCAGCGGGGCATGGGTCTATGACCTGACCACCAAGACCGTGCTTCTGGACAAGAATGCCGACCAGCCGCTGCCGCCGGCCTCGATGTCCAAGCTGATGACGATCAACATGCTGTTCGAGGCGCTGCGCGATGGCCGCGTGACGATGGATACCGAGTTTGCGGTCTCGTCGCGCGCCAAGGAGATGACATCGCGCGGTGGCTCGACCATGTTCCTGCAGGAAACCGACCGGCCTACGGTCGAAGAACTGCTGCATGGCATGATCGTCAATTCCGGCAACGACGCCTGCATTGTCGTGGCCGAAGGGCTGGCAGGCAGCGAGGAAAACTTCGCAGCGCAGATGACCGAGCGGGCGCGGGCGCTGGGGATGGAAAACTCGACCTTCGCCAACGCCTCGGGCTGGCCTGATCCGAACCACCGCATGTCGATGGAGGATCTGGGCATCCTGACTGTGCGGCTGATCGAGGAATTTCCTGAATATTATCCGATCTTCGCCGAGACCGAATATAACTACAAGGATCGCGCCGCCGCCAACCGCTTCAACCGCAACCCGCTGTTGAAGCTGGGGATCGGGGCGGATGGCCTCAAGACCGGCCACACTTCCGAGGCGGGTTACGGGCTGGTCGGTTCGGCCAAGCAGGGCGAGCGGCGGGTGGTGTTCGCGATCACCGGGCTCGCTTCCGAAAAGGACCGCGCCGAGGAATCCGAGCGGATCGTGGCCTGGGCCTTCCGGCAATTCTCGATGAAGACGCTGGTCAAGGGCGGCACCCGCGTGGCCGAGGCGCCGGTCTGGCTGGGCGAGGCCGCAAAGGTGGGGCTTGTCCCGGCCGAGGATGTCTCGCGTCTGGTCCCGGCCCTGGTGCAGGAACAGATCACCGCCGAGGTCGCCTATACCAGCCCGATCAAGGCGCCGATCGCCAAGGGCGACGCCTTGGGCGAACTGGTCGTGCATATCCCCGGCCTGCCCGACGCCCGCGTGGCGCTGGTGGCCGAAGGCGATGTGGCCGCCGCCGGCTTTCCGCAACGGTTGATGACCGCGGCGCAGGTGTTGATGCGCCGGTTCTTCCCTGCCGAAGCCGCCAGCTGATCCGGCAATGGCGGGCCGGTTTCTCAGCTTCGAGGGCATCGACGGCTCGGGCAAAAGCACGCAGGCGCGGTTGCTGGCGGATGCCTTGCTGGGGCTGGGCCTCGAGGTCGTGCTGACCCGCGAGCCGGGCGGCAGCCCCGGTGCCGAAGAGATCCGCCAACTGGTGCTGGAAGGCGCAGCCGACCGGTGGTCGCCGGAAACCGAGTTGCTGCTGTTCACCGCGGCCCGCCGCGACCATCTGGAAAAAACCATCCGCCCGGCGCTGGCGCGCGGCGCGGTGGTCATCACCGACCGGTTTGCCGACAGCACCCGCATCTATCAGGGCATCACCCGTGGCGATCTGGCCGCCACGGTAGACCGGCTGCACGCGCTGATGATCGGGGTAGAGCCTGACCTGACCTTTCTGATCGACATCGCCCCCGAAACCGGGCTGGCCCGCGCCACGGCCCGCGCCGGCACCGAGATGCGGTTCGAGGAGATGGGGCTGGAGATGCAGGCGCGGATGCGGGCGGGATTTCTGGCGCTGGCGGGCACCCAGCCGCGTTTTCGCGTGGTCGAGGGCGCGCGCGCGCCAGCAGAGGTGGGGGCCGATGTTCTGGCGCTGGCCCGCGCCCATCTCGGGGTCTGAGGGATGCCCGCCACCCGCATTGCCGATTTCCCCGAACCCGACCGGGTCGAAGGTGCCCCCCACCCGCGCGAAACTCTGCGCCTGTTTGGCCAATCGGAAGCCGAAGCCGCGTTTCTCGAGGCATTCAACGCCGGCCGCCTGCATCACGCCTGGCTGATCACCGGGCCGCGGGGCCTGGGCAAGGCCACGCTGGCCTGGCGGATCGCGCGGTTTCTGCTGGCCACGCCCGAGGATGACGGCGGCATGTTCGCTCCGCCCCCGCCCGCAACGCTGGACATTCCGGCCGACCACCCGGTGTCGCGCCGCCTTGCCGCCCTGTCCGAGCCGCGGCTCTATCTGCTGCGGCGCGGCTTGAACGACCGCGAGACGATGGTCACGCAGGACATCCTCGTGGGCGAGGTGCGGTTGATGAAGGATTACTTCAGCCTGACCGCCGCCGATGGCGGGCGGCGGGTGGCGATTGTCGATGCCGCCGACGAGATGAACCCGCAGGCCGCCAATGCGCTGCTGAAACTGCTGGAAGAGCCGCCCGAGAAAGTGACCTTCCTGCTGATCTCGCACCAGCCTTTCGGGCTCTTGCCCACCATCCGCTCGCGCTGCCGCACGCTCAGGCTGCGGGCCCTGGACAGCGTGGATCTGACCGCGGCCCTGCAGGCGGCAGGCGGCGGCGCGGACGACCCGGTGGCGCTGGCCGAACTGGCCGACGGATCGGTGGGCGCGGCAATCCGGCTGACCAATCTCGACGGGCTGAAACTCTATGCCGATCTGATAGAGCTGCTGGCGGGCCTGCCGCGGCTGGATCGCCGGCGGGCGTTGACGCTGGCCGAAAGCCTGTCCGGCAAGGGGCGCGAGGCGCGGTTTGATCTGGGGCTGACGCTTCTGGACCTGCTGTTGTCGCGCGCTGCGCGCTATGGCGCGACCGGGCAGCCCCTGCCCGAGGCCGCACCGGGCGAGGCCGCCCTTCTGGCCCGCCTGTCCCCCGACACTTTCGCCGCGCGCGAATGGGCCGATCTGGCCCAGGGTCTGGGCCAGCGGGCCCGGCGTGGGCGGGCAGTCAACCTTGACCCTACCGCACTTCTCATGGATATGGTCTTCTCGATCGACGCGACGGCGGCACGGCTCGCCGCAAGGTGAAACATGACCGACTTGCCCCCCGAGATCGTGGACAGCCACTGCCATCTGGATTTCCCGGATTTTGACGGCGCGCTGGATGACATCATCGCCAAAGCCCGCGCGGCGGGTGTGCGGCGAATGGTGACGATCTGCACGCGCCTCGACGCTTTGCCCCGCGTCCGCCAGATTGCCGAGGCGCATGAGGGCGTGTTCTTCGCCGCGGGTGTCCATCCGATGAGCGTGGCCGAACATCCGCCCGTCACCGTGGCCGATCTGGTGGCGCTGACCAGCCATCCGAAAATGGTGGGCATTGGCGAGACCGGTCTGGATTACCACTACACCGCCGACAGCGCCGCGGCGCAACGGGCCGCGTTGCGGGTGCATATCGAGGCCGCGCAAGAGACCGGCCTGCCGCTGATCATCCACGCCCGCGCCGCCGATGACGACATGGCGGCAATCCTGACCGAGGGCTATCGCGCCCGGCCTTACACCTGCGTGATGCATTGTTTTTCGTCGGGCGCGGGGCTGGCAAAGGCCGCGCTGGATCTGGGCTTTTACCTGTCGATGTCGGGCATCGCCACCTTCCCGAAAAGTCAGGAGCTGCGCGACATCTTCGCCGCAGCCCCCCTCGACCGCATCCTGCTGGAGACCGACAGCCCCTATCTGGCCCCGGTGCCCTATCGCGGCAAACGCAACGAGCCCGCCTATACCGCCTTTACCGCCGCCAAGGGGGCCGAGATCTTTGGCCTGACCCCGGCCGAATTTGCCGCTGCCACCACCGCCAATTTCGACCGGCTGTTCACCAAGGCAGCCAAGCCTGACCGGAAGGCCGCCTGATGCATCGCTTCACCATCCTTGGCTGTGGATCATCCGGCGGCGTGCCCCGGCTGGGCCATGGCCCCGATGGGGTGGACTGGGGCGCCTGCGACCCCAACAACCCCAAGAACCGCCGGCGCCGCTGCTCGCTGCTGGTCGAGCGGTTCGGGGCGGAGGGCATCACCCGCGTGCTGATCGACACCTCGCCCGACATGCGCGAGCAACTGCTGGACGCGCGGGTGGGCGTGTTGGACGGGGTGGTCTTTACCCATTCCCACGCCGATCACCTGCACGGGCTGGACGATCTGCGGCAGGTGGTCTTCAACATCCGCCGTCGCCTGCCGGTCTGGGCCGATGCCCCCACGCGCGCCGACCTGCTGGCCCGCTTTGGCTATGCATTCGAGGCGCCTGCGGGCTCTCCCTATCCGCCGATCCTGGACCTGCACGCGATCGAGGGGCCATTTGCGGTGCATGGGCCCGGCGGGCCGGTGCGGCTGGTGCCGTTTCAGGCCGATCACGGCTCGATCATCGCCCTGGGCTTCCGCATCGCGGGCCTGGCCTATCTGCCCGATGCCGTGGCCATCCCGGAGGAAAGCTGGCCGGTGCTGGAAGGCACGACCTGCTTTGTCGTCGATGCGCTGCGCCGCAAACCGCACCCGACCCACGCCCATCTCGACCTGGCGCTGGAGTGGATCGCGCGGGTGAACCCGGAACAGGCGGTGCTGACCAACATGCATCTCGATCTCGACCATGCCGCGCTGGAGGCCGAGCTGCCCGCGCATATCCGGCCCGCGTTTGACGGGATGCAGATCGACCTGCCGGACAGCGACGCATGACCATCGCGGCCGGCGTCATCTTGCCGGTGTTCCTGATCATCGG
>CAYTMV010000105.1:0-5214 GCA_964439015.1 uncultured Gemmobacter sp.
TGGTGCAGACCGGCGTGAAGTCCTTGGGATGCGAGAACAGGATCGCATAGCTGTCACCGATCCAGTCGTGAAAGCCGATTTCACCCGCGGTGGTGTCGGCGGTGAAGTCGGGGGCAATGTCGTTGATGCGAAGCGCCATGGCGATACCTTTCAGAAAAGCCGCTGTCGCGCATGGCATACCGGAAATGCCGGCAAAGTGCAGCCCCCACTCGCGCAAGGCTGATCAGACCTGGGTGCCGACCCTGCGAAGGAAATCCGGCGCGGTGGTGTCGGCCACCTCGGCCGCTTCGATTGCCGCAACCTTGCGCATCACCCGGCGCAGGTGGTCGGCGTCGGGCGTGGTCAGGTTGGGGCCGCGGGCGATCTTGGCCCGCAACTCGGCGTCGGAGCGGGTGTAATAGTGGTTCAACTGGATGTGGTCGGCGGAATAGAAATCGCGCCCGGTGCGGGTTTTCAGGGTGAACGCCTCGCCCCGGTCGTTGCAGGTCTGATCTGATCCGCACCAGATTTCGTGTACCTTCATCGCCGTGACCGTGCAGGGATCGACGATCATCTTGAAGTTCCGCAACCCCTTGGTGTCATCCATCGGGTCCGGATTGCGGCGGGTATAATTCTCCACCACCCCACCCGCCGGTGCATCCAGATGTCCCGAGCGGCCGAACATGTGCCACGGCAGGCTGATGTTGCTGCACCCTTCCAGATGCGCCAAGGCTGCTGGCAGGCTGTCGGCCTGTTTCGGCACCAGAAACTCGTCCACATCGATAAAGCTCATCCAGCGATATCTTTCGCCGAAATTGCGGGTGGCATGGGCATAAGCCAGAACCTGATTGTGCAACTCCAGCCCGCGGCGGGCGTCGCGCAGCTTCTGATCCCAGGGAATGACGCTGGCCTGGCCGCCGGCCGCTGCAAGCAGCGCCTCGGCCGTGCCGTCGGTCGAGCCATTGTCATAGGCATGAATGTGGCGCACCCCGGCTGCCAGATGAAAACGCGCCCATTCCGCGATGTGGCGTGCCTCGTTCCGCACGATCAGCACAAGTGCGATGCCGTGACGATCCTGCGCGGGCCGCGGCGGGTCGAAGGCGAGTTTGGTCACGCTGCGCGCGCGTTTCAGAAAGCCGAACATGGCATGGTCCTTTTTCCGCCTGCCGGGTGTCTAGCATCCGCTGGAAACCAGGCAAAGTGCCGGCTTTTATCCTGCCGTTACAGGGTCCGGTTGAATGGCCGCAAGGCACGGTTGAAACAATGATCTGCCTCATTGTGATTCGAAACGAATCAACTAAGGTCTCTCGCGAAACCTAGGAGGGGTTCCCATGGCGACGAATGCTTTGAACTATTCTGTAGTGACGACCAACAATCCTTTGCCCTTTGGTGAGAATGTTCTTTACCGCAACGACGACGGGTATTCTTCCCCCGCCGTCGACATCACCTCGATCTTCCAGAACGGGATCAACATCGGGAACGAGAATTTCACCTCGCTCTATGTCAACAACAACGGCAACATCACCTTCGGCTATGGTTTGTCGTCTTACACGCCGGGCATTATCGGTGGCACCACGGGGCAGAACATCATCGCCCCGTTCTGGGCTGACGTGGACACGCGCGAGGATGTCCCGAACCGCAATGATGGCGTGTTCTGGGATTTCAACGAGGCCCGCGACAGCATCGTGGTGACCTGGGCGTGGACTGGATATTACAGTTACAACATCGACCGCCTCAACACCTTCCAGCTTGAGCTGCGTGATCGCGGTGACGGCAATATGGAAATCATCTTCCGCTATGACCTGATCAACTGGACCACGGGCGATGCGTCTGGTGGCTCGGGCGGTCTGGGCGGCACCGTGGCCCGCGCAGGGTTCTCGTTGGGCGACGTGTATTTCGAGCTGCCCGCCTCGGGCAACCAGGCCTCGGTTCTGGCGCTGGAAGATACTGCAGGTAACCTCGGCGTGTCCGGTGTCTGGCAGTTCATGGTTCGCAATGGCGAGTTGAGTGGCTTTGGCACCGATGGCCCGAACCGCTATGTCGGCACCGATGCGCGCAACACCTATTTCGCGCTGGGCGGCAATGACACGGTTTTTGGCCGTGGCGGCAATGATTACCTCTATGGCGATGACGGCAACGACATCCTGTATGGCGAAACCGGCAATGATGTTCTCATCGGCGGCACGGGCGCCGACTCGCTCTACGGCGGCGCGGGTAACGACGTCCTGAACGGTGGCGGTGGCAATGACCTGCTGAACGGTGGAACGGGCATTGACCGGGCCGAGTTTTCGGGCGGAGCCGCGCTGAGGGTCAATCTGGCGCTTACGACGGCGCAGAATACCGGACAGGGGATGGACCGGCTGATCTCTATCGAAAACGTCACCGGTGGCGCGGGAAGTGACAGTCTGGTGGGGAACAACCTCGCCAACATCCTGATTGGGGGCATTGGGGCGGATACGCTGCACGGATTGGGCGGCAATGACACTTTGTCAGGCGGCGCCGGAAACGACTCTCTGCATGGTGGCGCGGGCAACGACCAGCTTAATGGTGGTGCCGGTAACGATTTGCTGATCGGCGGGGAAGGCATTGACACCGCCGTATTCTCGGGCAGTGCGCCCGTTCGAGTTTATTTGGGGGGGAACCAGACGCAGAATACCGGTCAAGGCATCGATTTCTTTGCATCTATCGAGAATTTGACTGGTGGTAGCGGTGCCGACAGCCTGACTGGTGGCTCTGGAAGGAACGTCCTGAATGGCGGTCTTGGTGCGGACACGCTGAATGGCCAGGAAGGGCAGGACAATTTGATCGGCGGGGCCGGGAACGATTTGCTGATTGGCGGCGGCGGCAGTGATACCTTGAATGGCGGCGCTGGTGCGGACAGGTTGTTTGGTGGGGAACTAAACGACCTACTGATGGGTGGCGCCGGCAACGATGTCCTGTCAGGTAGTGTTGGCTATGACCGATTGATCGGTCAGGCAGGCAATGACCGGCTGATCGGTGGCGGTTTTGCCGACCGCTTCGTTTTTGCTACGGGTGCCGGAACCGATACAATCGTCGATTTCGAGGATACACGCGACCGGATCGAGATCACTGCCGGTGCCACTTCCTTCGCGCAGGTTACAGTGACCGATGTTGGCACCGATGTTAGAGTGCAGTTCTCGAACGTGACGATCCTGATCGAGGATATCGCGCACACCGCGATCAATTCGGCAGATTTTATCTTCACCTGATCGTCGGACAGGGCAAAATCATGGGGGCGGCCTTCACGGGCCGCCCCTTTGTTATGGAAATTTGATCAAATCACTGCCAGAATGCCGCCGACAGCGAACGGAGAGCCGCCATGATCGAAAAACGCGATTTCTACATCAACGGGGCCTGGGTTGCGCCCGCAGCACCACGCGACTGCCCGGTCATCGACCCGTCGACCGAGGAAGTCTGCGCGGTGATTTCGCTCGGCGATCAGGCCGATACGGATGCGGCAGTGGCGGCGGCAAAGGCTGCGTTCCCGGCCTGGGCCGCGACCCCGCCCGCCCAGCGCAAGGCGCTGGTGGAAAATATCCTTGAGCAATACGAGGCCCGCCATGAAGAGTTGGCGCGGGCAATCTCGACCGAGATGGGCTCGCCCATCGATCACGCCCGCAACGAGCAGGCGCCCTGTCTGCCCTGGCACACCAAGGGCTTCCTCAAGGCATTCGACGAGATCCAGTGGGTGCGCCCGCTGCGCGCCGATACCCCCAATGACCGCATCGCGCTGGAGCCGATCGGCGTGGTGGGCCTGATCACGCCGTGGAACTGGCCGATGAACCAGATTGCGCTGAAGGTGATCCCGGCGCTGCTGGCGGGTTGCACCTGCGTGCTGAAACCGTCCGAGGAAAGCCCGCTGAACGCGATGATCTTCGCCGAGTTCTGCCACGATGCCGGTATTCCGCCAGGGGTCTTCAACCTTGTCAATGGCGACGGGGCGGGCGTGGGGTCGCAATTGTCGACGCATCCGGATGTCGAGATGATCTCGTTCACCGGTTCGACCCGGGCAGGGCGCGCGATCTCCAAGGCGGCGGCCGAGACGCTGAAGCGCGTCACGCTGGAGCTGGGTGGCAAGGGCGCCAACCTGATCTTTGCCGATGCGGACGAAAACGCGGTCAAGCGCGGCGTGCGGCACATGATGGACAACACCGGCCAATCCTGCAACGCACCCTCGCGGATGCTGGTCGAGCGCCCGATCTATGACCGCGCGGTCGAGATTGCGGCCAAGGTCGCCTCGGAAACCCGCGTGGGGTCCGCCCATGACGAGGGGCGGCATATCGGGCCGGTGGTCAACAAGCGGCAGTGGGACCAGATCCGGTCCTATATCCAGAAGGGCATCGACGAGGGCGCGCGGCTGGTCGCTGGCGGCCCGGGCCTGCCGGAAGGCTTCAACCGCGGCTTTTATGTCAAGCCCACGGTCTTTGCCGATGTGCGCCCCGGCATGACCATCGAGCGCGAAGAGATCTTCGGCCCGGTGCTGAGCATGATCCCCTTCGACACCGAGGAGGAGGCCGTGGCGATCGCCAATGACACCCCCTATGGCCTGACCAACTACGTTCAGACCCAGGACGGTGCGCGCCGCAATCGTCTGGCGTTGAAACTGAAATCCGGCATGGTGCAGATGAACGGCAAAAGCCGCGCGCTGGGCAGCCCGTTTGGCGGCGTCAAGGCATCGGGCCGCGCGCGCGAGGGTGGCATCTGGGGGATCGAGGAATTCCTCGAGGTCAAGGCGATCTCGGGCTGGGATCCCGAGGCCGAAGCCTGAGGTCAGAACGGGCAGGGCGCGCGGAAGGTGATCGTGCGCCCGTCCTCCGGGTGGTGCAGCGTCAGCCATTCGGCATGCAGCATCAGCCGCGGAAAATCCCGCGCCGGGCCGGTGGCATAGATCGGATCGCCGAGGATCGGGTGGCCAAGTTCTGCCATATGCACGCGCAACTGATGGCTGCGCCCCGTCAGCGGGTGCAGCTGCACGCGGGTTGACGTGCCGTCAAAATCTTCGGCGTGCCAATCGGTCTGGGCGGGGCGGCCATGTTCGTGGCTGACCATCTGCCTCGGCCGGTTGGGCCAATCGGCGCAAAGGGGCAGGTCGACGCGCCCCTCACCCTCCAGCCGGCCCCAGACCCGCGCGACATAGCCCTTGCGGGCGCGGCGCTTCTCGAACTCCTGCCCCAGATAGCCTTGCGCCTTCTTGTCCTTGGCAAACAGGATCAC
>CAYTMV010000106.1:0-5171 GCA_964439015.1 uncultured Gemmobacter sp.
CCGCGATCGGCCATCTTGGACAGCAGCGCCGCATCCAGCGAGGACTGGATCGCCGGGTTCACGGTCTCGACGGCCGACAGCACGCCCACCCTTGGATCCATGCCCAGCGAGCGCGCAAGGTCGATGGCGTTCTGGCAGATGTCCACCTTGGTGGCCAGATCCGGAGCGATGTTGATGGCGGCATCGGTCACAAGGATTGGCTCGGGCTGGCCGGGCACGTCCATCACGAAAATATGGGTGAAGCGCCGCCCGATCCGTAGGCCGGTCACCTTGTCCAGCATCGGCTTCAGCAGGTCGTCGGTGTGCAGATGACCCTTCATCACCGCGGCCGCCCGCCCCTCATGCACCAGGCTGCAGGCCATGGCCGCGGCCTCGACGTCGCCCGGCACGTCGATCACCTCCAGCCCGGAAAGATCGGCCCCGATCTGGGTGGCGGTCTCAAGGATCGCTGCGGCCCGACCGATCAGGATCGGGGTGATGATGCTTTCGCGCCAGGCCAGCAGCGCCCCGCCAAGACTGTTGGCATCATCGGGGCAAACCACTGCGGTGGGCAGCGCCGGCAAGGGACGGGCTTGATCCAGGAGCGCCTCGAAATGCCGGTGCCTCTGGACGATCAGGCCCGGAATCTCGATCCCCTCGCGGTCAAACTTTTCGACCGGGGCGATGACCCGTGCCTGCCCGGTCAGCACCACCGCGCCGTCGTCCAGACGGGTGATCTCGGTCCGCAGGACCACTTCGCCGTCCTGCTTGTCCAGCACGGTCACCCGGCAGCACAGCTCGTCCCCGGCATGGACGCGCTCATGAAAATCGAGGGTCTGGGCCTTGTAGAGGGTCCCTGGCCCCGGCAGCAACGTGCCCAGAACCGCCGAGATCAGCGAGGCCACCAGCATTCCGGGCGCTACGCCGTCAGGCCGGCCGTCGCGGTCTTCATCCTCGCGCGTCAGGTGCAACGGGTTGAAATTGCCGGATACGGCGGCAAAGGAATAGACGTCGTCGGCCGTCAACAACCGCCGGATCTCGGCATGGTCGCCGGGCTGCAATTCGTCGAAAGTGCGGTTTACGATGTGCATCTCTGACCTGTCCGCTGTCATGGCTTCCGTGACGCTGGATTAGGCCAGCCAGCCGCAAGGCGCACCCCCTTTTTGCCGCGACGTCGCGTTTTTTAGATGGCGATTCGGCCCGTCGAACGAAAAAATGCCACATCCGTTCGATAGTTTTGTGTCTCGCCGCGCAAATTGGCCTATCAAGGCAGGCGTGGCCAATCAGAGGTTGAAATGCAGTCTGACGACGTGATCTGCCCGGTGGTTCTTTGCGGTGGCTCTGGCACGCGTCTGTGGCCTTTGTCACGCCAAAGCTACCCCAAACAGTTTGCGCCGTTGACGGGAACCAAGTCGCTGTTCCGCACCACGCTGGAGCGTGTGTCTGGAGCCGGGTTCTCGGCGCCTCTGGTGCTGACGGCGGATGATTTCCGTTTCATTGTCACCGATGAGATGGCCGCTGCCGGGGTGACGCCGCGGGGCATCCTGATCGAGCCGCAGGCGCGCAACACCGCACCGGCGATCCTGTCGGCGGCGCTGTGGCTGGCGGACAGGGATCCCGCGGCGGTGATGCTGGTGCTGCCCTCGGATCATGTGATCCCGGATGCCAAAGGCTTTCGGGCGGCAGTGGCGGCGGCCCTGCCGCAGGCCGTGGCCGGGCAGATCGTGACTTTCGGCGTCATGCCCACCCGACCCGAGACCGGCTATGGCTATCTGCGGCTGGCCTCTGGCGCTGATCCGCTGGCGGATGCGCCTCAGCCCTTGGCGGGGTTTGTCGAAAAGCCCGACACCGCCCGGGCGTTGGCAATGCTGGCTGAGGGGGGGTATTTGTGGAATGCGGGGATCTTTCTGTTTTCCGCCGCCACGATGATCGCCGCCTTCGAGGCGCATGCCCCCGAGATGCCGGAGCCGGCCCGTGCCGCAGTGGCGGGCGCGCGGTCGGACCTCGGTTTCTGTCGTCTTGACCCGACAGCCTTCGCCCGGATGGCGGATATCTCGATCGACTATGCGATCATGGAACGGGCGGCGAACCTGTCGGTCATGCCGTGGCGCGGCGCCTGGTCGGATCTGGGCAGTTGGGAGGCCGTCTGGCAGGAAGTGGCGGCAGATGACGCGGGTAATGTCGCTGTCGGTGTCGTCACCGCCATCGACTGCAAGGGTAGCCTGCTGCGCGCCGAAGCCGAAGGGCAGGAGCTGGTGGCGATCGGGCTGACCGACATCGTCGCCGTCGCCATGCCCGACGCGGTGCTGGTTGCGCACAAGTCCGACAGCCAGAAGGTCAAGGATGCCGTCGCGGCGCTGAAGGCTCGCGGCGCCAAGCAGGCCACCGCCTTTCCGCGCGATCACCGGCCATGGGGCTGGTTTGACAGTCTGATTGTGGGCGACCGCTTTCAGGTCAAACGGATCATGGTTCATCCCGGTGCGGCGCTGAGCCTGCAATCCCATCACCACCGGGCCGAGCATTGGATCGTGGTGCAGGGCACGGCGCGGGTGACGATCGGGGATGCGGTGCAGCTCGTGTCCGAGAACCAGTCGGTCTATATCCCGCTGGGCACCCGTCACCGGCTGGAAAACCCGGGCAAGTTGCCGATGATCCTGATCGAGGTGCAGACCGGCAGCTACCTGGGCGAGGATGACATCATCCGCTACGAGGATGTCTATGCGCGCGACTGACCGCAGCCGAAAGGGGGCATCCATGGCACCGAAATTCGGCACCAGCGGCCTGCGCGGGTTGGTGGTGGAGTTGACGGCGGATCTGGTGGCCGATCATGTCGGCGCCTTTGTCACAGCCTGTCCTACCGGTGGGGCGCTTTGGGTCGGGCACGACCTGCGGCCGTCCTCGCCGGATCTGGCAGGGGTGGTGCTGGAGGCCGCGCGCGGCTTGGGGCTGGCCACCGTCGATTGCGGCGCGCTGCCCACGCCCGCGCTGGCGCAGGCTGCGATGGCGGCAGGGGCGGCCGCGATCATGGTTACCGGCAGTCACATCCCTGCCGATCGCAACGGGCTGAAATTTTACACGCCCGCCGGCGAGATCACCAAGGCGGAAGAGGCAGCCATCCTGACTGCCCTGGATGCGCAGGTGACGCTTAAGCCCGGCCCCGCCACGCGGCTCGACCGCAACGCCGGGGCTGGCTGGGTGGCGCGCGTTGTGCGGGGCTTTGGCCCTCAGGCGCTGGCCGGTCTGCGGCTGGGCGTCTGGTCACACAGCTCGGTCAGCCGCGATCTGCTGCTGGCCGCACTGCCGGCGCTGGGGGCAGAGGTCCTGGAATTGGGGCGCTCGGACCAGTTCATCCCGGTCGATACCGAGGCCGTGCCGCAAGCTGTGCGCGCGCAACTGGCCGCATGGGCTGCTGCCCACCGGCTGGACGCGATCTTGTCGACCGACGGTGATGGCGACCGGCCGCTGATGACCGATGGGCGCGGCCGGGTGATCCCCGGCGACATCCTTGGTCAGATCGCGGCAGCCGTGCTGGGGGCGGAGGTGGTCGTGACCCCAGTCTCGTCCAACAGCGGGGTCGAGGCTGCCGCGCGGTTTTCGCAGGTGATTCGTACCCGGATCGGCTCCCCCTTCGTGATTGCGGCGATGGCGGCGGCAGGGGGGCGTGTGGCGGGGTATGAGGCCAATGGCGGCTTTCTGCTGGGCTTTGCCGCTGAAGGTCCGGCCGGGCCGATTGCGCCGCTGATGACCCGGGACAGCCTGTTGCCGATGGTTTGTGTGCTGTCCGAGGCGCGCCGAACGGACGGTCTGGACCGGCTGATCGCGGCGCAACCGCCCCGTTTCACCGCTGCGGACCGGCTGGAGAACGTGCCTGTCGCGACGGCACGCGCGTTTCTCTCAGAGCTGGCGGCCCCTGCGACCATGGCCGCGTTTCTGGCCCCCTTTGGCGGCACCCCGGCCCTGACCGATCATACAGACGGATCGCGCTTTGCCTTGTCCACGGGCCGCATCCTGCATCTGCGGCCTTCGGGCAACGCGCCCGAGTTTCGCGTCTATGTCGAGGCCGAGGCGCCCGAGGCCGCAGAAGCGATGCTGGCGCTGGCGCTGGATATGCTGCGGGACGGGCTGGGGCAGGGCGATCCATGAAAAATCCCGCGGCATGACCGCGGGATTGATCTGTCTTCAAGACATTTCCTCACCCGGCGCAGCCGGGGAGCTATATCAAAATCAGGCCAGCTCGGCGGATTTCAGAGCCACGGCTTCGATCTCGCAGCGGGTGATGCCGATATCGGACAGATCACGATCAGACAGACCACGCAGTTCGTTGACAGTAGCGATATAGGCTACGCGGCGTTTGTAGATTTCAACGATACCGTTGAAAATCTTCGCGAAAAACGAGCCGGAGTGCGAGGGCGAGGTGTGGTGGGCGGCAACGTAAGCCATGGTCATCTCCTGAACAATCATTGCGCTGTTGCGCTGGGTTGACGGGTAAATGGACCCGGTGCCCCCAAAGGACAAGACGACCTTTCTGCGATGCGGCGTTGCGCTGGGTGCATGGCTGTTCAGGGTCTGCCAACGAAAAGGCCCCGCATCGCGCGGGGCCTCGGTCTTTCGTTGCCGATCGTTCAGTTCGGCAGCTTGGCCTTGCGCAGATAGGGCAGGACGACGTTGATGTCGCCAAATTGTGCCTTGGCATCCTCCAGCGAGACGGAGGTGCGCACGATCACATCCTCGCCCACTTTCCAGTCGGCCGGGGTGGCAATCGGGTATGTGTCGGCAGTCTGCACCGCGTCCAGCGCGCGCAGGATCTCGGCGAAGTTGCGGCCCACGGTCATCGGATAGATCAGCATCACCCGGATCTTCTTGTCCGGGCCGATGATGAAGGTGGTGCGGACTGACGCCGAGTCATTTGCGGTGCGGCCATCGGGCAGCCACGCTTCGGCAGGCAGCATGTCATAGAGTTTCGAGACCTGCAGCGAGGTGTCGTCGATGATCGGGAAATCGGGTTTGGCCTGCGCGACCTGCTCGATGTCCACCTTCCATTTGTGGTGTTCGGACACGGTATCGACCGAGACGCCAATCACCTTGGTGTTGCGGCGCGCAAACTCGGGCAGCAGCCGCGAGACGGCGCCGAACTCGGTGGTGCAGACCGGCGTGAAGTCCTTGGGATGCGAGAACAGGATCGCATAGCTGTC
>CAYTMV010000107.1:0-5166 GCA_964439015.1 uncultured Gemmobacter sp.
ATCCACCGCTTGCGCGCCACTTGCGGGCTGCCCTCGGCCACAAACCAGGTCCGCGTCGCGCCCTCGGCCAGCGCCTTCAGCGGCCGCAGGACCGAACCCTCCATGATCGCCATCGCACAGCCGCCCGCGACCGCAGTCTTGGCCGCCAGCAACTTGGTCTTCATGCCCCCCTTCGACAGGCCCGAGATCGGGTCCCCTGCCATCGCCTCGATTTCCGGGGTGATCTGGCTCACCACGTCAAACCGTTGAGCGGACGGGTCTTCCTTCGGATTGGCGGTGTAGAAACCGTCCACATCCGACAGCAGCACCAGCTGATCCGCACCAACCGTCACCGCAATCTGCGCGGCCAGCCGGTCGTTGTCGCCGAACCGGATCTCATCCGTGGCAACCGTGTCATTCTCGTTGACGATCGGCACCACGCCCAGCCCCAACAGCGTCTCCATCGTGGCGCGGCTGTTGAGGTAACGGCGGCGATCCTCGGTATCCTCCAGCGTGACCAGCACCTGCGCGGTGGTGATCCCGTGCGGGGCCAGAACCTCTTCATAAGCCCGAGCCAACCGGATTTGCCCAACCGCCGCCGCGGCCTGTGACTGCTCCAGCGTCAGCGCCCCCGCAGGCAGGCCCAGAACCTTGCGGCCCAGCGCGATCGACCCCGACGAGACCAGAACGACATCCGTGCCGCGCAGCTTGGCCTCGACCACATCCACCGCCAGCGCCGACAGCCAGCCCTGCTTCAGCCCGCGGTCGCGATCCACCAACAGCGCCGAGCCGATCTTGACCACCAGCCGCCGCGCCTTGCGGATGTCAGGCGCCGCCACCATCGTCCCATCACTCAGGGGTGCCATTTCGTCTCCACCACCGGCTGATCCGCCAGCTTCTTCGCCTGAATCTCCGCCATCAGCGCCCGCAGCACCGGCAGGATCCCCTCGCCCGAGGCGCCCGAGATCAGATGCACCGGCCCGCCCGAAGCCTTCTCGAGCGCCCGCTTGCGCGCGCCCAGCGTCTTCTTGTCCAAAGCGTCGATCTTGTTCAGGGCCAGCACCCGGGGCTTGTCGGCCAGGGTCTCGGCATAGGCTTCCAGCTCATGCACGATGGTGCGATAATCCTTGGTGATCGTGCTCGACGTGCCATCCACCAGGTGCAGCAGGACCGAGCACCGCTCGACATGGGCCAGAAACTGGTCGCCTAGGCCCCGCCCCTCGGACGCCCCCTCGATCAGACCGGGAATGTCGGCCATCACGAACTCGGCCCCGTCAACCCCCACCACACCGAGGTTCGGGACCAGCGTGGTAAAGGGATAATCGGCGATCTTCGGCCGGGCATTCGACACCGCCGCCAGGAAAGTCGACTTGCCGGCATTGGGCAGCCCCACCAGACCGGCATCGGCAATCAGCTTCAGCCGCAGCCAGATCGTGCGCTCCACACCCGGCTGACCGGGATTGGCCCGCGCCGGCGCCCGGTTGGTCGAGGATTTGAACCTCAGGTTCCCCCAACCGCCATTGCCACCTTGCGCAATCAGCACGCGCTGGCCCGGCTCTGTCAGATCGGCCAGAACCGTCTCCTCATCCTCATCGATGATCTCGGTCCCCAGCGGCACCTTCAGCACGATGTCATCGCCCGACTTGCCGGTCTTCTGGTTGCCCATGCCCGGCTGGCCGGACTTGGCAAAGAAATGCTGCTGATAGCGATAGTCGATCAGCGTGTTCAGCCCCTCGACCGCCTCGGCCCAGACCGATCCGCCATCCCCGCCGTCGCCGCCATCCGGGCCGCCGAACTCGATGAACTTCTCGCGCCGGAACGAGACACAGCCCGATCCCCCGCCGCCCGAGCGGATATAGACTTTGGCTAGGTCAAGGAATTTCATGGCGCAGGCCTTCTGTGGCGTTTGAACAGGCGATAATTCACATTGCCCGCCGGCTCAAGCCTCGGTGCATAAAACCGCTGCCCATCAGTCAGGCGCAAATATCCCACGGGGGTCCGGGGGTGTGAAACCCCCGGCCTGTAGTGGGTCAGCCCATGCGACGGATATAGGTCCAGGTGGGCACCCGGCCATTGCGGGCCAGGCTGAAGGTTTCCGCATCGCCCAGATAGACGAAACCGGCATTGGTCAGCACCCGCGCCGACCCCGGATTGTCCTGAAACACCTCGGCAAAGATCGTGCGGTTGCCTTGCGGATTGGCCGTGACCATCGCCCGCACCGCCTCGGAGGCAAAACCGGCATTCCAGAAGGCCGGCGCCACCCAATAGCCGATCTCGGACTGCCCGCGATCCCATTGGGCCGGGTCCATGCGCTTGAGGCTGATGACACCCAGCACCTCGGCCAGACCGCTGGCCGATCCGTCCATCACCCAGATGTCCTCGGCCCCGTCCTTGTCGCTGTCATGGGGCTGCATCGCGCGGGTGACAAAGGCCTCGGCCGCGCCGGGTGGCAGCGGATGGGGGATCGAGCGCGTGGCCTCGGCCACCCGGCGATCACCGGCATACAGCTCGAACAGCCCGGCATCCGACCGGCGCACCGGTCGCAACACCATGCGGCCCGCGCCGATCATCTTGCCCGCCTCGGTCTGCACCATCTGCCCGAATTCCGGCACGGCCATATCCAGTGCGGTGACAGGCCGGGCCTGCGATTGCGCCAGCGTCAGCATCTCGATCGACATGGGCTTCCCTCCTTCGAAGCGCATGGGTGCGGGTTTTCCCGCTTGCGCGCCTGCCTTCACCTCCACATGGGGCGCGCGTCGGCTCGGCGCAACGATGACCCCCAACTGATTACCAGATCGTGAAATCAGGGCGGAAATGAGGAAGGGGGCCGACCTTTCGGCCGCCCCCCCGTTACAATGTGATTGTAACAGTTCTTCGGCTTACTCGGCCGCCTCCGCGACCGGGAGGACCGAAATGAACGTGCGGCCCTTGAGGCCCTTCTTGAAGGTCACGCGGCCTTCGGCAGTGGCAAAGATCGTGTGATCGGTGCCCATGCCAACGCCTTCACCCGGGAACCAGGTGGTGCCGCGCTGACGCACGATGATGTTGCCCGGAACGGCAACCTGACCGCCATAGAGCTTGACGCCAAGACGGCGACCGGCCGAGTCGCGACCGTTGCGGGACGAACCGCCTGCTTTCTTCTGTGCCATGGTCGATACTCCTTACTTCGCAGCGGGGGCTTCGTGGGCGGCGCGGCGGGCATCGGCAGTGCCGGTGGCAGCCTTCACACCCGACTTCTCGGCGCCCGAGGCCAGAACATCGGTCACGCGCAGCAGGGTCAGCTGCTGACGGTGGCCCTTGGTGCGCTGCGAGCTGTGCTTGCGGCGGCGCTTGACGTAGTGGATGGTCTTTTCGCCCTTGATCTGGGCGATCACCTCGGCCTGCACGGCCGCACCGGCGACGGTGGGCGCGCCGAGGGTGACGGATTCACCGCCAACCATCAGGATCTCGTTGAACTGGATTTTTTCACCAGCAGCGGCATCCAGCTTTTCCACGCGCAGAACGTCACCCGCCTGCACCTTGTATTGCTTGCCGCCTGTCTTCAGGACCGCGAACATGGGTCTTTCCTTTTCCAACTTCCGCGTCCTGCGGCCCCCTTGCGGGCGTTGTGGAGGCTTGCGCCCCGCCTTCGGACAGCGCGCCCCGGTCGGGGCGTCATCAAAAACGAATCCCGGCCAGCCTCGTGAAAGGCCTCCGGGATGCGCGCTTATCCGGGAAAAGCCCTCGCCTGTCAAGCAAGCCGGTCAGATATCCGACCCCGCCAGCACATCGGCCGCCGCCCGGCCCAAAGCCTCGGACAGCTGGACAAACATCTTGTCAAAGGCGGCAAACACCGCAGCGTTCAGCGCCTTGCCGCCGGGCGTCCCCGAGAAGGCCAGGTAATCGCGCATCTCCTGCTCGGTCAGGCCCTCATAGGCCAGCAGCAGATAGGGAAACAGCCATTCGGCACTTTCCGCGCGCACGTCATCTTCCTGCCCCCAGACTTCGGCCAGCATGTCCTCTTCGGACATCCCGCCCGGAATGGCGCCGCCGGCATTCAACCCGCGATAAAAGGCCAGATTGGCGTTCAGCGCGCCCATCACGTTCATCTCGACCAGATCATTGGCGGCGGCAAACTCTTCGACCAGACGATAGCGCGGATCTTCGGCCGCCCGCAAATCCTCGGCGCGGGCCCGGGCCGCCGCCTCGGCCGCCTCGTCCAGCAAAACCCGCCGCGCTTCGATCTCCAGCGACAGGATCTTCTGTCCGAGATCCGAGCCGAAGAAAGCGAGGGCAGCGGCCAACGTCTCGGCATCCCCCGCAAGGGCGCGGCCCAGACCGGATTCGATCCCCGCGCGCATCCGCGCAGGATCATAAATTGCCGACACCTTGCCCCGCCAGGCAACACCGCCCTCGCCCGGGAACATCTCTTGCTCAAGCACGGCGCCATGCGCCATGCCCTCGGCGCGCATCACGTCGATGGTGGCGTCGATCTGCATCACGTCGAGCAACCGCGCCACGTCGGCCGTGGCTGGGGCCGTGGCCGGGGCCTGCACCGGAACCGGCGCATTTGCCCCGCCCTCGGCCTGAACGCCCAGCGGCCAGACCGCCAGCAGCGCCGCCAGCATCGCCTTGACTGTCCGCATCCCCGATCCTCCACGCATCCCTTGGTGACAGCTAATGGCACGACCACATGAAGCCAAGCGTCGCCAGATCACAACCTCAGGATAGGCTGAAAATTTTTTACATTTCGGCGCGTTTGCGGTCTTGCGCTCCCCGAGCAGCCCCGTTACATCCGCCCCCAGACGACCCCCAAGCGCGGAGAGGTGCCGGAGTGGTCGATCGGGGCGGTCTCGAAAACCGTTGAGCCTTTGCGGGTTCCGTGGGTTCGAATCCCACCCTCTCCGCCATGCCTTTTGCGCATGTGCTTGATATGCAAGCCATAAAACACAACCTGACAGCAAGCCAGCCGTTTGCGCGCTCACGGTTCGTGCACTTGGTCTCTGACACATCGCACGCCTCTCGCCCAGCAGGTCACCTCAATTGCCAAAGGCCGCGCGGCGATTTGCGCGCGGCCCCTGAAACGCCCTTCGATCCGGTCAGTGCTTGACCATCACATGGCGGACCACGGTGTAATCCTCCAGCGCATAGACCGACATGTCCTTGCCATAGCCGGATTGCTTCAGCCCGCCATGGGGCATCTCGTTC
>CAYTMV010000108.1:0-5010 GCA_964439015.1 uncultured Gemmobacter sp.
CCGCCGCCAAGCGCCGGGTCTTTGGCCGGGTGGGCATCGACATGATCGCCGGCCCGTCCGAAATTCTGGTGATCGCCGATGACAGCGCCGATCCCGATTGGGTGGCGCTGGACATGCTGAGCCAGGCCGAACATGACGAAAGCGCACAGGCAATCCTGCTGACGCCCTCGGCCGATTTTGCCCGCGCCTGCGTGGCCGCGGTGGAGCGACATCTGGAATCGCTGGAGCGCCGCGCCATCGCCGGCCCCAGCTGGCGCGATTTCGGCGCCGTGATCATCACCCGCGATCTGGACGAGGCCGCACGCCTGTCAGACCGCGTGGCGCCCGAGCATCTGGAGCTGTGCGTCGCCGACCCCGAGGCGCTGGCCGCCCGCATCACCCACGCCGGCGCGATCTTCATCGGTTCATGGACGCCCGAGGCGATCGGCGACTATATCGGCGGCCCCAACCATGTGCTGCCCACGGCGCGTTCGGCGCGGTTTTCCTCGGGCCTTTCGGTCATGGATTTCCTCAAGCGCACCACGCTGGCGCGGATGACGCCGGCGGCGCTGGCGGCAATTGGCCCGGCTGCGGAAACGCTGGCGATCTCGGAAAGCCTGCAGGCGCACGGGCTGTCGGTGCGCGCCCGGCTGGAACGGCTGAACCGCGAGGCTTGAGAAACACGCCCGCGACTGGCATATCCGCCAGAGCCGTGTGTCCCGAAACCGGATGAGTGACATGAACCGTATTTGCGCCATAGACATCGACGAAAGCGGTTTGGCCCCCGCCACGCCCGCGATCGAGCAGGAACGCCGGGTCGCGGTCTTTGACCTGCTGGAAGAAAACAGCTTTGGCCTTCCCGCCCGGGAGGGGCGCGAAATTCCGCCCGGCCCCTACCGGCTGAATCTTGCGATACGTGACGGCCGGCTTGTCTTCGCCATTTCGACCGAAGCCGGCGCGGCGGTGGGTGAGTTCCACCTCTCGCTTGGCCCGTTTCGGCAGGTGGTGAAGGATTACTTCCAGATCTGCGAAAGCTATTTCGAGGCGGTCAAGCGCCTGCCCCCCAGCCAGATCGAGGCGATCGACATGGCCCGGCGCGGCATCCACAATGAGGGCGCGTCGATCCTGCAGGAACGGCTGGAAGGCAAGGCGGATGTCGATACCGCCACGGCGCGGCGGCTGTTCACCCTGATCTGCGTCCTGCATTGGGGGTAATCTTGGTCTCTGTTCCGCAGTCCGTTCTGTTCTGCTGCGATCACAACGCCGTCCGTTCTCCCATGGCGGAAGGACTGATGAAGAAACTCTACGGCCGCCGCGTCTATGTGCAATCGGCAGGCGTCAAGAACGACATGGAGGTGGACGGGTTCTCGATCGCCGTCTGCAAGGAGGAAGGGATCGAGATCGACCGTCACCGTTCGCGCTCGTTTCAGGAAATGCAGGATTGGGGCGACGATCTGGGGCAGTTTGACCTGATCGTCGCCCTTTCGCCACGCTCGCGCGATGTGGCGGAGGAACTGACGCGTCACAGCCATACCGAGATCGAACTGTGGCCGATCTTTGATCCCACCGCGATCGGCGAAACCCGCGATGCCAAACTGGCCGCCTATCGGCAGGCGCGCGACATGATCCGCGACCGACTGATCGCGCGATTTGGTCCGCCGGACGACACCGCGACCTGAGCGTCACAATCGGCTACCGGAAGGTCGGGTTTCGTCTTGCATCCTTGTCCGGCGCAGGTAGGGTCCAGCCAAACAGGAGGACCCCATGACCCGCGCTGACACGCTTTCCCTCGTCACCCGCTATTACGACGCCTTCAATGCTGGCGATGCTGCCGGCATGATGGCCTGCGTGACCGATGACATCGAGCATCGCGTGAACGAGGGTGACCACCGGCTTGGCAAGGAAAAGTTTGCCGAATTCTGCGCGCATATGGGTGTCAGCTATCGTGAGCAACTGAAGGACATGGTGATCTTTGCCAATGACGATGGCAGCCGCGCCGCGGCCGAATTTGTCGTGCATGGCGAATATCTGCAAACCGATCCCGGCCTGCCCGAGGCCCGCGGCCAACGATATGTCCTGCCTGCTGGCGGTTTCATGGAGATCCGCGACGGCAAGATTGCCCGCATCACCACCTTCTACAATCTGCGCGACTGGGTGGCGCAGGTCTCGGCATGAGCGTCGATGTCCGCCCCCTGACCGGCGCGGCCCTTGAGGCCGCGCTGGACGATGTCGCCCGACTGCGCATCGCCGTGTTCCACGATTGGCCCTATCTCTATGATGGCACGCTGGAATACGAGCGGGACTATCTGCAAACCTATCGCGACAGTCCCGGCGCGCTGCTGGTCGGCGCGTTTGATGGCGACCGGCTGGTGGGGGCGGCCACCGGCACCCCGATGGAAGACCACGCCGAAGATTTCGCCACCGCCTTCGCCGCAACCGGCGTGCCGCTGGACCAGGTGTTCTATTGCGCCGAATCCGTGCTGCTGCCCGAATATCGGGGGCGCGGCATCGGCCATCGTTTCTTTGATCTGCGCGAGGCCCATGCCCGCGCGCTGGGGCGCAGTCATTCGGCCTTTTGCTCGGTCATGCGTCCAGAGGATCACCCGGCCCGCCCGGAAAACTATCGCAGCAATGACGTTTTCTGGCGCAAACGCGGCTACGAACCCCTGCCCGGCGTCATCGCCGAGTTTTCGTGGCGCGATCTGGGTGACAGCCGGGAAAGCCGCAAGCCGCTGCAATTCTGGATGCGCGCCCTGTGAGGGACAAGTTTTCCCTTGAAAAAAAACGGAAAGCGGCGCATCTAACCGCCAAGCCCGCATAATCGCGGGCCAAATGCTATTGCGGAGTGACCATGGCCAAGGAAGAACTGCTCGAATTCCCCGGTGTCGTCAAGGAACTCCTGCCGAATGCGACATTCAAGGTCGAGCTGGAAAACGGCCATGAACTGATCGCGACGATGGCAGGCAAGATGCGCAAGAACCGCATCCGTGTTCTAGCTGGCGACAAGGTTCAGGTGGAAATGACGCCCTACGATCTGTCGAAGGGCCGCATCAACTATCGCTTCAAGTGAGGCTGATCCTCGGCTCTGCCAGCCCGCGCCGGAAGGAACTTCTGGCGCAGATGGGTATTGTGGCGGATGCGATCCTGCCTCCTGACATCGACGAAGACCCCCGCAGGGGGGAGTTGCCGCGCCCCTATTGCGCGCGGCTGGCGGTCGAAAAGGCCCGTGCCGTGCAGGCGGGGCCGGATGACATCGTGCTTTGCGCCGATACCACGGTGGCTCTGGGCCGCCGCATTCTGGGCAAACCGGCGGACGCGGGCGAGGCTGCGGCCTTCCTGACGCTGCTGGGGGGCCGCCGCCATCAGGTCATCACCGCCGTGGCCGTGCGCCGCGGCGACACCCTGCGCCTGCGCGAGGTGGTGACAGATGTGAAGATGAAGCGGCTGTCCGATACCGAGTTGAACGCCTATCTCGCCTCGGGAGAATGGCAGGGCAAGGCCGGCGGCTATGCCATACAGGGGATGGCTGGCGCCTTCATCCCGTGGATTTCCGGCAGCTTTACCGGCGTTGTCGGCCTGCCCGTGGCCGAAACCGCCGCGCTGTTGGCGGCGGTCGGATATCCCGTTTACGGAGAATACGCATGAAAGGCCGGCTTGTGGTGCTGGGTCAGATCGCTGGGCGGGACGCCGCGGCGCTGGTCGAGGATGGCGTGTTGCAGGACCTGCTGGTCGATCCCGCGGGCGATGCCCCCCTTACCGGCGCAATCCTGCGCGGGCGCGCCGACCGCCCGGTCAAGGGCCAAGGCGGCATCTTCGTCAAGCTGCCGGGCGGGGCAAGCGGGTTTTTGCGGCAGGTCTCCGGCATCGCGCCGGGCCAGAACCTGCTGGTGCAGATCACTGGCACCGCCGAGCCGGGCAAGGCGATCCCGCTGACGACCCGTCTGCTGTTCAAGGGCCGCCATGCGATCCTGACCCCCGGCGCGCCGGGGCTGAACATCAGCCGCCGCATCCGTGACGAAGACACCCGCGCCGATCTGCAATCGCTGGCCGAGGCCAGCATGGAAGGGGCCGCCGCCGATCTGGGCCTGATCCTGCGCTCTGCCTGCGAGGGCGCGGACGAAGCCGAGATTGCCGATGAGATCCTGTCGCTGCGCGATCTGGCGCAAGCAGTGCTGGCCGATGTCGAAGGTCCGCCCGAACTGCTGGTCGATGGACCCGCGGCGCATGAATCCGCCTGGCGCGAATGGGCCGACCCGCCGCCCGATTCCGTCGCGGAAGGTGAGACCGCCTTCGCCGATCACGGCATACTCGAGATGATCGACGCCGCGCTTTCCCAACGCGTTGCCCTGCCCGGCGGCGGGCACATGATGATCGAACCCACCCGCGCCTTGGTCGCGGTGGATGTGAATACGGGCGCCGACACCTCGCCGGCGGCCAGCCTGAAGGTCAATGTTGCCGCAGCCCGCGACCTGCCCCGCCAGTTGCGGCTGCGCGGTCTTGGCGGTCAGGTGGTGATCGACTTCGCTCCCGTTCCCAAGAAAGACCGCGCCACGCTGGATCAGGTGTTGCGCGCCGCCTTCCGTGGCGAGTCGGCCGAGACCAGCCTTGCCGGCTGGACCACGCTGGGCCTCTACGAACTGGTCCGCAAACGCGACCGCATGGCGCTGGCGCAATTGCTGGAGGGGCAGTCATGAGCTGCCCGATCTGCGGCAAGGACACGGATCCGAAATACCGTCCCTTCTGCTCGCGCCGCTGCGCCGATATCGACCTCGGCCGCTGGCTGAAAGGCGGCTACACCATCCCGGGCGAGGCGCTGGAAGAGGACGACCCCGCCCCCACCCACCCCGAGCCGCCAAAACACTGACCCCGGGCGCGAAAAAATTCTCCAGACCCTCTGGACACCTTCTGCGCCCTCGCATAATACCCACCTACCGAACAGCACGCTGTTCAACGGTGCCCAGATAGCTCAGTTGGTAGAGCAGCGGATTGAAAATCCGCGTGTCGCTGGTTCGATTCCGGCTCTGGGCACCA
>CAYTMV010000109.1:0-4937 GCA_964439015.1 uncultured Gemmobacter sp.
GGTTTATCATAATTTTATCTTATCGCCACAATCAGAAGATACAAGTTCACCTGATCGACGTTTTTGGTTAGAACGATTCCATAATTACACGAGCCAGGCTTTTGCCAGATCGGGAGATTGAAATGGACGGGAACGACATGAAAAGCGCGGGCAAGTGCCCGGTGATGCACGGCGGCGCGACCTCGACCGCGACGGATGTGATGGAGTGGTGGCCCAATGCGCTGAACCTCGACATCCTGCATCAGCACGACACCAAGACCAACCCGCTGGCTGGCTTCAACTATCGGGAAGCGGTCAAGACGCTGGACGTCGAGGCGGTGAAGGCCGATCTGCGCGCGCTGATGAATGACAGCCAGGATTGGTGGCCGGCCGACTGGGGCAGCTATGTCGGCATGTTTGCCCGCACCGCCTGGCACCTGGCCGGCAGCTATCGCACCAGCGACGGCCGTGGCGGCGGCAACACCGGCAACCAGCGTTTCGCGCCGCTGAACAGCTGGCCGGACAACGTCAACACCGACAAGGGCCGCCGCCTGCTGTGGCCGATCAAGAAGAAATACGGCAACAAGATCAGCTGGGCCGACCTGATCATGCTGGCCGGCAACGTGGCCTATGAGGTTGCGGGCCTGAAGACCTATGGCTTCGCCTTTGGCCGCGAGGATATCTGGCATCCCGAGAAGGACGTCTACTGGGGTTCGGAGAAAGAGTGGCTGGCGCCCTCGGACAACCGCTATGAAGACGTGACCCGCCCGGACACCCTGACCAACCCGCTGGCCGCGGTGCAGATGGGCCTGATCTATGTGAACCCGGAAGGGGTGAACGGCAAGTCGGACCCGCTGGCCACCGCCGCCCAGATGCGCGAGACCTTCGCCCGCATGGGGATGGATGACGAGGAAACAGTCGCCCTGACCGCTGGCGGCCACACGGTCGGCAAGTGCCATGGCAATGGCAGCGCCGCCGATCTCAGCGCCGACCCGGAGGCTGCGGATGTGGAGTTTCAGGGCCTGGGCTGGATGAACACCAAGGGCCGCGGCATTGGCCGCAATACCGTGGTGTCGGGCCTTGAAGGTGCCTGGACCACCAACCCGACCCAATGGGACAATGGCTTCTTCAAGATGCTGTTCGGGCATGAATGGCATCTGGTCAAGACCCCGGCCGGCGCGACCCAATGGGCGCCGGTCCAGATCGCCGAGGCCGACATGCCCGCCGATGTGGAAGACCCGTCGATCAAGACCATGCCGATGATGACCGACGCCGACATGGCGCTGCGCGTCGACCCGGCCTATCGGGAAATCTCGCTGAAGTTCAAGGAAGATCAGGCCTATTTCTCGGAGGTCTTCGCCCGCGCCTGGTTCAAGCTGCTGCATCGCGACATGGGCCCCAAGCAACGCTACATCGGCCCCGAAGCCCCGGCCGAAGACCTGATCTGGCAGGATCCGGTTCCGGCTGGCCGCACGGACTATGACGTGGCGGCGGTCAAGGCCAGGATCGCGGCGGCCGGCCTGTCGGCGGCCGACATGGTTGCCACCGCCTGGGACAGCGCCCGCACGTTCCGCCAGTCCGACTATCGCGGCGGCGCCAATGGCGCGCGCATCCGTCTGGCGCCGCAGCGGTTCTGGGAAGGCAACGAGCCCGCCCGTCTGGACCGCGTGCTGTCGGTGCTGGAGCCGATCGCTGCGGAAACCGGCGCCTCGGTGGCGGATGTGATCGTTCTGGCCGGCAATCTGGGGGTCGAGATGGCCGCCAAGGCTGCGGGCTTCGACATCACCGTGCCCTTCATGCCGGGACGTGGCGATGCCACCGCCGAGATGACCGATGCGGCCTCCTTTGCGGTGCTGGAGCCGCTGGCGGATGGTTTCCGCAACTGGCAGAAGGCGGATTACGCCGTGAAGCCGGAAGAAATGCTGCTGGATCGCGCGCAACTTCTGGGTCTGTCCGCCCATGAGATGACCTGCCTGGTCGGCGGCATGCGGGCGATGGGCACCAACCACGGCGGCACCGCGCATGGCGTCTTTACCGACCGTCCGGGCGCGCTGACCACCGATTTCTTCAGCACCCTGACCGACATGGCCTACAAGTGGGTGCCGAAGGGCGCGAACCTGTATGAGATCCAGGACCGCAAGTCCGGCGCGGCCCGCTTTACCGCGACCCGCGTGGATCTGGTGTTCGGCTCCAACTCGGTGCTGCGCGCCTATGCCGAGGTCTATGCCCAGGACGACAACCGCGAAAAGTTCGTCAAGGACTTCGTGGCAGTCTGGACCAAGGTGATGAACGCCGACCGGTTCTGATTTAACTGTAGACGGGCCGTCCGCAAACCGGCGACCCGCCTCAGAAGGCCCGCCCCTTCCCCAGAGGGGCGGGCCGTTTCATGTCAGCAAGGCTTGCCGCAAAGGGACGGATCGGCGATCCATCCTTCGTCCGGGTCGGCATCGGCAGGCAGGCCGTAATCCGGCCTCTGCCATGCCCAGGCAGCCTGCATGGCACAGATCACCGCATCCAGCCGGTCCGCACCCGGATCATCCAGCAGCAAGGCGCGATCTGCAGCGCCAACCTTCAGGCGCAACCCCCAGGGATTTCCGGGTGCTTCGAGGTCCACCAGAACCGCTTGCCGCGCGGCGCGATGCTGGGGTGATTGCCTTGCGGGATCGTCATTCTTGTAGGGCTGCCGCCCGATCAACTGGCGCACCGCACAGCCGGGATAGGCCTCGATCGCGACCCGCGCCGGGTCGCCCACCTTCAACAGCGGGATACTGACCGGGCTGTCCAACAGCCGCGGCGCGCCTTCCAGATACATCAGCCCAACCGGCACGCCATACAGCTTTTGCGGGCTGATCGCCCCGGCCGCCACGTCGGCCGCGCGGCGGTATTCACGCTGCCCGGCTGGCCGGCCCTGACGAAACCCGTCCAGCGCCGCCCGAAACCCGGCCCGCCCCAGCAAGGCCGCGTGGCGCGTATAGCCTGCCCAATCACCCGGCCAGCCAATGGCCGAAATGAACGGCCTCGGCAGACCGAACGGAAAATCCATGCCGGCAATCCAGGGGCCTTCGCTGGCCAGCATCGCCTCAAAAGGGGCAAAGCTGTCCCAGGCCCGCAGCCCCTTCAGCACCAGTGCCCCGCCTTCGATCCGGCCCTCGGCGCAAAGGATCGGCTTGCGCCGGGTGGGGCGGCTGGTGAAGTCAATGCCAAAGACCCGCATCAGCACCCTACCCGGCCCGATGGCGCGCGGCGAAGGCCAGCATAAAGGCCGCCGACAGCATCAGGATGATGGTGGGCGCCGGCGCGCTGTCGATCCAGAACGACAGGTAGACCCCGCCCAGCATCGCAGCCAGGGTGACCGCCACCGCCACCGCCAGCATGGCTTCGATCCGGCGCACCAGCAGGAAGGCGATGGCCCCGGGTGCGATCAGCAGTCCGATGGCCAGGATCAGCCCCACCGCGCTGAGCGTTGCCACGATGGTCAGCGACAGCGCCGCCAGCAAGCCGTAATGCAGCCAGCCGGTCGGCAGGCCCAGCGCCCGCGCCTGAACCGGGTCGAAGGCATGCAGCACCAGATCCTTGCGGCGCAACATCACCCCGGTCGTCACCAATGCCGCGACCATACCGGCCGTCCAGAGATCCCCCGCCCCCACCCCCAGCATGTTGCCGAACAGGATGTGATCCAGATGCAGGTCGGATTCGACCGCCGCATGCATCACCATCCCAAGGCCGAACATGCCGGAAAACACGATCCCCATCACCGTATCCTGCTTGACCCGACTGTTGGCTTTCAGCCAGCCCACGGCCAGCGCACAGCCCATCCCGGCGACAAACGCCCCGAGGATCAGCGGCAGGTTCAGGATATAGGCGATCACCACGCCGGGCAGCGTGGCATGGGCCACCGCATCCCCCATCAGCGACCACCCCTTCAGCACCAGAAAGCAGGATAACAACGCCGTCGTCGGGGCCAGCATCAGCGCCACCCAGAAGGCATTCTGCATGAAGGGAAACTGAAACGGCAACAGCCAGTCGCTCATGGTGCAGCCCCTTGCCGTGCGGCGGCAGCACGGCGTCGGCCCGCCAGCAGCCCGTGTTTGGGGGCCAGCAGAAACGCCAGCAGAAATACCAGCGTTTGCAGCAGGATGATGATCCCGCCCGTCGCCCCATCCAGAAAGAAGCTGAGATAGGCGCCCGCCGCGCTGCTGGTGGCCCCGATCAGGACCGACAGCATCAACAATCGCGGGAAGCGGTCAGTCAAAAGATAGGCCGTGGCCCCCGGCGTCACCACCATGGCAATCACCAGAAACGCCCCCACCGTCTGCATCGCCGCAACGCTGCAGGCCGATAGCAGCACGAAGAAGATCAGGCGCAGCCGCTCGGGGCGCAGGCCGATGGAGCGGGCATGCCCCTCGTCGAAAAACGTCACCATCAGATCCTTCCAGCGCAGCAACAAGACCGCCAGCGAGACGAACCCGATGATGGCCAGCTGCGCCGTATCGGCGGGTGAGATCGCCAGGATATTGCCCATCACGATCGTGCCGACATCCACCGGCACGGGCGAGACCGACACCATGAACAGCCCCAGCCCGAAAAAGCCCGAAAAGATCAGGCCGATGATCGTGTCTTCCTTCAGCCCGGTGCGCTGGTTGAGAAACAGCATCACCAGCGCCGCCAGCCCCCCCGGGGAAGTCGCCCCCCGCGCCAACGGCCGGCCCCGCCGAGAGGCGCCCGCCACCCCCGGCCCGCTCGCGGGGCGGCGGGCGTCGCCGATCAGCGACCAACCCTTCAGCATCAGATAGGCCGAAAGAAAGGCGCAGACCCCACCGACCAGGGCCGAAACCCAGATCGCGTTGACCATGTAGCCATAGGCGAAGGGCTCCAGCAGAAAGGTCATGGCGCCTCGTCCCGCGTGCGGGTGCGGTCGTCATAGATCACCATCGGCCGCTCATCATCGGTCAGGATCG
>CAYTMV010000110.1:0-4798 GCA_964439015.1 uncultured Gemmobacter sp.
GACCATATTTCACCATAGCATGAGAAAAATTGTTGCCGGGATCCGAGATGTCGACCACGCCCCTCAATGCCCTGCGCGCCTTCGAGGCCGTGGCGCGGCTTGGCTCTTTCAAGGCGGCGGCGGATGCGCTGTTTGTGACCCAATCGGCTATCAGCCATCAGATCCGCCATGTCGAGGACTGGCTGGGAAAGCCGCTGTTCGCGCGCGAGGGCAACCGCACCCGGTTGCTGGACGAGGGGGCAGAGCTGGCCGCCAGCCTGTCGATCGCCTTTGGCGAAATCGACAGCGCCTGCCGCCGCGCGCGCAACCGGGGCGGCGCCCGGACATTGGTGATCGCGGCGATCCCGTCGGTGGCGATGTGCTGGCTGATCCCGCGTCTCAGCCGCTTTCGGGCCGAGCATCCCGAGATCGAGTTTCGAATCGTCTATGCCATGCATGGCCGGGACATCGACTTTGACGCCGTGCATCTGGCTTTCGTCTTCGCGCCGCAGCCCCCGCGCCTGCCCGGCATCAACACCACCTTGTTTCTGACCGGGGAAAGCGCGCCGGTCTGTGCGCCGGGCCTGGCACAGCGCCTGGGGCCGGGACCATGGTCCGCGGCGGCGATCGCGGGCCTGGGGTTGCTGCATGACGGCGATATCTCGGGCTGGCAGACCTGGTTGCGCGAGCGGGGGCAGGACCCCGGCCGCATCGCCGGCGCGACGTTCGAGGACTTCAACCTGCTGCGCGCCGCAGCCCTGTCGGGCCAGGGGGTGGCGCTGTGCCCGCTGGCGATGATCCAGCCGGATCTCGAGGCCGGCAATCTGGTCCGGCTTTCGGATCAGACCATGAGCTACGGGTCGGATTACTATCTGCTCTCGACCTTGAACGCCCCGGCAGGCCTGGTCAGGCCGGTCGCGCTGTTTCGCGACTGGGCGCTGCGCGAAAGCGCGCCCGCGCGCCCCGCGGCCGCGCCGTAACGGACCCCTGTCCGCCCCACCGCGGGCGTGGAGGACAGCGCAGGCGTCGGGCATCAAAAAATGTCCAAATACATGGATCACCGAAACAAATTTCTGCTCTTTCCGGCGCGGGCGTAGGCTCTTTTCCACAGAGAGAACCTGCTGGAGAGGATTTTCCCGATGACGGATGACATGCTGCATGTGATGGAATGGCACAATGGCGAGAAGGATTATTCGCCCTTCTCCGACGCGGAAATGAAGCGCCGTCAGGATGACATGCGCCGTTGGATGGCCGACAACGATGTCGATGCCGCGCTGTTCACCAGTTATCACTGCATCAACTATTACTCCGGCTGGCTCTACTGCTCTTTCGGGCGCAAATACGGCATGGTGGTCACCCAGGACGCCGCCACCACGATTTCGGCCGGGATCGACGGTGGCCAGCCCTGGCGCCGCAGCTTTGGCAACAACGTCACCTATACCGACTGGCGCCGCGACAACTTCTATCGTGCGGTGCGGCAACTGACCCCGGGTGTCCGGCGTCTGGGGATCGAGTTCGACCACGTCCATCTCGACTATCGCGCGGCGTTGGAGGCGGCGCTGCCGGGGGTGGAGTTTGTCGATATCGGTCAGCCGTCGATGTGGATGCGCGCGATCAAGTCAGCCGAGGAGCACAAGCTGATCCGCGAAGGCGCGCGCATCTGCGATGTGGGCGGTTGGGCCGTGGCGGGCGCGGTGGCCGCCGGCGTGCCGGAACACGAGGTGGCGATTGCCGGCACCAATGCGATGATCCGCGAGATCGCCCGGTCCTTTCCCTTTGTCGAGTTGATGGATACCTGGACCTGGTTCCAGTCCGGCATCAACACCGACGGCGCCCATAACCCGGTGACCAACAAGAAGATCAAGTCGGGCGAGATCCTGTCGCTGAACACTTTCCCGATGATCTTCGGATATTACACCGCGCTGGAGCGGACGCTGTTCTGCGACCATGTCGATGATGCCAGCCTTGATATCTGGGAAAAGAACGTGGCCGTTCACCGCCGGGGGCTGGAGCTGATCCGGCCCGGCGCCAAGTGCAACGAGATCGCGCTGGAGCTGAACGACATGTATCGCCAGTGGGATCTGCTGAAATACCGCAGCTTTGGCTATGGCCACTCGTTCGGTGTGCTGTCGCATTACTATGGCCGCGAGGCCGGGGTGGAGCTGCGCGAGGATATCGAGACCGAGCTGAAGCCCGGCATGGTGGTGTCGATGGAGCCGATGGTGATGCTGCCCGAGGGCGCGCCGGGGGCAGGTGGCTATCGCGAGCATGACATCCTGATCGTGACCGAAACCGGCGCCGAAAACATCACCGGCTTCCCCTTCGGCCCCGAACACAACATCATCAGGAACTGAGGCAGACGCTTGCAGATCGAAAAGGGGCCGGGTCATCCGGCCCTTTCATATGTGTGCCGGTCCCTCACCAAGGTCGCCCTTCGGACAAAGGCCCGGCACAAAAAAAAGGGGCCCCGAAGGGCCCCGAGACCCTCGGGAGTAAACCGTTTCAACCAAATTCGGTCCGCAGCGCGGTGACGATGCCGGTGGTGCAGACTTCGAGCAGGATATGCCCCTTTTCGACCGATGCCTCCTTGGGCGACGACAGCGTGCCCGCGCAGGGCGTCCATTCCGGCTTGACCGGATAGACGTCATAGGGCGGAAAGGTGGCGGGCGGATGATCCACGGCGCGGTCGAGATGCACATGTTCGGGGTGCAGCGCCAGCATCAGCGAGGTTTCCAGCACCCCGCCATGTTCCACGTCCCAGCCGGGGAAGCCACCGGGATAGAGTTTGGCGATCGCCTCCTTGTGGACGAAATCCCAATAGGACAGCACCACGACCTTCAGGTCGGTGATCCCGTCCCAGCGCAACTCGCGCAGGGCAAGATCAATGCCTTCGATGATGAACCAGGAATTCTCGAAATGCCCGTTCACCAGGCAGATCTTGCGCACGCCGTGGCGGGCAAATTCCTTGACCACGTCCTTCAGCGCGGCAACCAGGGTTGCGCCATCAAGACTGGTGGTGCCGGGCAGGTGATTGCCACCGCCTGATTTCTGATGCGACTTGTAGCCATAGGTGAACGGCGGGGCCACCAGCGCGCCGATCTCGAGCGCGACGCGGCGGGCGAACTCGGTCGGCAGCAGCACATCGACATGCAGCGGCATGTGGTGGCCGTGCTGTTCCATCGAGCCGATCGGGATCAGGATCGGCGTCTGGCCATCCTTCACGGCGGCGGCATAGTCCGGCCAGGTAAGCTCCGATGCAAAGGCGGTTGCGTGTTTCATGGGGGCGTGACCTCTGAGGGAATGACCAAAATTACGTTGCGACACCCGCATAAGGAAAATAGATTGTAGCAATCCACCCATTGGCCGGGCAAATCCATGGCGCTGCTTACCAACCTGCCGACAGACCTGCTGCGGACCTTCATCACAGTGGTGGAACTGGGCGGCCATTCAAAGGCCGGGGCCATGCTGGGGCGCAGCCAGCCCGCGATTTCCCTGCAGATCCGCAGGCTGGAGGAGTTGGTCCGCACACCGCTGCTGGCGCAGGAGGGGCGCGCCATCCAGCCCACCCCCGCCGGCGAGGCGCTGCTGTCCTTTGCGCGCGAAATGGTGCGGATCAATGATGAGGCCGTGCGCTACTTCCACCGCTCGGACGTGACCGGGGTCCTGCGCGTCGGCCTGCCCACCGATTACGCCGTGGCGTTCCTGCAAAAGACACTGACCGACTTTCGGACCCGGCATCTTGACGTGGATCTGGAAATCTATTGCCATCTCAGCCGCGAATTGCACCAGCATCTGCGCGCGGATGATCTTGATATCATCGTGGCGACGATGCCCGCGGCGCGGATGCCCTATCTGTCCCGCGCCTGGATCGAACAGCCGATCTGGGCGGGGGCCGAGGGCATCACCCTGCAAAAGGACCGACCGATTCCCCTGGGCGCGCATCTGGAAGGCTGCGCCTACCGGGGGCGGATGATTGATGCGCTGGACGCGGCCGAGCGGCGCTGGCGGATCGTTTACACCGGGCCGGGGATATCAGGTCTGCAGAATGCGGTGCTGAACGGGTTTTGCGTGACCGCGCTGACCCGGGCCACCATGCTGCCGGGGATGCGCGAGATGGGCCCGGAGGATGGCCTGCCGGGGCTGGAGCCCTTGCGCGTCGGCCTGTTCTACAAGCATCCGCGCCTGTCCGTGGCGGGCCTGCAACTGGTCAGCGACCTTGTTGCCCGGCTTGACAGCGCGGGGTCCGAGGTGAAGCCGCTGCCGGCCTGATCGGAGCGCGGCTTCGATAACGGACGCTTATGTCTCCATTTTGAGAACGGATTTTGTCCGCCATGGCCTTTCCCCTAACGTGAGCGACACAAGACCGACAAAAACCGACAACAGGGAATGCAGAGATGATGAAGAATACGTCTGTGATGGGCCTGTCACGCCGAGCGGTGCTTGCCACCGGGGCGGCGGCACTGGCCACGCCGATGCTGTCGCGGCGCGCCTTTGCCGCACCGACCGAGCTGACCATGCTGGCCTGGTATGGCCATGCCGAGCCCGATATCGTCGCCGAATTCGAGGCCGAGAATAACGTCAAGTTCGTGCCGAAATACTATACCGGTGGCGACAACATGCTGGGCCTGATCTCGCAATCGCCGCCCGGCACCTTTGACGTGATCCTGTCGGATGCCGAGTATGTGCAGGCGCTGAACGCGGCCGGCTATGTCGAGGAGCTGGACCCCAACGACTTTGCGCTGGACGAGTTTTTCCCCGAATTCCAGAACTTCCCCGGCAACTGGGCCGACGGCAAGCTGTTCTCGCTGGTGACCCGGTT
>CAYTMV010000111.1:0-2272 GCA_964439015.1 uncultured Gemmobacter sp.
GGCTCGCTGGCCGAGTTGATGGAGCGGCTGCGCCAGCGACTGGCCGAACAGAAAGAGCGTCACGCCGGCGGCAACAAATGGGTCGGCACCGGCGGCACCTCGGCCTTTGGCGCCTATGGCTATAACCCCGCGGGGGTGCGGATCGGGCAGGACCGCTCGATCCATCGCCGCGCGGTCAAGGTCTGGGACCGGCGTGATTTCCGCGACTATGACGCCGAGGCGCAGGTAGGGCCACGCAACCTGCAGATCGCGTTGCGCTCGCTGCGGGCCTGGGCGCGGGCGGGGGCCACCGAAGAGCTTGACCTGCCCGAGACGATCCGCGCCACCGCCCGGCAGGGCTGGCTGGACGTGCAGACCCGCCCCGAGCGGCAGAATGCGGTCAAGGTGCTGCTGTTTCTGGATGTCGGCGGCTCGATGGACGATCACGTCCACGCGGTCGAGGCGCTGTTTGCCGCGGCCCGGGCCGAGTTTCGGCATCTGGAGGTCTGGCATTTTCACAACTGCCTTTATGAGGGCGTCTGGAAAGAAAGCGCGCGGCGCTGGACGGGCGCGGTGCCGACCTGGGACCTGCTCAATCGCTATGGCGCGGATTGGCGGGCGGTGTTTGTGGGCGATGCCGCGATGAGCCCCTGGGAGATCGAGGCCGCGGGCGGCGCCGTTGAACACTGGAACGCCGAGCCAGGCCGCATCTGGCTGGAGCGCGCCTGCACCCAATGGCCGCGCCATCTGTGGATCAACCCGCTGCCCGAGGCGCATTGGCCGCATACCCAATCGGTCGGGATGATCCGGCGCATCTTTTCGGACCGGATGGTGCCGATGACGCTGGAGGGCATCGCCTCCGGCACCAAGGGGCTGCGTTAGACCGCATTTTGCCGAAGGGCCGATCAACTTTCCGGGCACGGGCTGCATTTTCCTCTAGGCGGCCGGGCCGAGGATACTCATATCTTGCCGCATGGGCATCTATCTGACGATCGTGATCGCGGTTGTTTCCGCTGTGGTGATGATGTGGCTGGGCGCGCGCCAGACCACGGATCGCCTGTTGAAGGACAGTGTGCCGCTGACCGATGAGGGTCTGCTGGCCGAGGTGGCGCGCCTCGCCCATGCTCTGGGCCTGCCAAAGATAGAGGTGCGGATCTATGAGGCACCCATGGTCAATGGCTTGGCCGGGCCGGATGGGCGGGTATTTCTGACCCGCGGTTTCGTCAATCGCTATCGTCTGGGTCAGGTCAGTGCGGCAGAAATGGCCGGCGTGGTCGCGCATGAGTTGGGGCATGTGGCGCTGGGCCATGTGCGGCGGCGGATGATCGACTTTACCGGCATGAACGCGGTTTTCGTGGTCATGACCGCGTTGTTCTCGCGGTTTTTGCCGATCATCGGCATCTGGGTCGCCAATGCGATTTCGACCGCGGTGATGGCCTCGTTGTCGCGGCGGGACGAGTTTGAGGCCGATGCCTGGGCCTCGGCCCTGCTGGTCAAGGCGGGGATCGGGACGGAGCCGCAGAAAAGCATGTTCCTGAAACTGGATCACATGACCGGAGGTCTGGGTGAGGGCATCCCCGCATGGATGCGCAGCCACCCGCCCACGCCCGACCGCATCGCCGCGATCGAGGCAAACGAGGCGCGCTGGGGGCTGACCTAACCGCCCTGCCCCGCCTTGGCCCCGCCCACCGCCTCGGCCGCGTCCATCGCCTTGGCCAGCCGGTTCAACCGCAGGCGTCTGAGCAGCGGGCGGCGGGCGACAGGTGCGCCGGCCATCGCCTCGGCATCCTGACGCACGCTTTCGACGGCATCGGCCACGGCCTGGGGCGCGCGTGAGAACATCTCCCACAGGAAACCATCTGGATCGCGGCGCTCCAGCCCTTCGGCGGCCAGAATGTGTCGCGGAAAATCGGCGGCGTTGAAGGTCAGGATCGCATCCGAGCCCGACGCGATGGCAGTGGCCAGCACATGCAGATCGGACGGATCGGGCAGGATATGGCGCGCCTCGATCTCGGGCCGGGCAGGTTGCAGCGCCCGGGGAAAGACGGCGCGCATCGCTGCGGCCTCGGCACGTGCGGCCTCGGGCGCGCCCGGCCCCAGCTTCACGCAGGCCCGCGCCCATTCCTCAAGGATACGCTCGGACCAGACCGGCTCAAAAAGCCCCGCCCGCGCCAGCCTGAGCAGGATCGCCCGCAAGACCGAGGGGTAGATCACGCAGGCGTCCAGCGTGATCCGCATCAATCCAGCCGGAAGAACAGCGATTTCAGATAGCCGCTTTCGGCCAGTTGCGGCA
>CAYTMV010000111.1:2372-4715 GCA_964439015.1 uncultured Gemmobacter sp.
GCGGCAAAGGCATGGTTGGGGCGCTGGTCGTAGAACAGGCCGGTTTTCTGCCCGCCCTTGAGATCGGCCATATAGGTCGCGCCATTCATCAGCACCGGGATCGGCTGGTCGATCGCGCCCGAAAGCAGCACGGTTTCCTCGGCCAGCCCTTCCAGCGTGCGGGCGCGCCCGGACCCGTTCTTGAGGATGGTGCTGACGCCTGTCACCTCGGCCAGCGCCGCGGCCAGCGCCGGCAGATGCGCCTCGGCCCAGGCCGCGTTGGGCTGGATCACCGCGGCGTCCCCGAACCGGTCGATCACGACGCCGGGCAGGCCATCGGCCTCGGCATGGACCAGCCGGTAGAAGGGTTGGTCGAACAGCCGCGCCCGCAGGTCCAGCGCCCGGGCCAACCGCGCGGCAAACCAAGCCTGATCCACCACCGCATCGGGGTTGCGATCCAGCATCCGGGCGATGATCCTGGATTTCACATTGACGGTGACGAGCCCCAGCGCCCGCCGCTCGGCATCCTCCAGCACCGCCAGCGTGCCGGCCGGCAAGCCTTGGGTGCGCCGGTCGGTCACCAACTCATCGGCATAGACCCAGGGAAAGCCGTGGCGGATCGCCCGCGCCTCGGCCTTGGGGCGCAGGCGCACCACGGGATAGCTATAGGCGGGGGCATCGGTCATGGCGCATCCATCGGCTGGGTTTCGCCCCTCCTTTGCACCGAAACCGGGCGGCGGAGCAAATGGAAAGGGGCCGCAAGGGCCCCCGTCGCCGTCGATTGTCGCCCAGGTCAGTAGAGCGCGCCAAGGCCGGCATTGGGCTGGATCGTGCCCTGCGACGTGGGGCCATCCTCGGCCAGCGGCACGGGCTTGGCCAGTTCGGCCGCGATCACGGCGGCCAGTTGCTCGACGATCACCACACGCATGCTGCGCCCGGCCTGCTCTTCGGCGATCGCCACGGCCCCGCCCGCGCCCTTGACGCTGGCGTTCACATGGCGCGGCCCGTCGATCACCACCCCGGTCTGCGCGTCGCGCAGCGTCAGCTCGAAATGCACCGAATGGGTGCCGCCCACCGTATAACGGGTCTTTTCGGTCAGCGAGTGAAAGCGCGTCACTTCGGCCTCGACCACCACGGCCCGGCCTTGGGTCATGGCAGCGGTGCCGCGGTTCAGACCCTCTTCGATGATCGCCTTGACCTGCGCATGACGGTTGCCCCGCGCCTCACCGCGCCAGACGATATCGGCCAGCGGATAGAACATGTTGGCCTCGGACACGCGCAGCTTCTGCGGCACCGTCACACGGATTTCGGCCACGTCATATTGCGGAGCAGTGACCCCGGCACGATCCTTGGTCGCGACCGAAAGAAGATTGCCCGACGCGTTGCGGCTGGGGGCCTCGGCCGACATGCAGGCAGAAAGCGAGAGGGCAAGGGCAAATCCGGCAAGAACACGCAGGGCTTTCATCGCATCACCTTTGGGTTATGGCCGGGCTTTATCCGACGCTTGCAGGGTTAATGACTGATGAATGTGGCAAGATCGGGCTGGAACAACGGCGGAGCTTGGGTATTCTGCGGGCAGGCTGGTGGCTGACTGCGATGGGCATCACGCGGGTTGTTAGCGCTAACCCTTACTGCTAAACCCCACCAGAACCGCAAGACCAGAACAGGACGAGGACCGATGACCGTGCATCCCGTGATCGAAATGGTGACCCGGCGGATCGCTGCGCGCTCGGCCGATCTGCGGGGGGCCTATCTGGCACGGATGGACCAAGCCGTCGCCGAAGGCCCGGCCCGGGCCCATCTCAGTTGCAGCAATCAGGCCCATGCCTATGCGGCGACGGGGCCGGACAAGGCGGCGCTGGCGACCACACGGGCCGCGAATATCGGCATCGTCACCGCCTATAACGACATGCTCTCGGCCCATCAGCCCTATGAGGATTACCCCGCGCTGATCCGCGCCGCCGCGCGCAAGCTGGGCGCCACGGCGCAGGTGGCGGGCGGGGTGCCGGCGATGTGCGATGGCGTGACGCAAGGCCGCGCCGGGATGGAGATGTCGCTGTTCTCGCGCGATGTGATCGCCTTGGCGGCGGGCGTGGCGCTCAGCCACAACTGTTTCGATGCCGCCCTGCATCTGGGGATCTGCGACAAGATCGTGCCGGGGCTGGTGATCGCGGCGGCCACCTTCGGCCATGTGCCGGCAATCTTCGTGCCGGGTGGGCCGATGACCAGTGGCCTGCCCAATGACGAAAAGGCCAAGGTGCGTCAGCAATATGCCACCGGCGCCGTGGATCGCGCGGCGCTGATGGCCGCCGAGATGGCCAGCTATCACGGCCCCGGCACCTGCACCTTCTATGGCACCGCCAA
>CAYTMV010000112.1:0-4586 GCA_964439015.1 uncultured Gemmobacter sp.
GATAGGCGCGCGGGTTTTCAAGGCTGTAGCGCACCCCCGCCTGCGCCGCGAGATGGACGATCACGTCGGGGCGAAACTCGTCCGCCAGCGCATCGAAGCGGGCCTGATCCTCAAGCATCCCCTCCATGGCGCTGAAGTTCGGGTGCTGCAGCAGCATCGCATGGCGGCGCTGCTTCAGGCGGACGTCATAATAGTCCGTCATCCCGTCATAACCTTGCACCCGAAACCCTTCGGCCAGCAGAAGCCGGGCCAGATGAAAGCCGATGAACCCGGCGGTGCCGGTGATGAGGACGCGCGTTTGAGGGATGGTCACAGCAGGCTCCGTAATTTGTTCCTGTCGCCGTCAGATTTGTGTGACGGTCGAAAGTCAATTCTGTTCTTTCGGGGCGCCGGGCGGGACGGGAAAGTCATCCTGTCCGGGCCTTGGTCAGCTGGGCGATCGCCTGCCGATAGGCGGCGACCACCAGCTTCTGGTCATAATCGCGCTCCATATGTGCGCGGGCCGCTTGCCCCATGGCCATGCGCGCGTCGGTGGGCAGCGCCAGAAGCCGCTCGATCGCGTCGGCAAGGCTGCGCGCGTCACGGGGCGCGCAGAGAAAGCCGGACCGGTCGCGCTGCACCACGGCGCGGCATCCCGGCACGTCGGTCGCAATCAGCGGGCGCGCCAGGGCCGCGGCCTCGATCAGGGTTCGCGGCGCGCCCTCGCGGTAAGAGGGCAGGACGACACACTGCGCCGCAGCGATCATCGGCCGCACATCCGCTGTGGAGCCCAGATAGTCGATCACACCTTCGGCCACCCATTCGTCCAGCGTTTCGGCAGCGATGGCTGAACGGTTGTCAGCGGCAATCGGTCCCAGCAGCTGAAACCGCGCCTCCGGATGGCGTGCCTTCACCTTCCGGGCGGCCTCGACATACTCAACCACGCCCTTGTCCCGCAGCAGCCGGGCGATCATCAGAAACACGGTCTCACCCGTGGGCGCCGGCCAAGGCGCGGCCGAGAAATGCGCGAGGTCAATCCCCGATCCCGGCAGAAGACGCGCCTGATCGGCCCGCACCAACCGGCGCTGCACGAACAGGGCGCGGTCATCCTCATTCTGGAAAAAGACCACGGGCAAACCGGCAAAGGCCCGGCGATACAGTGTTTCCGCCACGGCTTGCAGCAACCCGCCAGAGAGAAAGGCCGTGCCCAGCCCGGTGACATTGGGAATGAAGGGAATACCCAGCGTTTTTGCAGCCAGGGCGCCGAAAAGGTTGTTCTTGATCGTGAAGCCGAGGATCACGTCCGGTCGCGCGACGCGGAAATGTCGGCGCAGCCGCAGGCCAAGCCCGAGGTCGCGCACCGGATTGAGTCCCTTCACATCCATCTGCAAGGCCTGCACATCGCAGCCCGCCGCCTGCAACGCGGCAACCGCGTCATCATGCGGCGCAAGGACCGTGACCCGGTGCCCAGCAGCGAGGAAAGATTGCACCAGCGGCATCCGAAAATTCCGGATGTTCCAGGCAGCGTTGACAGTCATCAGAACATGCATTGCAGGATTTCTTTACTTGGCCAGTCTCGGATCGTGTGAAAGGCCGCAGGCTCCAAAGGCTCGCCTCATCTAACAACCGAGGCTCAAATGAAAAAGATCAAAAACACCCCGAGGTTGTGCACCTTCACCAGCGGGCATCCAGATAGCCCACCTCGGGCGAGACCCATTGCCGCGCGCGGCGGATCCCCCCCCCGCTATCCAGCCAGAACCGGTTGGTGAAGCTGTGGGCGTGGGTCTTGCAGCTTTCGTCCACCCGCAGCAAGCCGCCTTCAGCCTCTCTCCGGATGACCTTGCAGCCGGCGTTCAGCCAGAAGGAATGATGCTCACCACTCAGATAGCGCATCTTGCGGCGATAGACCTCTGCGCCGCCCCCGGCCAACGCGGTCAGGGTGCCGTCTGCATCGGCGCCCATCAGATCGTGCCCCAGCCCGTGGCTGGCCACCAGCACGCCCCGATCGAACGAGACTGCAACCCCATCCACCGCCTGCCAGGTTTCAACAGGGCCGTTCACGCCGCTGCGCGACAGCACCGCCCGCGCCTGCCGCGCGGGAATCGTCACTTGCAGCGCGGGCCCTTGCAGGGCAGCCAGCGGTATTGACGCCTGCTGCGGACGGGCCGGCGCGCAGGCCGCCAACCAGGCCAGCGCCAAAAGACTGAGCAACCGTTTCATCGCCAGAACCGCCCCCAGCTTGCGTCCAACTCGCTCGCCTGCAGGCCCCGCACCTTGTCATACAGCCGCCCCGGCACATTGACCCGCGCACCGCCATCCCGTTGCACCGGGCGGATCACGGTGGTGAGGCGACGCCGGTCGGGTTGCCCGGTCAGCCAGTCCAGCGGCATGGTCACCGTGATGCCCTTGTCAAACGAGCCCTCGCCGAAATCCTCGGCTGAGACATCGGTCAGCGTGGCAAAGGCACCGACCTTCCAGCCATTGTCGAACTCGCGCGCGAGGGTCAGCGTGGCGCCAAGGTCGCGTGCCAGATACCGGCCCACATCCACCTGCCCCGTATATCCGCCCCCCATTTCCGCATAGGCCGAAAGGTGGCCGGTGGTCACCTCGTAATCCTGAAAGCTGAAAAGCTGGTCAAGGGCCCGTTGCCTCACCCGGTTGATCTCGGCACCGAAGGCCAGCCTGCTGTTCTGGGGTTTCCACAGGATTTCGGCAGAGGCCCCGCCATACATGCTTTCCAGATAGCCCAGCGTGACACGACCAAACAGATCGCGCGCAGGGCGGAAGTAGTAGGCCGCGGTCAGCTCGGGGATCGTGGTGTCGCCGCCTTTGTAGTAAAGATAGGCGTCCGAGCGCACATGCGGCAGGACCGAGGTCGAAGGCCGCGTGCCCTTGTCGAGGTTGCCGAGCAGTTTCTGATGCACCCGACCGGACAGGACCAGACCCGGCATCGGCTCGTATCGTGCGGCAACAGCGGCGCCCACGTCCAGACGCAACGGATCGTCCGGGTCGAACAGGCTGGGTTGCAGATAGGGCTCCAACCCCCAGTCAAGGATGGGATATGCGGCAGGCAGTGTCGGCAGACGCGCGACCGTGTCGGCAATCCGGGTGCGCGCCCGTGACAGGTCCGGGGCGACAGGATGAAACTCCAACTCCTCCATGTCGGCTCGGCGGATGGTGGCGCGCGTGACCGGCATGCCATGTTCGGCCAGCGTGATCTCGAAGGTCTCGACCGTCGCAGGGGCCAGCCGGGTCATGACGCGCGCCGCACGACCCAGCGCCTGCGCGGCAATCCCGTAACGTTCATTGCGCAACTGGACGCGCATCACGGAACCGTCGCGCACCAGTCCCTCAAGCCGCAGCCCCTCGGCGGCCATCGCCTCGCCGACGCGCGCCGGCGCCACGTCGCCCCCGCCCGGCAGGTTGCGGAGTGCGGCCCGCCGCACCACCGGCGGCGGCGCCTTTTCAAGCCCGGACCCGAAACGCGACCGTCTCGGGCTGAAGGCATAGGTCAACTGCACCCCCAGTTCCGATCCATAGAGATAGCGCGCGCTCAGCGTGGCGCGGTCACTGTATTGATAGTCGAGGCCGAGGTTCAGCGGCGCTTTCCAGTCGAAGGCGCTTCCATCCTCGCGCGCATAATCATCCGACGAATATTCAGCCACCACCCGCAGCCGGTCATTGGCCCACCATTCGACACCGCCGAAAAACGCGGCATCGCCGCGAAACCAGTTTTCCGGCTCGAAAGAGCCACCCAACCCGTCGCCATGTCCCGGCCTGGTTTCAAAACGCTTGCCAAGGATACCCAGCGGATTGGTGAAACCATTGTGGCTGCCAAGCCGCCCCCAGCCCAACCCCAAGGTCGCGCGAAGACGCGGGGTCAGGGTCTTGGACGCCGCGATATACTCGCCCCCATAGACGCCGGTACCGACGATATCATTGACGCCGATCGCCAGCGCCGGCCGGAACGCGGCTTCGTCAACGATCCGGTAATGGACCGAAAAACTCCGGTCGAACCGGTAATCGACCACCGCATCACCCGGCTGCGGCCGGATGTCATACAGCATCGCATAGCGAAACGATGCCGAAAGCCTGTCCGAAATCTGAAAGGTCAGACCATAGCGGGTCTGGTTGCGAAAATGCGAAAGCGCCAGCGCCAGTTCGGCATCGGGCCGACTGTGCGCGGCGGGCATGTCGATCAAACCTGGCGCGCCATAGCTGTTGTATCCCCAGCCATATTCCTGCGCACTGACAGGCCCGGCCCAAAGGACCGCCGCCAGCGCCCAGGGCAACGCCCTGCCTGCCCGCCAATCACAGCGGACAGGCGACTCCGGTCGGCATGCTTGGCCACTGCGCATCCCGTGCCCTCCCCCGTCAGGCGCCGACGCCGCGCGCTTCGCCCATTCCCGTGACGGGGATGCGCCGCAGCAAGGCGACACGGCGATAGATCGCGAGGTAGATCAGCGTCATGAAAAAGACACTGGCCAGAACCAGCGCGGTGGAGGCATGAAACAGCACCATCCCCGCAGTCGAGATCATCGGCAGGGCCAGCAGCAACAGCCCGGTCAGGGCGTTGCGCAAATGCGGCGCGCCAAGCCACTCGGCCA
>CAYTMV010000113.1:0-4486 GCA_964439015.1 uncultured Gemmobacter sp.
CGGCCACGGTGGCCGAAAGCTGATCGGAAAACACGATCTCCTCACCCACGGCCAGCTTGCGCAGCGGCTTGGCCAGCGCGCGCCAGCCGCCCGCGGCGGCGGGCTCCAGCAGCGTGACCTCGATGGCCGCCGATACCCTGCCCTGCGCGCTGTCGCGCCAGCGGCGGCCGGACAGGCGGGCCGGGATCACGCGGGTGTTGTTCAGCACCAGGAGGTCGCCCGGCTGCAGGATCTGCGGCAGATCCTCCACCCCGCGGTCAGCGATCGCATCGCCCTCGGCCAACAGCAGCCGCGCCGCCGTGCGCGGGCGCGCAGGGCGGGTGGCGATGCGGTCCTCGGGCAGGTCGTAATCGAAATCCGAAAGTTTCACGGTTGCCCCTCCAGCCGCGGAACCGGGCGGCGGAACAGCTCGCGGAACATGCCCGGCGTCAGGATCGACAACGGGTTGACGTTGATCTTTGGCGCATCGGCCCGCCCGGTCAGCCGGTAATTGAAACCAAACAGCCCCTCGCCGCGCCGGGTCAGCACCGCGCCCACGCCGTTCAGCAGATAGATCGGCGAAATGACGCCCTGCATGTCCAGCTGCTCGGTTGCGGCATTCCACGTTCCAGCCATCGTCACCCCCATCGACACCCCCACCGCCGAGGCCCGCCTGACCTCGACGCCCGCCGCTGTCAAGATCAGCCGCGCCTCGGCATTGCCGAACACCAGACCCGAGCCGTTCAACTGTTCGAGAAGCCCCACCACCGAGATCGCCGACAGGATTTCCGCCAGAACCGGGGCGTTGACCACGCGGAAATTGCCGCCCGTCACCTCGCCGCGATACCGGCCACGCGCGCCTTCGGGCAGCAGTTGCAACTCCATCCAGCCGCCGCGGGCATGCTGGAAGATGCCCGCCCCCGCCAGCACCGCCCCCGCATCCTCGGACCGCAGCCGCACCGCCGACCCCTTGCCCGAGGGCACAACCGTGCCGGTGACCGCCCCGGCCCCGTTCACCCGTGCCGCAAACTTGCCATTGAAACCGCCGCGGGTCGAGAAGTCGCCGCGCAATCCGGTCAGGGCGATGGTCTCGCTGACGCGCAGCTTGTCCAGATTGACGGTGATCGGCCCGCCTTCACCGGCATTGCTGTCGCCGCCGCCCAGACCGTCCGGCATCCGCCGCAGATCGAGGCTGCCGCCGGTCAGCGCCACGGCGGGGCTGGCCTTGTCTCCGCGCCCGGTCAGCACCACCCGGGCATCCAGCCATTGGCCGGCTTGCGAGTGGGCCTGAACCCGGTCGAACGCGGCCTCGGCCAGCCCGCCGCCCGCCGCCAGCGTGACCCGGCCGCGCGCCTTCAACCCGGCCTGATCGAGGCTTATGGCCGTGACCTCGGGTCGCTTGCCCAGCAGCACCTCCAGCCGCAAGGCGCCCTTGGCCTTGCTGTCATGGCCCAGCTGCGGGATCATCAGCCGCAGCCCGCCAAGGTCGGTGTCGAGGGTCAGCCGGGGCGTCGCGTCCTTTTCCAGCGCGATCTGCAGCCGGCCCCGGCCCTTGCCCGCCAGCATCCCTTTCAGACCCGGCGCAAAATCGGCCACCGCATCGGGGGTGATCGCGACCTGTCCTGCCACAACCGAGGCCCCCTTGTCTTCCTTGCGCAGGCCCAACCGCCAGCTGCCGTCAAACGCCACCGCCCCCATGCGCGCGGCGCCTGCCACCTCCAGCGCCTTCGGGTCGGCGGTGATTGACAGCCGCTCGGCGGTGATGGTCCGCCCCGGCACGATCCTGTCCGAGGAAAAACCGCTCACCTCGCCCGCCACCTGATAGGAAATGCTTTCCACCGGCACCTTGGGGACCAGCGGCAGGCGCAGCACGGTGGACAGCCGCGCCGTGCCCTGCCCCAGATCGACCCCGCGCCCGGCCTTGGTCAGAAAGCGGAACGGCTCTTGATCCAGCAGCGACAGCGCCGCCGTCAGGCTGGAGGTGGTGCGCAGGCTGACCTCGGCCTGCGCGGGTTTGGCCAGGATATCCAGCACCGAAAAGACCGAGCCCGCCATCTCGATCGGGCCGCCCTCGGGCGGGGTCACCTGGCCGCGGTCCAGCACCATCACATAGGCGTTGCCTTCGATCGTCGCGTGGCCATAACCCTTTTCGATCGGCGGCAGGGTTTTCAGAAAGCGCACATCCGTGCCGGAAAACGCATAGCCCAGCGAAAAGACCGGCGCGTCCCCCGGCGCCAGCCGCACCGCCGCCGTCACATCCGACAGCGTGCCATCCAGCACGTTTTCGGCCAGCCATTCGCGGGTTTTCGGCACGAGGCTGACCGGCCACAATGCCAGCAACCGCTCATGGGTGATCCGGTTCAGCCCGATATCCAGCGCCAGCCGCCAGCCATCCGCGCCCGCCCGCACCCGGCCCGAGGCCGCAATCCGCCGCTCGCCATCCACCAACACCGCCTGCCCGATGTCGATGGCAAAGGGGTCCAGCCGCAGCCGCAGGTCCAGCGCCCCTTCCGAAAAGGCCACGGCCTCTGCAAACAGCCCCTCGGGGTCCACCCGCAGATCCTCGACCGCGATCTGGGTGATGAGGTCGCCAGGCAGGCCTGCAGCAAGGCCCGGCATGTCCACATGCCCCCGCGCCGCCAGCCGCAGCGTACGGCTTTCGACGCCGATCCGATCCAGCACCAGCCGCTCGGCCACCGGATCGAAGGCAAAGCTCAGCCCCGCCGCGGCAAATTTCACCGGCTGGGCGGCGGGATCGGGCTGCAAGGCCCCCGCGCCCAGATCCAGCGCGCCCGACAGGGCCGAAAGCCTGCCATCCGCGTCCAGTTCTGCCGACAGCTTGCCCGAGATCGGCGCCTGCAGCGCACCCAGCAGCGCCAGCGGCGGGGCGGCCAGCGCCAGATCGCGCGCCTCGACCCCCTCGACGGTTGCGCGCAACCGGGCAGCCCCCGTGCCTTTTTCCGAGGCACCCGACAGCGTGGCGCGGGCGGGCATCCCGCCCGGCACCTGAAGCGACAGGCTGATCTCGCCGGCAAGCTCGGCGTCGCGGTTCTCCATGGTCAGCCGGCCGTCGCCAAAGGTCCAGACCCGCCCAGCCGCCGCATCCGACAGCACCAGCGACAGCGCGTCAGCCTCGACCCGCTCCAACCGGGCAAAGACCGGCTGGGCGATGATCGCCTCGAAGGCGTCAAACAGGCCGGCAAGGCCGGTGACCTGCATCCCGGCCCCCGCGCCGCCGAAATCAAGGTCCAACCGCCCCTCGCGATCGCGGTTCAGCCGCAGCTGCGCCCCCGAGACCTGCAGCCGGCGCGGCAAGATCTGCCCGCGCAGCACCGACAGACCGTCAAAGCGCAGCCGCACTTCGGGCAGGGCCGCCAGCGTGGCGCCCCGTTCGTTGCGCACCAGCCGCAGATCCTGCAGGCGCAGCGCCGGGGTCACGCCCTGATCAAGCGCGATCTCGATCCCGCCCAGACTGACCGCCTGCCCCGGCAGCCCCAGCGCACGGTTGATGCGCGCCTCGACCTCGGCCACCGCCCAGACCGGCAGCACCAGCGGCCGCCCGGACAGGGCCCAGCCGCCAAACCCGCCGATCACCAACAGGACGATCAGCGACAGCACCAGCCAGACCGCGCCCGCCCCACGCCGGCGCCGGCGCCGCGGCGGCGGGGCCGCGGGCGTTTCGGGCGGGTTTGAGGGCGGTATGTCGGCCATCTGGTCCTGCAAGGCGATTTTCCTTCGGGCTTGCCTTTAACTTGGGCCAAAGGCAACTAAAACCGGCAGATGCGCCCACGGCGCGCCGATGCGAAAGGAATTGCCGATGACCACCGCCCCCCTTCTGCCGGGCAGCCCCGCCCCGGCCTTTACCCTGCCCGGTGCCGATGGTGCCCCGATCAGCCTCTCGGACTTTGCCGGCAAGCGGCTGGTGCTGTATTTCTACCCCAAGGACGACACCCCCGGCTGCACGCTGGAGGCGCAGGATTTCTCGCGCCTGGCGGGCGATTTTGCCGCAGCCGGCGCCGCGGTGCTGGGCGTGTCGCGCGACAGCGTGAAATCGCATGGCAAGTTCTGCGCCAAGCACGGCCTGACCATCGCGCTGGGCGCGGACGAGGATGGTGCCGTGACCGAGGCCTACGGCGTCTGGGTCGAAAAGAAGATGTATGGCAAGACCTCGATGGGAATCGAGCGCGCGACCTTCCTGATCGGCCCGGACGGGGTGATCGAGCAGGTCTGGCGCAAGGTCTCGGCCAAGGGCCATGCCGAGGCCGTGCTTCAGACCCTCCGCAGCTGAGGATACCGCGCCAAAGTCGGCAGGTTCTTGCCGAAACAACGGCCGGTTGCCAACCCGCAGCCGGTCGCAGCCCTCAAAGCAGTTGAAAGGCACCCCCCCCGCCCGTTAATCCCTAGCCCATCGCCGGGCAGATCTGCCCGCGGGTCCGCGCCACTTGCCGCGCCGACCGGATTGCAACAGCAAGGGATCTTGCGCGTGCTGACACGACTGGCCTACCGG
>CAYTMV010000114.1:0-4463 GCA_964439015.1 uncultured Gemmobacter sp.
TGAACTATTCGTCCGACATCGACCTGATCTGCCTGTTCGATCAGGACCGCTACGGCGAGGATTGGCAAGAGGCACGGCAGGCCTTCATCCGCGTGACCCGCAAGATGGCGGCGCTGATTTCAGACGTGACATCAGAGGGTTATGTGTTTCGGCTGGACCTGCGGTTGCGCCCTGATGCCTCGGTCACGCCGGTCTGCATCTCGATGGCCGCGGCCGAGGCCTATTATGAGGCGCAGGGCCGGACATGGGAGCGCGCGGCCTATATCAAGGCCCGTGCCGCAGCCGGCGACATTGCGGCGGGCGAGCGGTTTCTCAAGGCGCTGACCCCATTCGTCTGGCGGCGCCACCTCGATTTCGCGGCGATTCAGGACGCCCATGACATGCGGTTGCGCATCCGCGATCACCGTGGCCTGCATGGCCCGATCCGGGTCGAGGGGCACAATATCAAGCTGGGCGCGGGCGGTATCCGCGAGATCGAGTTCTTCACCCAGACCCGTCAGTTGATTGCCGGCGGTCGGGACCCCACGTTGCGCGACCGCACGACGCTGGGCGCACTGGCGGCGCTGGCAGAGAAGGCCTGGGTTCCCGCCGATACCGCAGCCGAGTTGTCCGGGCTGTATCGCGCGCATCGCGAGATCGAGCATCGATTGCAGATGGTGGGCGATGCCCAGACCCATCTGATGCCCGAAAGCGCCGAGGGCATTGCCCGGATCGCCGCCATGTGTGGCGAGGCGGACGTGGCGCGGTTTCGCGTCGATCTGAAGGACCGGCTGACCCGCACAGACACCCTGACCGAGGGCTTCTTTGCCCCCGGTGCCGCCGATGACGGGCCGGATCTGACCGAGGCGCAGGCGCAGATCGTCTCGGGCTGGAACGGCTATCCCTGCCTGAGGTCCGAGCGGGCGCAGGGCATCTTTCGCCGGGTCAGGCCGCGGCTGCTGGGCGCGCTGTTGAAGGGCGAGAATGCCGATGAGGCCCTGATGGCGCTGGACGGGTTCTTGCGCGGCCTGCCGTCGGGCGTGCAGATTTTCTCGCTTTTTGACACCAATCCGCAGTTGGTGGACCTGATTGTTGATATTTGCGGCACGTCACCGGCCCTTGCGGGCTATCTGGCGCGCAATGCCGGCGTGCTGGACGCGGTGATCGGCGGCTCGTTCTGGGCCGCCTGGCCGGGCACGGCGCATTTGATCTCGGACCTGCTGGCGCGGCTGCATGAGGTGCCGGATTACGAGCGCAGGCTGGACCTCACGCGGGTCTGGATGAAGGAATGGCATTTCCGCATCGGGGTGCATCACCTGCGCGGTTTGATCGACGCGTTCGAGGCCGGAAAGCTTTATGCCGATCTGGCCGAGGCGGTGGTGGCGGGCCTCTGGCCGATGGTGGGGGCCGAGTTTGCGCGCCGTCACGGTCCGGCACCGGGGCGCGGGGCGGCGATCGTCGGCATGGGCAGCCTGGGTGCGGGGCGTCTGAATGCGGGCTCGGATCTCGATCTGATCGTCATCTATGATGCGGCCGGGAAAGATGCCTCCGATGGGCCCAAGCCCTTGGCGACGCGGGCCTATTTTGCGCGCCTGACCCAGGCGATGGTCACGGCGCTGACCGCGCTGACCCCGCAGGGGCGTCTCTATGAGGTCGACATGCGGCTGCGCCCCTCGGGGCGGCAGGGGCCGGTGGCGGTCTCGGTCGAGGGGTTCCGCAGCTATCAGATGGACGAGGCCTGGACCTGGGAGCATCTGGCGCTGACCCGGGCCCGGCCGCTGTCCGGCGATCCGGCCTTGCTTGCCGAGATCGAGGCCACACGCCGCGATGTGCTGGCGGCCAAGGCCGGTGGAGCCTCGGTTCTGGCCGACGTGTCCGAGATGCGTGGCCGCCTGCAGGCCGCCAAGCCGCCCGCCGGCGCGTGGGAGGCCAAGAACGGCGCGGGCCGGTTGATGGATATCGAATTGCTGGCCCAGACCTGCGCGCTGCGGGCCGCCGACCCGGCCCGGCGGGTCGAACAACAGCTGCGCGCGGGGGTAAAACGCGGATTTCTGTCGGATTCGGACGAGCGTGCGCTGCTGGATGCCTACAGGCTGTGCTGGCGCCTGCAGGCGGGCACGCGGCTTTTGACCGACAGAGTGCTGAAGATGGATCAGATCGGCGCGGGCGGACGCGCTTTCCTTGTGCGCGAAACCGGCGCAGACAGCCCGGACGCGCTGTCGCAGACCCTGGAGACCCGCGTCGCCGCTGCGGCCGCCGTGGTCGATCGCGCATTGGCGGAGGAACCTGCATGCTGACCCTGGCCGAGGCCGACCCGAAAAACCTGATCCGCGAAGGCTATCGCATCGACGGCATTGATCTGCCGCAATGCCGGACGCTGTTCATCGACTGGGCGCTGAGCCTGCGACCCGATCAGGAGGCGCAGCCCGCGCTGACCCGGCTGCTGGAAGAATATGCCGCCGCACATCCCGACCATCCGCTGACCGGCGTGCTGCGCGCGGCGCAGCAAGCTGCCCAGCCGCCAAAACGGCGGGGCGGGCGGGCCGGCCGGTTGGGTTAAGGCGCGCCAAGACCCGCGGCCTCGGCCGCCAACCGGGTGATCTGATCCCAGTCGCCCGCGATCATCGCGGCGCGCGGCGCCACCCAGCTGCCGCCCACGCAGGCGACATTGGGCAGCGCAAGATAGTCGCGCGCATTCGTCAGGCCGATGCCGCCCGTCGGGCAGAACCGCATCTGGGGCAGGGGGCCGGACAGCGCCTTCAGCAGCGCCGCCCCTCCGGCCTGTTCGGCGGGAAAAAACTTGGCCATGCTGTAGCCGCGCGCCAGCAGCGCCATCACCTCCGAGGCGGTTGCGCAGCCTGCCAGCATCGGTAGGCCTTCCGCGGCAGAGGCCTCCAGCAGCGCGGGCGTCGCACCGGGCGAGACGCCGAACACCGCGCCCGCCGCCTTGGCCGCCCGCACGTCATCCGGTGTGAGCAGTGTGCCCGCCCCCACCACGCCGCCCGCCACCCCGGCCATGGCGCTGATCGCCGCCAGCGCGGCGGGGGTGCGCAAGGTCACCTCCAGCACCGGCAGGCCGCCCGCCACCAGTGCCTGCGCCAAAGGCACCGCGTGGTCGGGATCGTCGATCACCAGGACCGGAACCACCGGGGCCAAGGCGCAGATATCGGCGAGGTGGCGGGATTGCTCGGCGGGGGGCAGCATGATGGGGCTCCTGTGCGCGGGACGAAAAAGGCGCCTCCGGCGGGGGTATTTGGGTCATGATGAAATCACCATGATCCAAATACCCGCCCGCCGCAGGCGTTACTGTCAGACCACGACGGCGGCGCCGTCCGTGGCGGGGCCGACCATGCGGCGGAAGGTCTCGAACAGCTCGCGGCCGGTGCCGTGGCGGTTGGCGGAGAGGTCGGCCGTGACCGGTGTGCGGGTGTCGAAATCGGGCGCCAGCACCTCGAGCGTGCCGGCCTCGGCGTCCAGGCGGATCAGGTCGCCATCGCGCAGCCGCGCCAGCGGGCCGCCCACCGCCGCCTCGGGGCTGATATGGATCGCCGCCGGCACCTTGCCCGAGGCGCCAGACATCCGCCCATCGGTGACCAGCGCCACCTTCAAGCCGCGGTCCTGCAGGACCGACAGCGTCGGCGTCAGCGCATGCAACTCGGGCATGCCATTGGCTTGCGGCCCCTGAAAGCGCACCACGACCACGGTATCAGAGGTAAACTCCCCGGCCTGAAACGCGGCCTTCACCGCGTCCTGGTCGTGAAAGATCCGGGCCGGGGCCTCGATCACCCGCCGCTCGGGCGCCACCGCCGAGACCTTGATGACACCCCGGCCAAGATTGCCGGACAGCTGTTTCAGCCCGCCCGTCGGCGCGAAGGGCGTGGCCGTGGGGCGCAGGATGCGATCGTTCAGCGAGGCCGCGGCGCCGTCGACCCATGTCAGCTTGCCGTCGATCAGTTTCGGCTCTTGCCGATAGCGGTCCAACCCGTCGCCCGCCACGGTCCGCACATCCGGGTGCAGCAGCCCTGAATCCAGCAGTTGCCCGATCAGGAATTGCAGCCCACCTGCGGCGTGAAAGTGGTTCACATCCGCCAGCCCGTTGGGATAGACCTTGGCCATCAGCGGCACGACCTCGGACAGGTCGGAAAAATCCTGCAGATCCAGAAGGATGCCCGCCGCCCGCGCCATGGCGGGCAGGTGCAGCACCAGATTGGTCGAGCCGCCCGTCGCCATCAGCCCCACCAGACCGTTCACAAAGGCACGTTCATCCAGCAGCGCGCCGATCGGGCGGAAATCATCGCCCAGCGCGGTGATCGCCGCCGCGCGTTCCACCGCCGCCACGGTCAGCGCCTCGCGCAGGGGGGTGCCGGGGTTCACGAAACTGGCGCCTGGCAGGTGAAGGCCCATGAACTCCATCAGCATCTGATTGGTGTTGGCGGTGCCATAGAAGGTGCAGGTGCCGGGGCCGTGATAGCTGGCCATCTCGG
>CAYTMV010000115.1:0-4460 GCA_964439015.1 uncultured Gemmobacter sp.
GGGCGGCCTTGTATTCGGCCCAGCTGGAGACGCGGGGCGCCACGAAGCAGGCGACATTGGCGTGCGCGGCACGGATGGTGCGCCGTGGCAGGAACTCCACGGTGATATTCGCGGGGCCGGTGGTGGTGGTGAGGTCGATCCCGGCCTCGGACCGGATGCGGCTGACCAGTCGGCTCAGGTCATTGGGGGCGGTGCCCGGCACCTGACCGGTCAGGCGCACCGTCACCGGCCCCTCGAAACGGGTCAGCACCGGCAGGGCGCGACCGCTTTCCATGCGGAACTCGAGATCCAGAAAGTCCTGCGCGATTTCGGCGTTGGAGCGCATCGACGCGCGCTGCGGCATGGCCCTTGGGGCCTGCGCACCCGAGGTCGAAACCGTGGCGGCCGGCATGTCGGCTCGGTTCATGGCCACATCGGCGGGTGGCCGGGCGGTCGGCGCACAGGCCGTCGTCAGGGCGCAGAGCGCCAGCAGTCGTGCAACACGCATGGTTTTGGCAGCCTTGAAAGGTTGGCAGAACCCGCGCGGGATGTTGGCCCCCCGTCGCAGGTGGTGGCGCGACCCGACCGTTGCTCCTTACGATGCCCCCGCATCGCATGGACCTCAGATCTGGCCGGGAGAGGCGCGGCCCCTCCGGCGGTCGGCTTTTGGCTGGCCCGGGACAGGGGGCGGCGGGTCCCCCGACCCGCCGCCCTTGCCCGGCAGCCTTGACGTCATCGCGGCAGGGGTTTCCCCCCGGCAAGCCCTCCCCCAGAGCGGCAAGCCCCACTTTGCCCGTTGCCTTGCGGCGTGGCCGACCCCCTTCCGATCCCACGCGCGGCATGGCGCTGGCGCCATGAGCAGTCCGCGACAGGGCGGCCGCAGCCAGCCTTCGGTTGTGCGAGGCGTGGCGGGCCAGGAAGGTTTCGATCCCGGGCATCGCAATCCGTGATGTCATTCTCCGACAGGCTCAGAGAACGTGCGGGCAGTGTCGGCAATCGGGCCGCACTGTGTCAATTCGGCGAAATGTTAACCCTGCCTTCATTTCTATGAATCGACAGGTAATGCGCCAGAACCGCCATATTTGGGGGTTTGAGATCACGCAATATTGCAGACTGTAACTGAAATCTGCATTTTCGTGGGTGGATTGTGGCGAAATTGTGGCCAATCTCGGGCATGCCGCCATATTTCCGGCCAGAATCGGTATGGGCGATTCTGGGGCAAATTCAGCCGCTTGTCGGTCGATCTTGAGAAAATGGATCAAGGCGAAAGCGCCCGATTGTCGCCGCAGGGCCACTTTGTTTTCGGATCTTCGACGATCCGTTAAGCGTGGCGGCATTGTTGCCGCATCCGCCCCGGATCCGGCATGGTTTTGGGGCGGCGACGGAATCGCGCTTGACCTGCCCGGCTCAGCGGCGGCCCTGACGCGTCACGCGCTCCAGCAGGGCCAGGTCCTGCTCGGTCTTGACCAGCGCGCCCAGATGACGCGGCTGGCCATTGGCGCCGCGCAGCCCGTCCGAACCCTCCAGCGCCAGCAGCCGCAGCCAGTCCAGCAATTCGGAGGTCGAGGGTTTTTTCTTCAGCCCCGGCAGGTCGCGCAGCGCCACAAACTCGGCCAGCGCCTGGGCGATCAGCGTCTCGCGCAGGTCGGGGAAGTGCAGGCGCACGATCGCGGCCAGCGTCTCTTGGTCCGGGAAGCGGATGAAATGGAAGAAGCAGCGGCGCAGGAAGGCATCCGGCAGCTCTTTCTCGTTGTTCGAGGTGATGATGACCACCGGGCGGTGGCGGGCCCGCACCGTCTCGCCGGTCTCGTAGACATGAAACTCCATCCGGTCCAGCTCTTGCAGCAGGTCGTTCGGAAACTCGATGTCGGCCTTGTCGATCTCGTCGATCAGCAGCACGGCGCGCTCGGGCGCGGCAAAGGCCTGCCACAGCTTGCCCGGCTTGATATAGGCCGCCACGTCATGCACCCGCGCCTCGCCCAACTGGCCATCGCGCAGGCGGCTGACGGCATCATATTCGTAAAGCCCCTGCTGGGCCTTGGTGGTCGATTTCACATGCCATTCGATCAGCGGCATCGACAGGCGGGCCGCCACCTGGCGCGCAAGCTCGGTCTTGCCGGTGCCGGGTTCGCCCTTGACCAGAAGCGGCCGGCCCAGCGCCACCGCGGCATTCACCGCCAGCCGCAGGTCGTCCGCGACGATATAGCTGTCGGTCGATGCGAATGTCATGGCCGGGCCTCCGTTGCCGTGGATCTGGCACCGCGTCGTAACGTGCTTGGGAAAATTGGCAAGGGCGCGCCGCAGGCTAGTGACAATCCCCGGCAATAGGGTTAGAGCGGCGCCAGCATGGGGCCGGGTGCGGCAAATGCCGCACTTTCCGGGCCTTTCAGGTTCAGGAGATGCTATTATGAAGGCAGAGGTCTTTCTCCCCGACGATTACCGTCCCGCGGAAGACGAGCCTTTCATGAACGAGAGGCAGCTGGAATATTTCCGCCGCAAACTTTTGGTCTGGAAGCAGGAATTGCTGGATCAGTCGGCCGAGACGATCGACAACCTGCATGATTCGGCGCGCAATGTCCCCGATCTTGCCGACCGCGCCAGCGAAGAGACCGACCGCGCGCTGGAGTTGCGGACCCGCGACCGGCAGCGCAAGCTGATCGGCAAGATCGACGCCGCGCTGCGGCGGATCGACAATGGCGAATACGGCTATTGCGAAGTCTCGGGCGAGCCGATCAGCCTCAAGCGGCTGGATGCCCGTCCGATCGCCACCATGACACTGGAAGCGCAGGAAAAGCACGAGCGTCGCGAGAAGGTGCATCGCGACGACTGAGGCGCTGGTCTCTGTCGGACCATTCGGGGGCGGATCAACCGGCGGGTTGGTCCGCCCTTTCCTTTGCCCCGGCCGCGCCAAGATCGACTTGACACGGGGGGCGCGCGAATGTGATCTGCACCCATCCAAGTTCCGGCCTGACCGCCGGATTGAAAGGGAACACGGGCCGGCGCCAGCCGGTAGCCGTGGCTGCCCCCGCAACTGTGAGCGGTGAGCGGCGTCGAACATGCCACTGGGGTTCCCCCGGGAAGGCCGACGCTGCCGAGACCCGCGAGCCAGGAGACCTGCTTGGATGATCACCCTTTCCGGGCGCGGGGCGCGCCGGGGATGCGGCTTGAACCGCAGCGGTGACGTTTTCACTGTCTGCGGAGGATTCCCTCCCGGACCCATGGTAATTTCGGACTGCGGTCCGACAAGGGATGGAAGACATGAACGACCGAAAATCTGCACGCCGCTGGCTTCTGGCCACCGTCTGCCTGTGCCTGCCCGCCGCGGCTGTGGCGCAAGAAATCGTGTCGATGGAGCCGATCATCGTCTCGGGCGGGCTGAGCCCGATCGCCGAGACGGGGTATGGCCGCGCTTACAGCGTCCTGGAAGGCGAAGAGTTGCAGACCCGCGGCATCCGCACCGTGCAGGAGGCGCTGCGCGCCGTGCCGGGCGTGTCGCTGTCGGCCTCGGGCAACGGGCTGACCAATATCCGCATGCGCGGCGGCGAGTCGGGCCATGTGCTGGTGCTGATCGACGGGGTCAAGGCCGCCGCGGGCGGGGACGATTATGTCTTTTCGGGGCTGGAAACCGCGGATGTGGAGCGAATCGAGGTGCTGCGCGGCCCGCAATCGGCCTTCTACGGGTCCAACGCCTCGTCGGGGGTGGTGAACATCATCACCCGCAAGGGCGAGGACGGGCTGCATTACGGCCTCAGCGCCGAGGGCGGCAATGGCTGGGGGGTGTCGGGCTTTGTCTCGCAGCGCGGCGCGCGCGGCGGGCTGGCGCTGAACCTGGGCGCCCGCGACGATCAGGGCTATGACGTGGCCCGCGATCCCGGCGGCGACAAGGACGGGCTGGAGCGCCGCTTTCTGGGCCTGTCGGGCGATTGGCTGGCCACAGATGACCTGCGGCTGGGCTTTACCCTGCGCCGCAGCGCCGAGACCTATGGGGTCGATGCAACGTCATGGTCCGCGGTCGATGAGGCCAGCTATCTGATCGACAGCCCCTATACATCGGACCGCGATGAGACCGTCGCCTCGGTCTTTGCCGAATATGGGATGCTGGACGGACGGCTGACGCATCGGCTGTCCTGGCAGGGCTCGGAGCTGGAGCAAAGCTATACCGACCCGTTCTGGACCGGATCGAAAGGCCGGACCGAGGCGTGGAAATATCGGGCCAGCTTTGGCATCGACGGCGCGGTGGATCAGGCCGATCAGGTGGTCAGCCTGATGGTGGACCGCCAGCGCGACACCAATACCTTGCAGCCGGGCGTCGACCGCCGCTCGACCTCTTACGCGGTCGAGTATCGCGGCACCTTCGACGCGCTGACCGTGCAGGGCGGGCTGCGCCATGACGACAACTCGGTCTTTCCGTCGGCGGATACCTGGTCGGTGGCGCTGTCCTATGACATCGGCGATACCGGGCTGCGGCTGCATGGCTCGGC
>CAYTMV010000116.1:0-4390 GCA_964439015.1 uncultured Gemmobacter sp.
CTGAAGGGGGATCTGCCGCTGCTGTTGCAGGGGCGGCCGGTTTAATCCAGCCGCCGCGCCTCGGACACCAGCATGATCGGGATGCCGTCGCGGATCGGAAAGGCCAGATGCGCCGCGCGCGAGATCAGCTCCTGCCGTTCGGCGTCATAGGTCAGCACGGCCTGCGTTACCGGGCACACCATGGCCTCCAGCATGCGGCGGTCAAAGTTCGGGGCGCTGGATGCGTCGGTCATGGCAGTTCCTTTGTCATTGCAGGTTTTCAGACCCCTCGCCGCCATGCAGCGCAAATTCCATAAGCGTCACCAGCGTTTCGCGACGGGTGGACAGCGACGGCGCTTCCAGCAGGGCCTGCTTGTCGTTCGGCTCAAACGGGCAGAGCATCGACAGCGAGTTGACCAACAACTCTGGATCGGCCTCTGACAGGCTGGACCAGTCGGTCGACAGGTTCTGCGATTCAAAATACCGGCGCAGAAGATCCATGAAGGCCTCGCGCTGAAAGCCGGGATCGACCTCTGCCCCACGCAGATCGCTGGCAAAGGGCGACCAGTCCACCATTGCGCGACGGTAGGGGGTAAAACCCTGCACCTCTTCGCGCAGCTTGAAACGCGACACCCCGGTCAGCGTGATCATATAGCGCCCGTCCTCGGTTTCCGAAAATCCGGTCAACCGGCCTGCGCAGCCAATCAACTGCAAGCGCCGCTCGGCATGTCCCGGCACCTCGCGCGGCTGGATCATGCCGATAAGCCGGTGACTGGATTTAAGGCAATCGTCCAGCATCGCCAGATAGCGCGGCTCGAAGATATGCAGCGGCAGGCGGGCGCGCGGCAATAGCAGCGCACCCGGCAGCGGAAAGACGGGGACCACGTCTGGAAGATCAGCAGGCTTCAGCATGTCTCTGAACCTGTGGTAATTTCGGAGTTTGGCAAGGTCTCAGGCAAAGATCATCGACGAGAGCTTGCGCCGCCCCTTCAACACCACCGGATCGGTGGGCTTCAGCGCGTCGAAGATCTTCATCAATTGGGTCTTGGCGGCACCATCGTGCCATTCACGGTCGCGGCGGAACAGTTCCAGCAATTCGTCCACGGCCTCATCGACCTTGCCGGCGGCATTGAGGGCGATTGCCAGCTCATAGCGGGCCTCGTGGTCGTCGGGATGCTTGGCGACAGCGGCGCGCAGCTCGGCCTCGGGACCGGCATTTGCGGCCTGGCGGGCGAGATCCAGCTGGGCGCGGGCGGCGTCGATTTCCTTGGACTTGGCGATGGCGGCGGGGGCCGCGCTCAGGAAGCCTTCGGCCTGATCGAGATTGCCGGCCGCTATATGGGCGCGCACCATGCCGCCATAGGCGGCAGCATTCTCGGGTTCTTCGCCCAGAATGGCGGTGAAGGTCTCGATGGCATCGACCAGCGCCCCCTCGGCCAGCATCTGCTCGGCGGCCTCGATCGCCTCCGCCAGACCGCCGTCACCGGCAAGGCCGGTCAGACGGTCGATGAACTTCTTGATCTCGGACCCCGGCAACGCGCCCTGAAACCCGTCAACCGGCTGCCCCTGCCAGAAGGCATAGACGGTGGGGATCGACTGGATGCGCAACTGGCCCGCGATCATCTGGTTTTCGTCGACATTGACCTTGACCATCCGCACCTTGCCCTTGGCATCGGCCACGGCGGCCTCAAGCGCGGGGCCAAGCTGGCGGCAGGGGCCACACCACGGCGCCCAGAAATCGACGATCACCGGCACCTCGCGGCTGGCCTCGATCACGTCGGCCATGAAGGTGGCCTCGGTCGTGTCCTTCACCCATTCCGAAGCGGCGGCAGCGGTTCCCAGCATGATATCCTCACAGGATTAAGGCGTTTGGTCTTATATGGTCCGACCCCGGCCAAAGGCCAAGGGGGGCCATGCGGTCAGAGATCAAAGCTGGCCAGCACCGGTACATGATCCGACGGCTGCGTCCAGCCGCGGCAAGGCCGCAGGATGCGCGAGCCGTGCCCGGCATTGGCGATATCCGGCGTGGCCCAGATATGGTCCAGCCGGCGCCCCTTGTCGGCCGCATCCCAATCGGCGGCGCGATAGCTCCACCAGCTGTAGAGAAGCCCCGTGGGGATGTCCTGCCGGGTGATGTCCACCCAGCGCCCGGCATCCTGCGTCGCGGCCAGATGCTCGACCTCGATGGGGGTGTGGCTGACGATCTTGAGCAGTTGCTTGTGGCTCCAGACGTCATCCTCGCGCGGGGCGATGTTCAGATCGCCGACGAGGATCGACCTTTCCGGCCGCCGGGCGTGGAAGGCATCGCGCATCTGCGTCAGATAATCGAGCTTTTGCCCGAACTTCACGTTCACCTCGCGATCGGGCAAATCGCCGCCGGCCGGAACGTAGAAGTTGTGGATGGTCACACCGTTTTCCAGCCGCGCCGCCACATGGCGGGCATGGCCCAACTGGGCATAATCCTCGCCGCCCGCGTCGTGCAGCGGCAGTTTCGACAGGATCGCCACGCCGTTATAGCCCTTCTGGCCGCGGGCCACCATGTAGGGATAGCCCAGCGCGGCAAAACTGTCGGGAAACTTTTCAACCGGGGTCTTTATCTCTTGCAGGCAGAGGATATCCGGCGCCTCTTCCTGCATCAGGCGCTGCACCAGCGCCTCGCGCAGGCGGACCGAGTTGATGTTCCAGGTGGCGATGGTGAACATGGTTCTCTCCGGCAAACCGCACCAGATAGGCGCGCCGCCGGTGGGTTGGCAAGCCGCGTTACTGGATGGTGTAGGATCCGGTCTCACACAGATTACGCCGGTCTTCGACCGACTCGCCGTCCGAAAAGACCATCCGCAGATCGTAGTTGCAGATCGCGCCGCCTTCGGAAATCGTGACCTGACCGCTTTGCCCCGCGGCAAGGACGGCACCGGCCAGCATGTTTTCCTCCCAGTTGTCGTTACCGACCGGCGAGGCGTAGAACTCCACCAGATCGGCGCTCGACAGGTTCGAGATCGTGAAGGACAGATCCTGGGACAGCGCCGGTCCTGCGGCCAGGATCGCGGCAACGGTCAAGGTGGTGCGAAGGCTCATCATCCAGATCTCCGGGCTTTGCCCACAGGGCGCGGGCAGCGTTAGGGCAAATGTAGACACTGGTCGGACGGATTCAACGAAAAACCGCAGGGGGAAATTGTGCAGCCTTGCGTCACTGGAAACAAAAAGGCCGGGCAGAGCCCGGCCAAGTCCAACAGGGAGGTTGAGAAAAGATGCGAAACAAACCGCAGGCGCGCCTTGATCCTTGTCAAGGATGCCGTCAACCCATCGAAAATACAACCCTGGATAGAGATGCCCGGCAAAATACAGCCGGACCAAAAAAGACCGGGCACAAGGCCCGGCCCAGTCCAACAGGGAGGAGCCGCGTCATGACCCCGACACGGCAAGGGGATCCATGACCTTCAGATAGGAAACAATCCGGTCAGCAAAAGGGCTGGCCGCGGAAAAATTTCCCCGTCAGGCCACCAGCCGGTATCCACCCGATTCAGTCACCAGCAGGCGGGCGTTGGAAGGATCGGGTTCGATCTTCTGACGCAGGCGATAGATATGGGTTTCCAGCGTATGGGTTGTGACGCCGGCATTGTAGCCCCAGACCTCGTGCAGCAGCACATCCCGCGGCACCACGCCCGATTGTGCGCGATACAGGAACTTCAGGATGTTGGTTTCCTTTTCGGTCAGGCGGACCTTCTTGTCCTTTTCATCCACCAGCAACTTTTGCGCGGGGCGGAAGGTATAGGGGCCGATCTGGAACACCGCGTCCTCTGACTGCTCGTGCTGGCGCAACTGCGCGCGGATCCGCGCCAGCAGCACCGGAAACTTGAACGGCTTGGTGATGTAATCATTCGCCCCGGCATCCAGCCCGAGGATCGTGTCAGCATCCGAATCATGGCCGGTCAGCATCAGCACCGGACATTTCAGACCCTGCTTGCGCAGGCGCCGGCACAACTCGCGCCCGTCGGTGTCGGGCAGGCCCACATCGAGGATCACAAGATCAAAGCTGCCGGCCTTGGCCTTCTCCATGCCCTCATGGCCGGTGGCGGCCTCGAACACGTCGAAATCTTCGGTCATCACCAATTGTTCGGACAGCGCCTCGCGCAGGTCGTCGTCGTCATCAACCAGAAGGATCTTGCGAAGTTGCGGCATGGCCTCACCTTTCTGTGTGTTTTGCAAAGACTTGCGAGGGGATCGGCGCTACGGCAAGGTTTGCTTCGGGGTTTTCACGGCCTCGTGTCGCCTGCGGGGGAAATGTTTCAATTTCCCACAGGCTTCGGCTAAGGAATGCGGATGGAAAGCCTCGCCCCCACCCTGCCCGAACTGACCAGCCGCGCCCGCGGTGACCTGCGCATGGGCCTGCCCGTGGTGCTGCGGCATGAGG
>CAYTMV010000117.1:0-4343 GCA_964439015.1 uncultured Gemmobacter sp.
TGTATCCGCTGGCGCTGGAAGGCGCGCTGAAACTCAAGGAAATCAGCTATATCCATGCCGAGGCCTATGCGTCGGGCGAGCTGAAGCACGGCCCGATCGCCCTGATCGACCCCAGCGTGCCGGTGGTGGTGCTGGCCCCGCGTGATCCGCTGTTCGACAAGACCGTCTCGAACATGCACGAGGTGATGGCCCGCCATGGCAAGGTGCTGCTGATCTCGGACGAGGCTGGCCTCGCCGAGGCGGGCGAAGGCGTCTGGCGCAAGCTGGCCCTGCCCGCCTGCCCCGATCTGCTGGCGCCCTTGCTTTATGCGCTGCCGGTGCAGTTGCTGGCCTATCACACCGCCATCGCCAAGGGCACCGATGTGGACCAGCCGCGCAACCTGGCCAAATCGGTGACGGTCGAATGACCGAGGCCGAGGATTGGGAAGGCTGGGAGGAAGAGGTGGCCGCGCCCCTCGCCCCCCCGCCTGCGGATGCGACCGCGGCCCTCGCGCAACTGGCCGCGCTGGCTGATCCCCAAAAGGCGGCCGAGATGGCCGCCTATCACAAGGCGGATCGCCCCTATCTGGGCGTAGCGGTGCCGCAGATCGAGGTGTTGACCCGCGACTGGCGGCAAGGCATGGACCTTGAGGCGCGGCTGGCACTGGCGGCCGACCTCTGGGCCTCGAACGTCCATGAAGGCCGGATAGCCGCGGCCCGTTTGCTGACGCAGGCCCGTATCCGCCCCGATCAGGCGGTCTGGCAGATGTTCTGCGGCTGGGTCGGGGATTTCGACGCCTGGGCGATTGCCGATCATGCCTGCAAGGCCGGCGAGAGGCGGATCATGGCTGACCTCAGCCGCCTCGACACGGTCGAGAAATGGCTGCAAAGCCCCTCGCTCTGGTCGCGGCGGGCAGCCCTGGTGGCAACGCTGCCGCTGACCAAGCTGACCCACCCCAAACCGGCCGAACTGGCCGCCCGCGAAAGGGTGCTGGGCTGGGCGGCCGCGCTTGCCGACGATCCTGAATGGTTCATCCAGAAGGCCATCGGCTGGTGGCTGCGCGACCTGTCGCGCCATGATCCGGCAAGGGTGCAGGCGTTCCTCGCGGACCACGGGCCGCGGCTGAAATCCTTTGCCCGCAAAGAGGCCGCGCGGCATCTGAAGTGACCCAGCGCCCCCTCAGCGACCGTAGATCGTGACCTCCGGCAGGTCGGTCAGATTGAGGCCCAGCGCCAGATAGGCCGGCAGCGACAGTTGCGGCGCCCCCTCGCCGGGGCGCAACTCGACCGCGGCACTTTTGCCCGAGGCCAACTGGACCGTGCCGGGCCGCGCCGCCTTGACCAGATCGGTGCGCAGCCACAGCCCCGGCTCGGTCGCAGATCCAAGACTGACCACCATCCGCCCCAAGGCCGCATCCGCCGCCGGCACCGGCGCCGCAAGGGCCGCCTGTTTCTGCGCTGCCGTGGTGGTGTCCAGCGCGGCCACCGTCACGGCCGCCGGCGCAGGCCTGGGCGCTGCAGCCACCGGCGCTGCAACCTCCGGCGTGGCGGCGGCAGGCTTGCCCAGATCGCCGGGCGGGTTGGACAGGGGCGGCTGGCTGCCGCAGGCGGCAAGGCTCAGCACGATCAGGGCGGGGGCAAGGGCGCGTGTCATCATCCATCGGACGTTAAACCTGGCGCGCAAGGCAATCAACCGTCGCTTTGGCGCTGGACGCAGGCGCCGCATGTCCCTACCTTTCTGTCATGACCGCGCCCCTGATCGACCCTTTCGCCCGTGCCATCCGCTATCTGCGGGTATCGGTGACCGACCGCTGCGATTTCCGCTGCAGCTATTGCATGGCGGAACACATGACCTTCCTGCCCAAGGCCGACCTGCTGACGCTGGAAGAACTGGACCGCCTATGCTCGGCCTTCGTCGGGCTGGGGGTGGAAAAGCTGCGCATCACCGGGGGCGAGCCTTTGGTCCGCAAGGGGATCATGACCTTTTTCCGGGCCATGTCGCGGCATCTGGACAGCGGCGCGCTGAAAGAGCTGACACTGACCACCAATGGCAGCCAACTGGCCCGCTTTGCGCCCGAACTGGCCGATTGCGGCGTGCGGCGGATCAATGTCTCGCTCGATACGCTGGACCCGGCCAAATTCGCCGAGATCACCCGCTGGGGCAGGCTTCCGCAGGTGCTGGAGGGCATCCGCGCCGCCACCGCTGCCGGGCTGCGCGTCAAGATCAACGCGGTCGCCCTCAAGGGCTTCAACGAGGACGAGCTGTTTCCGCTGGTCGACTGGTGCGCCTCTGAAGGCCACGACCTGACCTTCATCGAGGTCATGCCGATGGGCGAGATGGAGGGCGACCGGCTGGACCAGTATTGGCCGCTGAGCGACCTGCGCGCCCGGCTGGCCGAACGCTTCACCCTGACCGATCTGGCTGAACGCACCGGCGGCCCCGCCCGCTATGTGCGGCTGGAACAAACAGGCCAGAAGATCGGCTTCATCACCCCGCTCAGCCACAATTTCTGCGAAAGCTGCAACCGGGTGCGGCTGACCTGCACGGGCGAACTCTACATGTGTCTCGGCCAGGAGGATCGCGCCGACCTGCGCGCCGTCCTGCGCGCCAGCGATGACCCCGCCACGCTGGACGCCGCGATCCGCGCGGCCATCGCCCGCAAACCCAAAGGCCATGACTTCGACTATTCCCGCCAGAAGGTCGAAGGCCAGATGCCCCGCCACATGAGCCATACCGGCGGCTAGATCCCCCTGTCGTCATTCAGGCGCAAATATCCCGGGGGAGTCCCGCAGGGACGGGGGCAGCGCCCCCTCCCCGGTATGCCCTCAGCGCAGCGGCATCCGCGCCTCGATCAGGCCTGCAAACCAGCTGGCCCCCACCGGCAGCGCCTCATCGTCAAAGTCATAATCCGGGCTGTGGATCATCGCGGTGTCGCCATTGCCCATGAAGGCATAGGCACCGGGACGGGCGTTCAGCATGTAACTGAAATCCTCGCCCGCCATCAGCGGCGCGACCGTCATATCCACCGGGCCCGAGACCGCCTGGGCCACCTCGGCGGCAAAGCGGGCGTTTTCTGGGTGGTTTTGCGTGACCGGATAGCCGCGCATGTAGTTCACCTCGGCCCGCGCCCCGAAGGCCAGCGCGGTGCCTTCGGCCAGTTCGGCGATGCGGCGGGCGACCTGATCGCGCACCCCCTCTTCCAGCGTGCGCGCGGTGCCCTTCATCCGCACCACCTGCGGGATGACATTATAGGCCTTGGTCTCGGTCTCCACCGCCGTGACCGAGACCACCGCCTGTTTCAGCGGGTCCACATTGCGGGAGGCGATGGATTGCAGCGCCACCACGATCTGCGCCGCGACCAGCGTCGTGTCGATACAGTCATGCGGGCGCGCGGCATGGCCGCCCTTGCCGGTGACGGTGATCTCGAACTGGTCGGCGGCGGCCATCATCGCCCCCTCGCGGATCGCAAACTTGCCCGTGGGGATGCCGGGCATGTTGTGCAGCGCATAGACCTCGTCGATTCCCCAGCGGTCCATCAGCCCATCCTCGACCATCGCGCGGCCGCCACCGCCCCCCTCTTCGGCGGGCTGGAAAATCAGCACCGCGCGGCCATCGAAGGCGCGGGTCTCGGTCAGATAGCGCGCGGCGGCCAGCAGCATCGCGGTATGGCCGTCATGGCCGCAGGCATGCATCCGCCCCGGCACGGTCGAGGCATGGGGCTTGCCGGTCCGCTCGGGGATCGGCAGCGCGTCCATGTCGGCGCGAAGACCGACCGTCAGCCCCCGCGAGTCGCTCTGGCCACGGATCACCGCAACCACGCCAGACCGCCCCACACCCTCGACCACCTCGTCGCAGCCAAAGGACCGCAGCAGCTCGGCCACGCGGCCGGCCGTGCGCGGCAGGTCATAAAGCAGCTCCGGGTGTCGGTGAAAATCATGCCGCCAGGCGGTGATCTCGGGCAGCATGTCGGCCAGTCGGTTCTTGATCGGCATCCCTGTCTCCTTTGCCGGCAAGGTGCCGGGAAACTTTTGGCATCGCAACACATCTTGCAGGTCGATGGCAAATACAAGACAACCGCGTAAACGTCCTTGTCAGGATAGGTAAGCCTTACGATTTCCGCGATTTCCATCGAAACCCATCCCGGAAAGGTTTCGGCCGACCCCAGGTCTGCCCGCCCGGCTGGAGGATACCATGATCCGCATGACCGCCCTGCTGGGCCTCATGACCAGCGTCGCCTTTGCCCCTGCCGCCCATGCCCAGCGGGGCAGTGATGGCACACTTCGGCTGATCTACCATCAGGCGGTGTCGATCCTGAACCCCTACCTGTCGGGCGGCACCAAGGATATCGACGCGGCCTCGCTGG
>CAYTMV010000118.1:0-4284 GCA_964439015.1 uncultured Gemmobacter sp.
GCCGAACCGCACGCTCAAACATCAAGTCAACTGACGCACGGAAACTCGGCTCGTTGGTAGTCAGCATGTCATGCTCCTGTGGGAAAGGATTTCAGCCGCCAAAGCTGTAGGCGGTCTTGACCGTGGTGTAGAATTCGATGGCGTTGCGCCCCTGTTCGCGCGGGCCGTAGGACGAGCCCTTGGTGCCGCCGAAGGGCACATGGTAATCCACGCCCGCAGTGGGCAGGTTGACCATCACCATCCCGGCGCGGGACTTGCGACGAAACTCGCGCGCAGCCTTCAAGGAGCCGGTGCAGATGCCCGACGACAGGCCGAACTGGGTATCATTGGCCACCGCCAGCGCCTCGTCAAAATCGCCCACGCGGATCACGCTGGCGCAGGGGCCAAAGATTTCCTCGCGCGCGGAACGCATCTGGTTGGTGGCGTTCACGAACAGCGCCGGACGCTGGAAATAGCCCTCGGTCGGGCCATTCTCGCGCCCGCCGCCCAGCACTTCGCAACCCTCCGCGGCGGCCAGCGCCACATATTCGAGGTTGGAGTTCAGCTGCGCGGCCGAGGCCACCGGGCCGATCTGGCTGTCTGCCGCCAGCGCGGGCCCCACGCGCAGCGCGGCCATCTGCGCCGCCAGTTTTTCGACAAAGGCGTCATGGATGCCCGCCTGCACGATCAACCGCGACGAAGCCGTGCACCTCTGCCCGGTCGAGAAGAAGGCGCCGTTGAGGCAGGCCGCAACGGCCGTATCCAGGTCGGCGTCATCCAGAACCACCATCGGGTTCTTGCCGCCCATCTCTGCCTGGATCTTCTTCATCCGGGCCACGGCGGCGGAGGCCAGCATCCGGCCGGTCGGGACCGAGCCTGTGAAGGAAATCGCTGCGATTTCCGGATGTTCGACCATCGCCTGTCCCACGATCGAGCCGCGCCCCATCACCAGGTTGAAGACGCCCGCCGGGCAACCCGCCTCATGGATGATCTGCGCCAGCAGATGCGCGGTGCCCGGCACCAGATCGGCGGGTTTCAGGATCACGGTGTTGCCATAGGCCAGCGCCGGGGCGATCTTCCAGGCGGGAATCGCGGCGGGGAAGTTCCATGGCGTGATGAGGCCGACGACACCCACGGCTTCGCGTGTGACCTCGACATCGACACCGGGACGGACCGAGGGCATGGCCTCGCCCGCCATCCGCACGGCCTCGCCCGCGAAGAACCGGAAGATCTGCGCGGCGCGGCGCACCTCGCCCACGGATTCGGGCAGGATCTTGCCCTCTTCGCGGGCCAGCATGGTGCCGATCTCGACCGCGCGGGCATCAATGGCGGCAGCGATCCGGTCCAGCAGGTCGGCGCGCGGCTGGGGGCCGGCCAGCCACCAGCCGGGCTGGGCGCGGGCGGCGGCCCGGGCGGCACGATCCACATCGGCCTCGGTGCCCGCGGCATAAAGCCCGATCAGGTCGCTGATATCCGAAGGATTGCGGTTCTCGGTGGCGTGATCGCCCGGCACCCAGGCGCCGTCGATCAGGTTCAGATGGGTGTCGGTCATGCTTGGATCTCCGGCAATAAAAGGGCCCCCTGCCGATGACGGCAGGGGGAGTGGCCGCCTGACAGGGAGGGGTGTCAGGCGGCCTGTTTCATCACTGCAGCCTCGATCGAAGCCTCGATGATGTCCAGAGCCTCGGCCAGCTGATCCATCGGAATGGTCAGCGGCGGCAGCAGGCGGATGACGTTATACCGCGTGCCGCAGGACAGCAGGATCAGCCCGCGGGCCTCGGCCTCGGCCACGATGGCGCTGGTCAGGGCGGCATCCGGGGCGTTGGAACTGCGGTCGGTCACCAGTTCAAAGGCGTTCATCGCGCCCAGGCCACGCACCTCGCCGATGCATTCCATGCCCTGACGGGCGGCGATCTGGTTCAGGCGGGCGCGGATCACCTCGCCGATCTGGTCGGCGCGCTCGCACAGCTTTTCCTCGGCGATCACGTCCAGCACCGCATGCGAGGCCGCCACCGCCAGCGGGTTGCCGGCATAGGTGCCGCCCACGCCACCCGGGTTGGGCGCATCCACGATCTCGGCCTTGCCGGTCACCGCCGACAGCGGGAAGCCGCCCGCCAGACCCTTGGCCATGGTCACCAGGTCCGGCACCACGCCCGCATGTTCAAACCCGAACATCCGCCCGGTGCGCGCCATGCCGGCCTGCACTTCATCAGCGATCAGCACGATGCCGTGGCGGTCGCAAATCTCGCGCAGCGCGCGCAGGAAGTTGAACGGCGCGATGGTGAAACCACCCTCACCCTGAACCGGCTCGATGATGATCGCGGCCACACGCTCGGGGTCCACCGACGAGGCGAACAGCCGCTCCAGCTGGCCCAGCGCCTCGGCCTCGGAGACGCCGTGGAAAGCGTTCGGGAAGGGGGCATGGACGATCTCGGGCGGCATGGCGCCAAAGCCCTTCTTGTAGGGCGCCACCTTGCCGGTCAGCGCCATGCCCAGAAGGGTCCGGCCATGGAACGCGCCCGAGAACGAGATCACGCCCGACCGGCCGGTATAGGCCCGCGCCATCTTGATGGCGTTCTCGACCGCCTCGGCCCCGGTGGTTACCAGCATGGTTTTCTTGGCAAAATCGCCGGGCGTAGCAGCATTCAGACGCTCGGCCAGCGCGATGTAGCCTTCAAACGGCGCCACATGGAAACAGGTATGTGTGAAGGCTTGCGCCTGCTCGGCCACGGCGGCCATGACCTTGGGGTGACGGTGGCCGGTGTTGTTCACCGCGATACCGGCGGCAAAGTCGATGAAGCGGCGGCCTTCGGCATCCCACAGCTCGGCATTTTCGGCGCGGGTGGCAAAGATGCCGCGGGTGCTGACGCCGCGGGCGACGGCATCGGTCTTGCGGGCGGCAAGGCGGGCGGATTGGGACATTGGGCTCTCCTGCGGATATGACAGTTTGACGGTATCACGCTCAAAAATTTGAGCAACGCTTTTTTGAAAATCTGCGCGCCGCGGGACAAGATTTTCTGCTCTGGGACAAAAGACGCGGCAAGCCTGCGCTGAATTGGCCGAACGGGGGGTGATGGGCGCCCTGCCCTGCACAGGATCCTGCGCAAATGGCACATCTCACTTGCAAGAAGAAGGGCGCGGGCCAGCCGACCCGCGCCCCCTTTGTCATTCAAGGCCGTGGCCGCCTCAGCCGCGGCTCAGGGCCGCGGGTGCGGATTGCCGCGCCATGAGGGCATAGGCCAGTGCGGCAACCACGAATGTGGCCGGCGCCGACCAGCTGGCCAGCGTGCCGCCTGCAAAGTGCAGCGCCAGACCCACGCCCGCGCCGATGACCCAGGCCCCCGTGCCGGCCATCCGGATCGCCGGGGTTTCGGACAGACGGGCGTGGATGCGGTCATGCTCGACGCCATCCGCCCCTTCGGTCACGATATGGACCAGCGCGATTGCAACCCAGGCCACCACAAAGATCCCCTGCCAGGCCAGCGCCTGCAGGATATAGGAAAAGATGTCGGCCATCATCAGCACATAGGTGATGGCGCCCACCACGCAGGCCCAGACCACCTTGGGCGCCCGCAGCCGGAAGGCGGTCTGCGCAAAGCTCTCCATGTTCACGGCGGCGAGGTAGTAGTTGGCGGTGTTGATCCGGGTCTGCGAGATCCAGACGAACAGCAGCCCGCCCAGGCCCATCACTTCGATCAGCGCAAAGACCACCGACAGTTCGGTCACCGCGCCGTCATTGGGCAGGCTGGCGGCCAGGAAGATGCCGACCAGACCGTTGAGGAAGAAGGTCACGCTGTAGAACGGCGCGCCGAAGTTGATCTTGGCGTGATAATCCGCATCCTCGACCTTGCCGAAACGGGCGTAGTCATAGGTGTACATCATCAGCACCCAGACGCCCATATAGGCGACAAAGCAGCCCCAGATGCCCGAGACACTGGCCGCGCCGCCATTCGGGCCCAGTTGCAGCCAGGCGTCGGAATAGCCGTATCTGGCGATCGTCAGCCCCACGGCCGCAGCGATGCCGATGGCGTAGAAGGGCAGCAGGATGCCGTTGAACTTGTCCAGCCAGTTCTGGATCGAGCCGAAGATCAGCGCGACCGAATAGATCACGACCAGTGCCGCCGCCACCGGATAGGAAATGCCGGCATATTCCTGCAGCGCCACCGCGATCACCGATCCCTCGAACACCGCGTAATAGATCGCGGTCGCAAAGAAGATCAGCGTGGCGATGGCCGCCCCGGTCTTGCCCAGCAGGATGCGCGAGAACAGCGACACCGACAGGCCGGTGCGGATCGAGTGGCGCAC
>CAYTMV010000119.1:0-4182 GCA_964439015.1 uncultured Gemmobacter sp.
GCCGGGTTGGTCATCAGATGGCCCACGTTGCGCACCAGCATCAGCGCGCGGCCCTTCAGCACCAGCGGCTGGCCCTCGGGGGTGGTGAAGGCCCGGTCATCGGCCAGCCGGCGGGTCAAGAGGCGGCCGGCTTTCTCGACCTGTTCCGTCAGATCGCCGCGCATCAGGCCCAGCCAGTTGCCCCAGGCCAGCACCTTGTCCTCGGCATCGACGGCGGCCACGCTGTCTTCGCAATCCATGATCGCCGAGATGGCGCTTTCGATCTCGATATCGGCAATCCCTGCGCGGTCGGTGGCGCCAATGGTCGCGGTGCGGTCAACCTTCACGATCAGATGCAGGCCGTTGTGGCGCAGCACAAACTGGCCGTCCGCATGGCCGGCGAAGGCGGCGGGGTCCATCAGTCCGGTATCGCCTTGATCGGTCCTGGCGATCAGGGCGCCCCCCTCGACCACGAGGCCGGTGATGTCGCGCCAACTGCCGCCCGCCAGCGGCAGCACGTCATCGAGAAAACCGCGCGCCCAGTCAATCACCTTTGCCCCATGCACGGGGTCATAGCCGCCCGGCGCCGCATGGCCCAAGGCATCGCTGCCGTAAAGCGCGTCATAGAGGCTGCCCCAGCGGGCATTGGCGGCATTGAGCGCATAGCGCGCGTTCATCACCGGCACCACAAGTTGCGGGCCGGCGATGGTGGCGATCTCGGGATCGGTGTTGCGGGTCTCGATGCGGAAATCCGGCCCTTCGGGGGTGATATAGCCGATCTCGCGCAAAAAGGCCTCATGCGCGGCCGGGTCGATGGCCGCGCCGCGGCGCGCGGTGAACCACTGGTCGATCTGCGCCTGCAGATCATCGCGCCGTGCCAGCAAGGCGCGGTTGAGCGGGGCAAGCTCGATCATCGCGGCGGCCAGACCTTGCCAGAACTGCGCAGCTGGCACGCCGCTGCCGGGCAGGGCGCGGGTCTCGACGAACGCCACCACCTCATCGGCGACCTGAATGCCGTGCCTGTCCTGATAGCCCATCGCGTCCCCCTTGGCCTGCGGTTTGCGCGCAGCCTAGCGCGGCAGGCTGCGGGCGCAAGGCGCTATTCGGGGCGGCTGGCCAGCCAGTCCATCACCGCCGGGCGCACGCTGTCGACGCCTTCGGCGCGGGCCGCATCGACCACCGCCCGCACCTCGCGCAGATCCACACGGCGCAGCAGCGATTTCACAGGGCCGATCGAGGGCGGCCGCATCGACAGATGCCGCACCCCTAGCGCCGCGAACACCATCGCCTCGACCGGGCGCCCGGCATCCTCGCCGCAGAAAGACAGCGGCGTGCCGGCGGTATTGCAGCGGGCGACGATGGTTTCGAGGAAGTTCAGGAACGATGAGGACAGCACGTCATAGCGTTTGCGCACCCGCTCGTTCTCGCGGTCGGCGGCGAAGAAGAACTGTTTCAGGTCATTGCCGCCAATCGAGATGAAATCGGCAGTCGTGAAAAACGCATCCGGGGCAAAGGCGAGGCTGGGGGTTTCCAGCATCGCCCCCAGCTCGATCTTTTCCGGCACCGGGTGGCCCAGGCTTTTTTCACGATGGACCTCGCGCAGGAAAAGGCTGCGGGCCTGTTCAAACTCGACATGACTGGCGATGAAGGGAAACATCACCGCCAGTGGCCGGCCCCGCGCGGCCCGGATCAGGGCCTGTGCCTGCATGCGCAGCACGCCCGGCTTGTCCAGACCCACCCGGATCGCGCGCCAACCCATCGCCGGGTTGGGCTCGTCCTGCGGCTTCATGTAGGGCACGACCTTGTCCGAACCGATGTCGAGGGTGCGGAAGGCCACGCGGCGGCCATGGGCGGCATCCATCACCCGCGCATAGATCGCCGCCAACTCCGCCCGGCGGGGCATCTGGTTGCGGATCAGGAATTGCAACTCGGTCCGGAACAGCCCCACCCCGTCGGCCCCCGAAGACCGCAGCGAGGGCAGGTCGGCCATCAGGCCGGCATTCATGTGCAGCCCGGTCACGGTGCCGCAGAGCGATTGCGCCGGCAGGTCGCGCAGGCTGGCATAGCGTTTCTGCGCCTCGGCCTGCATGGCGATCTTGTCGCGGAAGGCCCGCGTCACCGTCTCGTCGGGGCGCAGATGCACCACGCCCTGATCGCCGTCGACCAGGATCTGATCGCCGTTCAGGGCCTCGGTGGTGATGCGGTCGGCGTGGATCACCAACGGGATCGCCAGCGCACGCGCCACAATTGCGGCATGACTGCCGACCGAGCCTTCCTCCAGCACCACGCCTCGCAGTTTGCGACCATATTCCAGCAGTTCGGCCGGTCCTATGTTGCGCGCAACCAGGATCGGATCATCGGGCATTTGCGCGCCGGTATCGCTGCCCTGTCCGGTCAGGATGCGCAGCAGCCGGTTTGACAGATCGTCCAGGTCGTGCAGGCGGTCGCGCAGATACTGATCCTCCACCTGCTCCAGCCGGGCGCGGGCGGTGGACTGCTCCTTTTCCACCGCCGCCTCGGCAGACAGGCCGCGGGCGATGTCCTCCTCCATGCGCCGCAGCCAGCCGCGGCTGTGGGCGAACATGCGATAGGCTTCCAGAACCTGCACCTGATCCTTGTCCAGCGCCTGCGCCTGCAACAGATCGTCGATCGACACCCGCAGCTTGCCCACCGCCTCGCGGATGCGGACCATTTCGGTCAGGGGATCGTCCGCGACGGGATTTGTGATCACCACCCGCGGTTCGTGCAGCCAGACGCGGCCCGCGGCCGCACCCTCCTGGCCGGTGCTGCCGCGGATCACCACGCTGGCCTTGTGTTTGGCCCCCGCCGCCGGGGCATCCGCGCCGAAGACGCCCAGTTCGGTCATCTCTGCCAGCACCATGGCAACCACTTCCAGGGCGTAGATTTCATCTTCCGAGTATTGCCGCGCCACCCGGGACTGCACCACCAACACCCCCAGCCGTTCGCCCAACCGCTGGATCGGCACACCGAGAAAGCTGGAATAGATCTCTTCGCCGGTCTCTGGCATGAAGCGAAAGCCCGGCTCGGCCGGGGCGTTGGCGGTGTTGACCGGCATGCCGCTGCGGGCTACCCGGCCCACCAGCCCTTCGCCCAGCTTCATGCGGGTCTGGTGGACGGCAGCCTTGTTCAGCCCTTCGGTGGCACAAAGTTCCAGCGTATCGGCGTCGCGGAACAGATAGATCGAGCAGACCTCGGTGCCCATGCTGTCGCCGATCAGATGGGTGATGCGGTCCAGCCGCTCCTGTCCCTGCGCCGAGGCAGCCAACACGTCGCGCAACCTTCGCAACAGTTTGCGGCTTTCGCTTTCGCTGCGTTCGCTCATCGGCACGGGCGGCAATCCTCATGGTGTGTCGGGCTTTTAGACCACAGCTTGCGGCATGCGAAAAGCCCCCGGTGCAAGGAATGGCGGATCGCCGCAGGGCATTCTCGACAAAAGAGGGGGCTCTGCCCCCGTCGCGTTCCGCGACTCCCCCGGGATATTTTTCCCTGAATGATGACAGCGGGATGGACCATCATTCAGGTGGAAATATCCCGGGGGTGAGGCGCGCGCCGCGCGCCGAGGGGGCAGCGCCCCCTCGAAACGCGAACGCCCCGCGCGCGGGCGGGGCGTATCGATTCTGTTGTGGCCCGAGAAGGTCAGACCTTGTCCAGCTCGAAGGCATCGTGCAGCGCCTGCACGGCCAGTTCCATGTATTTGCGGTCAATCAGCACCGAGATCTTGATTTCCGAAGTCGAGATCACCTTGATATTCACGCCCTCGCGCGACAGCGCCTCGAACATCCGCGACGCGACGCCGGCATGGCTGCGCATGCCGATCCCCACGACCGAGACCTTGGCCACATCGGTGTCGATGATCAGCTCGTCATATTTGATGGTGCCGGCGGCGCGGGCATCCTCGAGCGCCTTCCTGGCGCGGTCGACCTGATTGATCGGGCAGGAGAAGGTCATGTCGGTGACGGCGCCGGGATGAGCCTCGTCATAGTCCTTTTCGCTGATGTTCTGCACGATCATGTCGACATTCACGCCAGCCTCGGCCAGCGGACCGAAGATCGCCGAGGCGACGCCTGGGCGGTCCTCGATCGTGAACAGGGTGATCTTGGCTTCATCGCGCGAGAAGGCCACGCCAGAAACGACTTTCGATTCCATGATTTCATCCTCGTCGCAGACCAGGGTTCCAGAGTT
>CAYTMV010000120.1:0-4168 GCA_964439015.1 uncultured Gemmobacter sp.
GCGCGGGGCCGCGAGGGCGGAGGTCAGATGATACCGGTCAAGGGCTATCAGGGGCGGAAGGTTGCGGTCTTGGGTCTGGGGCGGTCGGGGCTTGCGACGGCGCGGGCGCTGATCGCGGGCGGCGCCGAGGCGCTGCTGTGGGATGACAGCCCCGAGGCGCGCGCCAAGGCCGAGGCCGCGGGTTTTGCCTGCACCGACCTGACCCGGAACGGCGCGCTGGACGGCGTGGCCTGTCTGGTGACATCGCCCGGCATCCCGCATCTTTATCCCGCGCCCAACCGGGTGATCGCGCTGGCGCTGGAGGCGGGGGTGCCGGTCGACAATGATATCGGCCTGTTTTTCCAAAGCCTTGCCGGAGCGGATTGGGAAAGGTTTGACCAGCCGCCCAAGGTGATCTGCATCACCGGGTCGAACGGCAAGTCCACGACCACGGCGCTGATCACCCATATCCTGGAAGTGGCGGGCCGCCCGGTGCAGATGGCCGGCAATATCGGCCGGGGCGTGCTGGACATCGACCCGCCGCAGGATGGCGGGGTGGTGGTGCTGGAGCTGTCGTCCTACCAGACCGAGCTTGCGCGCGCCCTGACGCCCGACATCGCCGTTTTCACCAATCTTTCGCCTGACCACATGGACCGCCACAACGGCATGGGCGGCTATTTCGCGGCCAAGCGCCGGCTTTTTGCCGAGGGCGGGCCTGATCGCGCGGTGATCGGGGTGGACGAGGTCGAGGGGCGCTTTCTGGCCGCCCAGATCGCACAGGGGCCCGAGGATGACCGGGTGATCCGCATCTCCAGCGGCACCAGGCTGGAGGGTTTTGGCTGGTCGGTCTTTGCCCGCAAGGGCTTTCTGGCCGAGTGGCGCAAGGGCCGGCAGGTGGCCTCGATCGACCTGCGGGCGGTCGCGGGCCTGCCGGGCGCGCATAACCACCAGAACGCCTGCGCCGCCTATGCCGCGACCCGCGCGCTGGGGCTGGCGCCGAAGATGATCGAGCAGGCGTTCCATTCCTTCGCCGGTCTGCCGCATCGCAGCCAGTTGGTGGGCGAAAAGGACGGGGTGCGCTTTGTCAATGACAGCAAGGCCACCAATGTCGACAGTGCGGCCAAGGCCTTGCAGGCCTTTCCGAAGGTGCGCTGGATTGCCGGGGGCATGGGCAAGGATGGGGGCATCGCCGCCCTTGCGCCCCATCTTGGCCATGTCGTGAAGGCCTATCTGATCGGCCATTCGGCCCGCGATTTCGCGCTGCAACTGGGCGACACGCCGCATGAGATCTGCGAGACCATGGCCCGCGCGGTCGCGCGCGCCAGCGCCGAGGCCGAGCCCGGCGAGGTGGTGCTGCTGGCCCCGGCTGCGGCGAGTTTCGACCAGTATCCGAATTTCGAAAAGCGGGGCGAGGATTTCGCGGCCGAAGTCGCGGCGGTTCTGGGCCGTTAGGCGCGGGGTGGCAGCCCCCCCGGGATATACCGGCTTGATTGAGGGGCAGGGAGGGGGCGGAATGGAAGGGGGATGCAATTGCGGGGCAGTGCGCTATCGGTTGCTGGCGCCGCCGATGTTCACGCATTGCTGTCACTGCACCTGGTGCCAGCGCGAGACGGGGTCGGCCTTTGCGCTGAACGCGATGATCGAGCGTGACCGGCTGGACGTGACCGGCGCGGTGGTGATGGAGCGGTTGCCCTCGGCCTCGGGCAAGGGACAGACGGTGGCGCGCTGCCCGCACTGCCGGGTGATCGTGTTCAGCCATTATGCGGGGGCAGGGCCGCTGGTGGCCTTTGTCCGGGTGGGGACGCTGGACCGGCCCGGCGATTGCCCGCCCGATGTGCAGGTCTTTACCGACAGTCGCGTGCCTTGGGTCACGCTGGATCCCGCGGTGCCGGCCTTTGCGGGATATTACAGTTTGCACGAGGTCTGGCCGGCGGAGGCCCAGGTGCGGCGCGAGGCGATGAAGGCGCGGGCGGCGGCATCTGGCGGCTAAGCCGCGCCGAGGGTCAGGTGCCGCGGGGCTTGGCGCGAGTGGTCGGCTCGGCCTCGCGCGGGTCATCGGGCCAGGGATGGCGCGGATAGCGGCCGCGCATGTCGCGCCGCACATCGGCATAGCTGTTGGTCCAGAACCCCGGCAGATCGGCCGTGACTTGCACCGGTTTGCCGCCCGGCGACAGCATGGTGATCCGCAGCGGCAGCCGGTCGGGGCCGACGGTGGGATGCTCGGTCACGCCGAACAACTCTTGCAGCTTGACCTCGATGGCAGGGGTTTCGCCATCATAGTCTATCGGCACCCGACGGCCGAGCGGTGTGCTGAAATGCGATGGCGTCAGACGGTCAAGCAGCTGTTGGCCTTCCCACCCCAGCACCGATTGGATCACCGGCACCAGATCCAGCGCCTTGAGGTCGGATGCGGTGCGGACCCGCGCCAGATAGGGCAGCAGCGCCTCGCCCGCCAACAGCGCAGGTTCTGACACATCGGGCAGATCGGCCCCGCCGCGGCGGCAGAGCGCCACCCGTGCCGCCAGCCGGGCGGCGGCGGGCGACCAGCTGAGGCCCAGCAGGCGCGCCCCGTCCAGCGCCGCACGGGCGAGGGCGGCGGGGTCGGGGTCGGGCAGGTGCTGGTCGTTCAGGGCAATGGCGCCCAGCATCTCCTGCCGCCGCGCCAGCACCCGCCCTTCGCGGCGCGACCATTCGACCACATCGCGCCACGCAATCCGGTCGCCCAACACCGCCCGCAGCTCGGCCTCGCGCAGCGGCACGGCCTGCCGCAGCCGCGCCTCGCGCGGGTCGCCGTCCAGATCGGTCGCCACGATCAGCCGGGCCTCGGACAGGGGCAGGCCCGGCTCCATCATAGCGCCCTTTCCGCCCGACAACAGCCAGCGCGGCGCCTCGCCCTTGCGGCGCAGGCCCACGCGGTCGGGATAGGCGAGGGCTGCCAGTTGGCCCAGCGTCAGCGCGGGGCCGGTATCTGCCTGAGGGGCCAGACGTTCCAGCCGTTTGGCCTCGGCACGGATGCGCTCGATGGTGGCGCGGTGGACGAAATGGGGTGTCTCGGCCTCGACCTTGCGCGGATCGGCGATTGCGGCCATGCGCAGCGCCAGATCCGGCGGGGCACCGCGCAGCGGGTCGCGCTCGGCCAGAAGGGCGGCGAGGCGGGCGGCGGTGGCGCGACTGGTGCCGGATTTCAGCAGCATATGCGCCAGACGGGGATGCAGGGGCAGGGCGGCCAGGTGCCGGCCATGGGCGGTGATCGTGCCGCGCGCATCCAGCGCGCCCAGATCCGCCAGCAGCGCCTGCGCCTCGGCCAGGGCGGCGGGCGGCGGCGGGGTCAGGAACGGCAGGTCGGTTGCCCCCCAAAGCGCCAGTTCCAGCGCCAGCCCGGTCAGGTCGGTGCTGGCAATTTCGGGCGGCGGAAAGGCGGCCAGCGCCCCTTCTTCCCCCTTGGACCACAGCCGATAACAGGTCCCAGGCGCGACCCGTCCGGCGCGGCCGCGGCGCTGCTCGGCCTCGGCCCGGGTCACCCGCTCGGTCACCAGCCGCGACATGCCGGAGGCAGGGTCAAACCGCGCCCGCCGCGCCCGCCCGGCATCGACCACCACCCGCACGTCGGGGATGGTCAGAGAGGTTTCGGCGATCGCGGTGGCCAACACCAGCTTGCGCGCGCCGGGGGCAGCGGGGGCCAGTGCTGCGTGCTGTGCGGCAAGGTCCATCGCCCCGAACAGGGGCCGCATCTCGACCCCCTTGGGCAGGCGCGGGCCAAGCGCGGCTTGCAGGCGGGCGATCTCGCCCTCGCCGGGCAGGAAGGCCAGCACGCCGCCCTCCGGGCACGCGTCCAGCGCCTGCAGGATCAGGCCGGCCATCGCGGCCTCCAGCCGCAGGGATGCATCCAGCGGCCGGGGCAGCCAATGGGTTTCGACCGGATAGGCCCGCCCTTCCGAGGTGACCAGCGGCGCATCGCCCATCAGCGTCGCCACCGGCCCGCCATCGAGCGTGGCCGACATCACCAGCAGCATCAGGTCATCGCGCAGCGCCCCCGCCACCTCAAGCGCCAGGGCAAGGCCCAGATCGGCGTTCAGGCTGCGCTCGTGAAATTCGTCGAAGATCAGGCAGGAGATGCCGGGCAACTCGGCGTTTGACTGGATCATCCGGGTCAGGATGCCCTCGGTCACCACCTCGATCCGGGTGCGGG
>CAYTMV010000121.1:0-4161 GCA_964439015.1 uncultured Gemmobacter sp.
CCGCCCAGCGCCTGCCGGATGCGGGCGATCTCGTTCTGGGCAAAGCGCCGCCGCGCCGTAAACCCGTGATCCGACGAAAACTGCACCTCGCCATTGTGCCAGTAATTGCCGGAAAGCCGCAGATGTTCAAAGCTGAGGCCATGCGCCGCAGCCCCCTCGGCCAGGGCGGTGGAATGGCTGTCGCCAACGATCAGCAAGTCCGGCAAGCGGCTGGGGGTATCAGTTGCCATTTTGCCGCTCCAGCAACAGTTCCTCGCAGACCAGATCGGCCTCGGCCATCTGCCGCTCCATCGCGACCTCGGCCTCGTGGGCGGTGTCGGGCGCGTGCATCGGCGGGGCCGAACAGTCCAGACCGGCAAAGAAATGGCTCATCACCACCTCGACCCCCTGCGGCGCGACCGAGCGCAGGTTCGGCTCGAAAAACGCATAGCGCGCGGGGGCGCCCATGATGATCTCATACGAGGGAAAGTAATCGAGGCCCGGGTCGGCCGCCACCATGTCGCCTGCCACCGCGCGCAGCACCGATTTGGAATGAGTGGTGGCCACCAGCACATGCTGGCCGCTGGCGGTGGCGGTCAGGGGCACCGGCGAGATGGTCAACAGCACCTTGATATCCGGGTTCAGCCGCCGCATCAGCGTCAGCGTGTTGTCCATCTGGGCGCGGATCTCGGGATAGCTGTAATTGCGAAACAGATGACGCTCAGGGTCGAACACCCCGCCCGCCGTGCCGGGGCAAAGGGGGTAGACCTGCCCGGTTTCGCGGTTTTCCCAACCTTCGGTCAGGCCCATGGTGAAGACGAAGACCTGCGCCTCGGCGATCGACCGGGCAAAGGCCCGGATCATCGAGCGGCGCGACAGCAGCGCCTCGTCGCGGCTGGCAAATCCGTCCGGCTCGATGGTCGGGCGCAGGCTGTCCAGCCAGCGCCCTTCGGGGGTGGGCCAGAACTCGGCGGCCTCTGCCGCGTCCTCGCCGGCAGCCAGCCGCACCAAGGTCAGCAACTGCGCGGCGGTATAGACATTGGCCGTCCGGGCCGAAAACACGCCGTAATTATAGGCGGTCGCAAGCGCGGCCGGGCTGCGCGCCGGCGCGGGCTCGGCATTGAACCAGTTGAACTTTCGCGCCTGCAAGGCCCGGCTGATATGCTGGGCAAAGCACGACCCGAAGGTCGAAAACCGCGCATCCGCCGGCAGCACCCAACGCGAGCGCCAGAGGCCGGACAGTCCCCAGACGCCCGCCTCGGCCACACCCGTGCGCCAGAAGGCCTGCGGCGGCAAGGTGCCATAGGGATTTGCGGCGGGGCTGGGATCAGAGGCTGTTCGGCGGCGCATCGGACTCGTCACTGCAGGGCTGTTCACCTTATGGCGCGAATCAAAACTTTTGGGCAAGACGATGACGCGGATTGGAAACAAATTCCGCCTGCACCACAGGGGCGCGCGATTTGCGCTTTTCTTTCCCCGATGCGTGACTATAGTCGCCGCCATGGAACCCAAGGCCGCCATCATTTCTGCAACCGCCCGCGCCCCCCGCGCGGCCGTTGCGCTTGGCCTTTCGCTTCTCCTTACCTGCCTCTGAGCGTGCCCTCGGGTGCGACCGCTCGGAGGTAGTTCAGCGCCCAAGGACAAGCGACCAGAGTCTTCAAGGAAAGCCAATGACCATTGACCAAAGCGCCCAGCCCCGCGTGCTGATTTTCGATACCACCCTGCGTGACGGCGAACAGTCGCCCGGCGCGACCATGACCCATGAGGAAAAGCTCGAGATCGCCTCGATGCTGGACGAGATGGGCGTGGATATCATCGAGGCGGGCTTTCCGATCGCCTCGGAGGGCGACTTTGCCGCTGTGTCCGAGATCGCCAGGCGGTCGCGCAATTCCACCATCTGTGGTCTGGCGCGCGCCAATTTCAAGGACATCGACCGCTGCTGGGAAGCCGTGCGCCACGCCAAAAGCCCGCGCATCCACACCTTCATCGGAACCTCGCCGCTGCACCGCGCGATCCCCAATCTGGACATGGACCAGATGGCCGAGCGCATCCACGAAACCGTGACCCACGCCCGCAACCTGTGCGACAACGTGCAGTGGTCGCCGATGGATGCCACCCGGACCGAGCCGGACTATCTGTGCCGCGTGGTCGAGATCGCCATCAAGGCGGGCGCCACCACGATCAACGTGCCGGACACGGTCGGTTACACATATCCCTTTGAATCGGCAAAGATCATCCGCATGTTGCTGGAGCGCGTTCCGGGCGCCGACAAGGTGATCTTCGCGACCCACTGCCACAACGATCTGGGCATGGCGACCGCCAACGCGCTGGCCGCGGTCGAGGCCGGCGCGCGCCAGATCGAATGCACGATCAACGGTCTGGGCGAGCGCGCGGGCAATACCGCGCTGGAAGAGGTGGTGATGGCGCTGCGCGTGCGCAACGACATCCTGCCCTATCGCACCGGCATCGACACCACCAAGATCATGGGCATCTCGCGCAAGGTCTCGACCGTGTCGGGCTTCCCGGTGCAGTTCAACAAGGCCATCGTCGGCAAGAACGCCTTCCTGCATGAAAGCGGCATTCATCAGGACGGCGTGCTGAAGAACGTCGAGACCTTCGAGATCATGCGCCCCGAGGATATCGGCCTGAACGCGAAGAACATCGCGATGGGCAAGCATTCGGGCCGGGCCGCGCTGCGCGCCAAGATGAAAGAGCTGGGTTTCGATCTGGCCGACAACCAGCTGAATGATGTCTTCGTGCGCTTCAAGGCCTTGGCCGACCGCAAGAAGGAAGTCTATGACGACGACCTGCTGGCGCTGATGCGCGAGGAAGAAACCACCGGCACCCATGACACGTTGCAGGTCAAGCGTCTGCGCGTGGTTTGCGGCACCGAAGGCCCGCGCGAGGCCGAGCTGACGATGGTGATCGACGGGGTGGAAAAATCGACTGACGCCACCGGCGACGGCCCCGTGGATGCCGCCTTCAACGCGGTGGACATGTTGTGGCCGCATGAGGCGCGGCTGCAACTCTATCAGGTCAGCGCCATCACCGAGGGCCCCGATGCCCAGGCTACCGTCACCGTGCGGATTGAAGAGGATGGCCGCATCGCCACCGGCCAGTCGGCGGATACCGATACGGTCGTGGCCTCGGTCAAGGCCTATGTGAACGCGCTGAACCGCCTGATCGAGCGGCGCAAGAAAACGGCGCCAGGCGATGACCGCAAGACGGTGGATTATCGCGACACGGTGTAAGGGCAAATCGCGCAAGGATTGCAAAGGGCCGGAGGCACTCTCCGGCCCTTTTGCATGTTCAAAGGGCGATTTTGCCCAGAAATACCGCGCGAAGAAACGCCGCGGATGACACGGATCATGGACGGCACGCTGCGGGCGGCATAGCATTAAAAAACGATGCGGGCGAAAAGACCTGCAGGGATTTCGGGGGTTTCATGCGGCTGGCGATTCTGACCGACATTCACGCCAATCGGGCGGCGTTCGAGGCGGTTTTGGCGGATGTGGGCCTTCGGCGCGTGGACCGGATCGTGATCCTTGGCGATATCGTCGGCTATGGTCCCGACCCCGAATGGTGCTGCGACAAGGTGCAGGCCTTGCAGGCTGCGGGCGCGATCGTGGTGCAGGGCAACCACGATGCCGCGATCACCACGCCCGATCCCGGCATGAACGTCACGGCGCTGCGACTGATAAACTGGACACGGCCGCGCCTGTCGGACGATCAGAAATCCTGGCTGGCCAAGCTGCCGCTGACCGAGCGCCTGGGCGATCTGCTGTTTGTCCATGCCTCGGCCAATACGCCCGGCGACTGGATCTATGTAAACAGCGCCCAGCGGGCGATGGGATCGTTTCGGGTGGTGCAGGATCGGGTGATCTTTTGCGGTCATGTCCATGTGCCGGCGCTTTACAGCTGCGACGTGACCGGGCGGGTAACGGCGCAGCGGTTTACGCGCGGGGCGAGCCTGCCGCTGATCCGCTCGCGCCGTTGGATGACGGTGGTGGGATCGGTGGGCCAACCGCGCGACGGGCGGCCGCTGGCCGCCTGGGCACTGTATGACACCACCACCAATGAGCTGACCTTTCACGGCCAGCCCTATGACGTGAAAGCCACCCTGTCGCGCATCGAGGCGGAAAACCTGCCGCACAGCCTTGCCCTGCGCCTGATGTCCGGAGT
>CAYTMV010000122.1:0-4126 GCA_964439015.1 uncultured Gemmobacter sp.
CCAGCTCTCGAACCGCCTCGGCCGCGGCACGCCCGCCGCGGTCACGCTGCAATTCTGATCCCAACCCACGGGAATCCCCATGTCCGACACCACGACCCATCTGGGCCTGCCGTATCTTCTGGCCGCCCAAGCCCAGAAGCATGTCACCCATAACGAGGCGCTGCGCCTGCTCGATGCCATGGTGCAGCTTTCCGTCCTTGACCGGATGCGCACCACGCCACCCGCCAGCCCGGCAGACGGCGACCGACACCTGGTGGCTTCCGGCGCCACTGGCCTCTGGGCGGGGTGGGATCTGAACATCGCCTTCTGGATCGACGGCGCATGGATCCGGCTGGTGCCGCGCACCGGATGGATGGTCTGGGTCGCAGCCGAGAGCCTGTTCCTCGTCTGGACCGGCAGCGTCTGGGAGGTCGTGGGCGAACCGCGCGACGTATCGGATGCCGTGTTCAGCCTCGTGAACGATGCGGACCCGACGAAGAAGGCGACCTTCTCGCTGGCAGGGATCAGCGCGGGCACCACGCGCAGCTTCACGTTGCCCAACACCTCGTCCGAGTTGGCGATTCTCGCAGGCACCCAGACCTTCACCGGCAACAAGACCTTCTCCGGCACGTTGACCGCCTCGGGCACAGTCGCGGTCTCGGCTGCCTCCGCCAGCATCGGGACGGCCACGACGACCGCGATCTACGGCATGGGGACCGGGGCCACGACCTCGGGCGTGACCAAGACCGTGAACCTCGGCACCGGTGGCGCATCCGGATCGACCACCGTCGTGAACATCGGCTCGGCCACGGCTGGCGCGGGCGGCACGACCGTCATCAACACGCCCACGGTCACCTTTGCCAATGCCGTCACGCAGGTCGGCATGCCCCAGGCGAACCTGACAGCGCAGCTCTTGGGCCTCGGCGGGGCCACGGCCGACAGCTACAATCGGTTGTCGGTAAACACACCAGCCGTCCTTCTGAACAACGCCGGTGCCGGGATCGAGGCGACGGTCAACAAGGCCGCGGCAGGGAACGACGCCGCCTTTGCCTTCAAAACCGGCTTCTCGGCGCGGGCGCTGATCGGCCTCCTTGGCAATGACGACTTCAGCTTCAAGGTCAGCCCGGACGGCTCGGCCTTCTACGACGCGATCAGGATCGACCGCGCGAGCGGCCAGGTGGAACTGCCGCAGCCCACGGTCCTGCCGGGGCTGGCCGCCGCGCCATCCCCGCCGCCCTCAGGCAAGGCATCGGTCTACGCCCGCAACCGTGCCGGGGCGCCGTGGATCGACGTGATGCGCCCCTCGGGCCGGGACTTCCCGCTCCAGCCGCATTTCGGGGTGAACCGGATCGCCAACTGGTCGCCCTCGACCGGCACGACGGTGACCACCGAAGGCCTGCCAATCACTTCGGTCGGCACCGTTTCGACGCCCACGCTGGCCGCAACGAACCTTGCGACTTCCATGCGGCGCTGGCGTCTGACATCGGCGGCCGTCGTGGACTCGGTGGCCGACCAGCGATCCGCTGGCTGGGCCTGCTGGCGCGGCAATGCCGCAGGCCTTGGTGGCTGGACCTTCGTGACGCGGATTTCGCTGACGACGCTGCAGGCGACAGGCATGGGGTTCTTCGGTCTCTACGGATCAACCGCAGCACTCGCCACCACGCTGACACTGGCCGCCGTCGTCAACTGTATCGGCATCGGCTTTCAGCGCGGCACCCATGCCAACTGGCAGCTGGTCGCCAATGACGGGACCGGGGCACCGACCTTGACCGACCTAGGGGCCGCCTTCGCCATCGCGACCGGCGGCGTCGTGACCCTGTACATCGCTGCGCCGCCGAACGGTTCGTCGGTATGGGTCCGAGCTGTGAATGAGGTCACCGGCGCCATCTTCGAACGGGAAATCGCCGCCGACCTGCCCGCCGCCACGCAGTTCCTGTCGCCGCGGCTGTTCCTGAACACCGGCGCCACGGCCGCCGCCGTCGCTTACGACTGCGCTGGGGTCTACGTCGAGACGGACTTCTAGGGCGGCGGGCGCATTCGTCCCCCCCAGCGGATGCGCCCGCCCCTTTCAATGGCCGGAAGCCGACCATTGGGCTGGCGAAAACTCGAGCCAGCCTGGCGGGCTCCGAGCGGGTTCGCCGCCATCCCCGCCGCCGCGCTTGATCCGGCCCTCTGTCCAGCGTCTCCTGCGGTCCCCGCGCTTTCGGGTCCGGGTCCCCATCGTCGATAGAAAGCAGTCGGCGAACTAATCGGCCTCACTGCTCCGCACTTCCGTCGTGGGCGCTGGCTGCGCCAGGCCCGCGACGATCTGCCGAAACTCGCTAAGGATTTCGCCATGGTTCTTGTCGAGGTAGCGGGCGAGACGGTCATTCTGCAGGAGCCGCTCGACATAGCGACCTGCCACCACCAGCCGGAGGTGATCGGGACCAAGGGTGCCTTCGATCAGCTTGATGTTCTTTTGCAGGTTGGCCATCTCGGCCTTCATCCGCTCGGCTTGTTCGCGTGTCACACCTGCAGGTGTCTTCTTTGCAGCCGGGTCAACCAGGTCAGCGACGTCAGATGCTGCGAGGATCGCCTCGACATAAGGCACGGTGTAATTGTTTGCGGCGATCATCAGTTCCGCCGCCTGAATTTGCCGCAGGGGCTTCATCTTGCGCAGGGCCCGGAAGCTGTTGATCGGGCAATGCCGGGCCTTCAGCAGTTCGGCCGCCTCCGGACAGATGCCGTTCAGCAAGGTGCGCTTCTGTCGGATCAGAGCGATGTTCACATTCAGCGCTGCCGCGATGCGGGCCTCCGATACGCCACGCTCGACCGCGCGCAAGATCATCTTATGCTCCTGGATCGTGGCGAGGCGGCTGATGCGCTTGTTGTAAGTGAAGGATTCGTCGTCGGTCGCCACCAGGCAGGTGACGGTCGTCTCGCCCATTTCCTTCAGAACATGCAGCCGAACATGGCCATCGAGAAGGATGAAGGACCCTTCCTGTTCTGCCGCACGGGCGACCACCGGCGGTTCGATCAGCCCGACCTCGCGGATCGACGCGGCGATCTGTCCATACTTCTGGCTCTTGGGCACTGTGGCAGGCAGTTGCTTGACCGGCAGGATCGCGTCGATCTGGATCGTGCGTAGGTTCGCCTCGAATCCCGGGCTCTTCGGCGGAGGCATTTTCTCCATGTGTGTCATGATCTTGGCTCCTGAAGGCCATCGACGATCATGCGCGGCACGGAATCGAGCCCCTCGGCACGAAGCAGCGTCAAGAAGTTCTCATCCTTCAAGAGCGACTGAAATGCAGCATCGAGAAACAGCAGGCTGCTGCGCGTCGACTGCGCCCTGCGGACCATGTCCTGCTGACGCTCGGCCTCGGCGCGATAGGCTTTGACCAGCGCGGCAGATGTCATTCGCGCTCGTGGCTGTTTGTTGCGCGCACCACCTCGCTGCTTGCCGTGGCGCTGGCGCAACTCAACCAGCCGCCGCGCCTCCAGCAATTTCTTTCCGCGCAGCTCACCGGAGGCATAAGCAGCCTCGAGCGCCTTCTGCACGTCCTTCTCCTCGGCCCGCGTGATGTAGAGCGCGACGCTGAGCGGCATCTGCCCGGTCTCGACCGCGATCAGCAGGCGTTCTTCACCGTTGGCGATCAACTCGCCGATTTCATGGACATAGGCGAGGGAAAGCCCCGTCTTGTCGGCGATCTGATGATCCGAGTAGCCCCGGTCGCGCAGGATGGCGATGTCCTGCAACAGCTCGAGCGGCCGCTGCTGGCGGCGGGCGATGTTCTCGATCACGCTGCGCAGAAGGCGTTCGGCCTCGCTCGCATCCACGACGATGGCCGGGATGTGGGTTTCCCCAAGGGCGACATAAGCCTCCATCCGGCCCTGACCGCAGACCAGACGATAGGACGCTCCCGCCGCTTCATCGACCCGGGCGACCGTGATCGGCTTTTTCAGCCCGACCTTGCCGATACTGTCCACGAGCGCGCGAAAGGTCTTTTCCGAGCGTTCGCGCGGATTTTCCACGGTGATGGCGGAAATCGGGATCATCTGCACTTCGTCCCGCATCTCGACTTCGCTCACCACGGCGCCACCTCCGAAACGGGAACGCGCCTCGCCATGTCGAAGAAGAAATCCAGCGTTTCAAATCGGAAAGCGTCCA
>CAYTMV010000123.1:0-4076 GCA_964439015.1 uncultured Gemmobacter sp.
GTGCTGACCAACAACACCGACCTGATCTCGATCAGCGTGGTGCCCTATTCGGGGCAGGTCAACCTGGGGCCGGACCTGTTTGCGCAGTATACCGGCATCACGCACCGGCACGGGTTGGACAAAAGCTGGTGTGTAGACCTGCCGACCTCAAGCTATGCGTCAACGGCGCTTTCCTCGACGCTGGCCATGCCGCAAGCAGGCTTTTTCGATGCCTATTCGGGCTATGGGACCTGGAACGACAGCCGCACAATGGTGCCGCCGCGTTACACTGACCAGCGCAAGCCGGGGGAGTTCCATTATATCAACGCCAGTTGCGAACCGCTGGCCAACAACTATGTCCGGCCGTTTTCCAACAATATCACGACGCTGCGCAACCAGATCGATGCCTTGCAGGCCAATGGCGCAACCTCGATCGATGCGGGGATGCGGTGGGGGGTTGCGCTGCTGGACCCGGGCTCGCGCAATGTGGTGTCGGGGCTGATCGGGGCAGGCGCGGTGCCTGGCGTCTTTGCGGGCCGGCCGGCTGATTTCGCGGACCGAGAGACGATGAAGGTCGTGGTGCTGATGACCGACGGGGCACATTTTCCCGATTTGCGGATCAAGGACGCCTATCGCACCGCCACCTCGAACATCTATCGCAGCCGGGGCGACGGCAAGCTTTCGATCCGGTTTCCCAGCGGGCGGCCCACGCGGGCTGGCACGAATGAATGGTATGTGCCCCATCTTTGCGGCCGGACCGACGCGTGGGGGCGATGCATTTCCTGGGGCAAGTGGCAGGCCGCCGTCCATAACAGTGGCGCGGGCACGGATCGCCTGACCTGGAACAAGGTTTGGGAATATGCGACCGTCGACTGGGTTGCGATGCATATGTATGCCCGGGCCCTGTCGCCCAACCCCGACACCTGGTCGGACGTGAGCCCCCGCTATGACGCCCAGATGAACGTGTTCCGAACCACCACACCGGCAACCGACATGGACAACCGGCTGGACGATGTTTGCGATGCCGCAAAGGCGAAAGGCGTCATTGTCTTCGGGATCGCGCTGGAAGCCCTGCCCGCCGGCAAGGCCGTGGTGCGCAATTGCGCCACCTCCTCGGCGCATTACTTCGAGGAAACGGACAGCACGCTGCTGTCGGCCTTCCGGGCGATCTCGAGCCAGATCAGCCATCTGAGGCTGTCGTTATGATCGCGCGCGGTTTCTGCTTGCGCCGGTTCTGGCGGCGCGAGGACGGCACGGCCTCGATCGAATTCGTGCTGATGGTGCCTTTGCTGCTGGCGGTCTTTGCGACAGGGATCGAGGCGGGGTTGATGATGGTCCGGGAAACCATGCTGGACCGGGCGGTGGACATCGCCATGCGCGAGGTGCGGCTGGGCAATCTGGCCGGCGCCTCGCATGACGAGCTGCGAGCGGCGATCTGCGCGCGGACGGTGGCGATCCCCGATTGCGAGAATACGCTGAAGATCGACATGACGCCGGTTTCGACCGTGACCTGGACCCTGCCCTCGGGTCGGCCGGTCTGCCGTGACCGGGCCTCGCCCATCAATCCGGTCACGACGGTCAATCCCGGCATGCGCGAGGATATCATGCTGGTGCGGGTCTGCGCAGTGACGGATGCGATCTTTCCGACCTCGGGTCTTGCGGCAGGGCTGCCCCTGGACGGGAACGGCGGCTATCGGTTGATGGCGGTCTCGACCTTCGTGAACGAACCGTGAGGGAGGGCACGATGTTGACGCGCCTGCTGCGCCATTTCCGCCGATCCGAAGACGGCAATGTCATGATCGAAGCCCTGTTCGTGCTGCCGATGCTGTTCTGGGCCGCCTTTGGCCTGTTTACCTTCTGGGATGCACACCGTCAGATCAACCTGGCGCAGAAGGGCGCCTATGGCGTGGCCGACATGCTGTCGCGCCGGCAGTTGCCGGTTGATTGCGCCTATCTGAACGGTGTTCACCAGCTGATGGATTACACGATCCCGGGCACGCAGAGGTCCAAGCTGCGGATCACCTCGGTCGTCTGGTCGCAGGCCCGCAACCAGTTCGAGGTCCAGTGGTCCAGATCGCCCGGCAACGGTATGCCACGACTGACCACCGCCAGTCTGCAAGCCAGCAGAGACCACATCCCGCAGATGTGGGATGGCGATACGGTAATTCTGGTCGAAACCGAGATCGGTTATGAGCCGGTTTTCGATGTGGGTCTGGACTCTCTGAGGATCCGGCAATTCGTTGTGACCCGGCCCCGTCTGGCGCCGCGTGTGGAAAATTCCTGCGCCTGAACCTTCTGTGCAGGCCCGCACCATGGGCCTGCGCCGGTCCGGCTTTACCGCAGGGCCGCGCGCCCCTACCTGTTGGACATCGTATCCGTCCCACCAGGAGAGGCCATCATGTCCATCCGTCCCGTCGCGTCCGAAACCCGCGCCATGCCCGCCCTTGAGGGCGCGGGCGTCCACCTGCATCGCGCCTTCGGGTTCCGCGACCCGACCGAGTGCGACCCGTTCCTGATGCTGGATGATTTCCGCAACGAACATCCGCAGGACTATATCAAGGGCTTCCCCTGGCACCCCCATCGCGGCATCGAGACCATCACCTATGTGCTGGCCGGCAGCGTCGAACATGGCGACAGCCTGGGCAATCGCGGCATCCTTGGCGCGGGTGACGTGCAGTGGATGACGGCGGGCCGTGGCATCCTGCATCAGGAAATGCCGCTGGGCAACGCCAAGGGGCAGATGCACGGCTTCCAGCTGTGGGCGAACCTGCCGCGCGATCTGAAGATGACAGCGCCTCGCTATCAGGATGTAAAGGCTGCCGAAATTCCGGTGCTGATGGATGATGACGGCACGGTGGTGAAGGTGATCGTGGGCGACTATCGCGGCTATACCGGCCCGGTGGACGGCATCGCTGCCGAGCCGCAATATCTGGACATCTTTGTCCCGGAAGGCCGCCGCAAGACCTTCAGGATCGACACCCGCCGCAATGCCTTTGCCTATGTGTTCGAGGGCGCGGGCAATTTCCGCGATGCCAGCCGCCCCACCGGCGTGCTGCTGGAAAAGGAAGTGCGCGGCGAGGAGGTCAATATCCGCGACCTGTCGGGCAACCGCACCCTGATCCGCTTTGGCGCGGGCGACGAGGTGACGGTGCAGGCAGGGCCGCAGGGCGTGCGCTTCCTGCTGATCTCGGGCGCGCCGCTGCGCGAGCCGGTGGCCTGGCACGGCCCGATCGTGATGAACACCGAGTCCGAGATCCGGCAGGCCATCACCGAGTTGCGCAACGGCACCTTCATCAAGCCTGAACACTGACGACATGCCGCGCGCCCGGACGCTTGAGGCCGACGGGCGCGCGCGCTATGGCAAGGCGATCAGCCACGGGGGATGCCATGCCGCAGATGCTCGACAGCCGCGAGGACGGGTTCGAGGCCGCCTTCACCGCCCTTCTGGGCATGAAGCGCGAGGATGCGCCCGATGTGGACGCGGCTGTGGCCGCGATCATCGCCGATGTGCGCGACCGTGGCGATCAGGCGGTGATCGAATTGACCGCCCGCTTTGACAGGCTGGAGTTGACGCCCGAGACGCTGGCCTTCTCACAGGCCGAGATCGAGGCCGAGATTGCCAAGGTCAGCGCGGCCGACCGCGCCGCGCTGGAACTGGCGGCAGAGCGGATCCGGGATTATCACGCCCGCCAGATGCCTGCCCGCGAGGAACGCTGGACCGGCCCCCATGGCGAAAGCCTGGGCTGGCGCTGGGGTCCAGTGTCGGCAGCGGGGCTTTATGTGCCGGGGGGGCTGGCCTCCTATCCCTCCTCGGTGCTGATGAACGCCATTCCCGCCAAGGTGGCCGGGGTGGAGCGGTTGGCGGTGGCCTGCCCCACGCCGGGCGGCGCGGTCAATCCTCTGGTGCTGCTGGCGGCGCGGCTGGCCGGGGTCGATACGGTTTACCGCATTGGCGGCGCCCAGGCGATTGCCGCTCTGGCCTATGGCACCGCGACCATCCAGCCGGTGGACAAGATCACCGGCCCGGGCAATGCCTATGTCGCCGCCGCCAAGCGCCGGGTCTTTGGCCGGGTGGGCATCGACATGATCGCCGGCCC
>CAYTMV010000124.1:0-4046 GCA_964439015.1 uncultured Gemmobacter sp.
GGCCTTGCCACCCTCACCATCGGCGATGAAGGGTTCGAGCTGGGCGCGGGGGGCTACGCCTTTATCCCCGCCGGCACGCCATGGCGCCTGCTGGCCGAAGGGGCCGAGCCCACGCGCTTTCACTGGCTGCGCAAACTCTATGAACCCGCGCCGGGGATCGCCCCGCCGGCGGCCTTCGTCACGTCGGATCAGGACACGCCGCCCATCGCCATGCCCGACACCGCCGGGCGCTGGGCGACCACCCGCTTCGTCGATCCGGCCGATCTGGCCCATGACGCCCATGTCAATATCGTCACCTTCCAGCCGGGCGGCCTGATCCCCTTCGAGGAAACCCATGTGATGGAACACGGGCTTTACGTACTCGAGGGCAAGGCCGTCTATCGTCTGAACCGCGACTGGGTCGAGGTCGAGGCCGGGGATTTCATGTGGTTGCGCGCCTTTTGCCCGCAAGCCTGCTATGCCGCGGGCCCCGGCCCGTTCCGTTACCTTCTCTACAAGGATGTGAACCGCCACGCCCGGTTGCGCGGCCCCGGCGCCTTCGGGCGCTGAGGCCTTTTCATCATGATCCAAATACCCTCGGGGGTGCGGGGGCAGACAGCCCCCGCCGACAGGTCCGAAAGCGCCACGATGACCCAGATCCGCACCGAACCCCTCACCGCCGCCGCCTTCGCCCCTTTTGGCGATGTGTTGGAGGCCACGGGTCCCTTCCGCCTGATCAATGACGGGATGTGCCGCCGCCATCACGATCTGGCGCGGCTGGATTTCGGCGATCAGGGCCGGGCCGGGATCTCGATCTTCAAGGCCCAGCCCCGGGCGCTGCCCTATAGTTTCGACCTGCTGGAGCGGCATCCCGACGGCTCGCAGGCCTTTCTGCCGCTGTATGACCAGCCGTTTCTGGTGATCGTGGCGGATGATCTGGGCGGGGTGCCGGGCCGACCGCGCGCCTTCGTCACCAATGGCGCGCAGGGCATCAACCTGCATCGCGGCACGTGGCATGGGGTGCTGACGCCTTTGTCCGCGCCGGGGCTGTTTGCGGTCGTGGACCGGATCGGCGCAACGGCCAACCTCCAGGAACACCGTTTGCCCGCCCCGCTCACCGTCCGCAGCCCTGAAAGGGCTTGACCCCGCGCAGCACCCGGCCCTTGATGCGCGCCATGACAGCTGACAGCAATCCTCTGGGCGAGATTCTTTCCGCCCGCCCGCCGCATCTTGACCAGGCCCAGGCCGAGGCGCTTGCGCTGCGGCATTTCGGCGTGACCGCGCGCGCGCGCCGTCTTGGGTCTGAGCGGGACGCCAATTTCCATCTCGCCTCCGATGCGGGCGAATTCGTGTTGAAGCTGGTCAACCCGGCCGAGCCCGCCGCCGTCACCGATTTCCAGATCCGGGCGCTGCGGCATCTTGAAGGGGCCAACCTGCCCGTGCCGCGGGCGTTGCGCACCGTTGATGGGGCCGATGGGGTGGCGCTGCCCGAGGGCTATCTGCGACTGCTGACCTATCTGCCTGGCCGCCCCATGCATCAGGTGCCGGTGACCCCCGCGCTGCGGCGCGATTTTTCGGCGATGGCGGCACGGTTGTCTTTGGGATTGCAGGGCTTTGACCATCCCGCGGCAATGCAGGATCTGCAATGGGACATCCGCCACGCACTGCGCCTGCGTCCGTTGCTGGCTGCAGTGCCCGAGCCCGAGCGTGCGATCTGCGCAGCGGTTCTGGCTCGATTTGCGGCCCATGTCGCCCCGCGCCTGACCGACTGCCGCTGGCAGGTGGTCCATAACGACCTTAACCCGCATAATGTGCTGGTTTCGCCCGATGACCCCGAGCAGGTCGCCGGGGTGTTGGACTTCGGCGACATGTTGCATACGGCGCTGGTGTGCGATCTGGGCGTGGCGGGGTCTTATGTGCTTGATCCGCGCGACCTGCCGGGCTCGCTGGCCGATCTGGTCGCGGCCTATCACGCCGTGCTGCCCCTGAAGGAAACCGAGGCGCGCCTGCTGCCGGATCTGATCGCCGCGCGCTGGGTGACGACGCTGGCGATCGCCCATACCCGCGCTGCCGCGCAGCCGGAAAACGCAGCCTATATCCTGCGCAATGCCCCCGTCGCCACAGCGGGACTTCTGGCATGGGGGGGCATCGCCCCGGACGATCTGCAAGCCGCCGCCTTTTCCGCCACGGAGAAAACCGCATGAGCCGCAATCACATGCCCGGTGCAATGCCCAATGCCTACCAGCCGGGTCGGGGAAATCTGTCTCCCGCCGATCAGGCGCTGGTTGAGCGCCGCGCCCGGGCGCTGGGCCCGGCCTATCGGCTGTTCTACGAGACGCCCTTGCATTTCGTGAAGGGCGCGGGGGTCTGGCTGACCGACGCCACCGGGCGGCGCTATCTGGACGCCTATAACAACGTGGCCAGCCTCGGCCATGCCCATCCGCGGGTGGTGGCGGCGATGGCGGCGCAGGCGGGCATCTATGCCAGCCACACCCGATATCTTCACGAGGGCATTCTTGATTATGCCGAGCGGTTGCTGGCCAGCTTTCCGGTCGAGCTTGCGCATGTGATGTTCACCTGCACCGGGTCCGAGGCAAATGATCTGGCGATCCGGATCGCGCGGGCTGCCACCGGCGGGCAGGGCGTGATCGTGACCGAGAACGCCTATCATGGCGTCACGCAGACAGTGGCGGCCTTTTCACCCAGTCTGGGGGCGGGGGTGGATCTTGGGCCCGCGGTGCGGCTGGTGCCTGCGCCGGGCCGCTTTGCCGATCCGGCCACGGGCTTTGCCGCGGCCGTGGCGGCGGCAGCCGAGGATTTGCGCCGCCACGGCATGGGGCCTGCCTGCCTGATCGTGGATACGGTTTTCTCCTCGGACGGGGTTTTTGCCGATCCGGCCGGATTTCTGGCGCCGGCGGTGCAGGCGATCCACGCGGCGGGTGGCCTGTTCATCGCAGATGAGGTGCAGCCGGGCTTTGGCCGGCTGGGGCATGGCATGTGGGGCTTTGCCCGGCATGGCGTGGTGCCGGACATGGTCAGCATGGGCAAGCCGATGGGCAATGGTTATCCCATGGCCGGGCTGGCGGTGCGCCCCGAGGTCGTGGCCGAGTTTGGCGCGAATGCGCGCTATTTCAATACCTTCGGTGGTAATGCTGTCGCTGCCGCTGTGGGCATGGCCGTGCTGGACGTGATCGAGGATGAGGGGCTGATCGCCAACTCGGCCCGTGTTGGCGCAGCCTTCGCCGTCGGCCTGCGCGATCTGGGCGCGCGGCGTGGCCGAATCGGGGCGGTGCGCGGCGCGGGCCTGTTCATCGGTGCCGATGTGGTCGATGCAGAAGGCCAGCCCGATGGGGCCGAGGCCGCACGGATCGTCAACGGCCTGCGTGCCGCCGGGGTGCTGATCTCGGCCACCGGGACCGAGGGGCATGTGCTGAAGATCCGCCCGCCGCTGTGCTTTGGCTTGGACCACATGGCGCTGTTTCTCGACGCGCTGGAGGGCGTGCTGTCAGCCGAGGCGTAGGGCCACGTCCAGCATCCGGTTGGAAAAGCCCCATTCATTGTCATACCAGCCAAAGACCCGCAGCAGGCCCTGCGGGCTCATCCGGGTTTCCGGCAACGCCATCACGATGCTTTCCGGTCGGGCGCGCAGATCGGTCGACACCAGCGGTCGATCGTTTGCGCCGATCACGCCGCCCGCCTGCCGGAACAGGGTGTTCACACCCTCCACCGTCGCGGGCCGCGCCGTCACCACGCTGAGATCCACGCAAGAGACCGAGGCCACCGGCACGCGCACCGCCGACCCCATCACCCGGCCTGCAAGATCGGGCAAGACCTGATCCAGCAACCGCTGGGCAGATGTGGTGGTGGGCACCATCGACAGCGCCGCCGCACGCGAGCGCGGATAATCGGCGGCGGGCGCGTCCATCGTGGGCTGGCTGCCGGTATAGCAATGCACGGTGGTCATGCTGCCCGTCACCACGCCGTAAGCCTGATCCAGCAGCCGCACCAGCGGCGCCAGCGCGTTGGTGGTGCAGCTGGCGTTCGAGATGATCCGCTGATCGGCCAGA
>CAYTMV010000125.1:0-4046 GCA_964439015.1 uncultured Gemmobacter sp.
AGATGGGCGAGCGTGCCGCCGATCTGGCCAGCGCCGATCAGTGCGATCTTGGGTCGTGCCATGATTCCGTCTCCGGCTGGATTGTATGCAACGGTATGCTTAAAGCCCGGAGGCGAATCCTGCAAGATGCCCCGGCGCTGCAACGCCGCATGACAGGCTGCGCTAGGCCTTGCAAGTTGTTTGCGCTAAAGGGGTCAATAACGGGCAAACGGGGCAGCGAAACCTTGATGGACTGGAGTTTCTGGACGCTGGCGCTGATCGCCGCGACCCTTGTGGGCATGGCCAAGGGCGGGCTGCCGATGGCCGGGATGCTGGCGGTGCCGCTGCTCAGTCTGAAGATGAGCGCGGTGGCGGCGGCGGGGCTGTTGCTGCCGATCTATGTGGTCTCGGACATGTTCGGATTTTATGCCTATCGTCACGCCTATGACCGGCGGGTGCTGGCAATCCTGATCCCGCCGGCGCTCCTTGGCGTGGGGCTGGGATGGGCCACGGCGCATCTGGTGCCAGAGGACTGGGTCACCGGGCTGGTGGGGCTGATCGGCACGGTCTTTGCCTTCAACCTGCTGGCGCGCGATCTGCTGCGCCACCCCGACCGTCCCGCCCGCAAGCCCGAGGTGGCCCCCGGTATCCTGTGGGGGGCGCTGACCGGCTTCACCAGCTTTGTCAGCCATGCGGGCGCGCCCCCCTATCAGGTCTATGTCCTGCCGCTGCGCCTGCAAAAAGAGGTGTTTGCCGGCACCACAACCATCCTGTTTGCCTGGGTCAATGCCTTCAAACTGCCGCCCTATTGGGCCTTGGGGCAGCTGAACACCGAGAACCTGAAGCTATCCCTGGTGCTGATGGCCCCCGCAGCGGCGGCAGTGTTTCTGGGCGTGTGGTTGGTGAAGGTGCTGCCCGACCGGCTGTTCTTCCGGCTGGTCACCTGGTCGCTGCTGGCACTGTCCCTGAAGCTGGTCTGGGGTGTGATCTAGGGACGCGATCTAGGGCCGTGGCGCCGCGGCCCGCCGCAGCCGGTCATTGATCGCACGGCCAAGGCCGGTTTCAGGGATCGGCGCAAAGGCGATGCGTCCACCCGGCCCCGCCAGATGATCGGCCGCACGCAGGGTGTGAAACAGCCGCGCCGCAGCCTCGGTCAGATCACCCGACCCGGACAGGCTGAGATCGCCCACTACCGGGCCAAACCCCACCAGAACCTCGCCCGGCCGGGCCTCTGTCGCGTCAAGCCTGACCGCCGCCTCGGGCGCATAATGTGATGCAAGCTGGCCGGGTGCCGTGGGCCGGGACGGATCGCCGGGCCTCGCCAGCGGCGCGCCCAGCACGGCCTCGGCATCCTCGACCGTCACGCCACCGGCGCGCAACAGGGCGGGGGGGCCATCGCAGGAAATGATCGTGCTTTCCACGCCCACCGCGCAGGGGCCGCCATCCAGAACGGCGGCTATGCGACCCGAAAGGCCCTCCAGCACATGTTCGGCGCGGGTGGGCGAGACGCGCCCCGAAGGATTGGCCGAAGGTGCGGCCAGCGGGCCGCCAAAGGCCGCCAGCAAGGCCCGCGCCACCGGATGCGCCGGCACCCGCACCGCCACGCTGGTATTGCCTGCCGTCACCAGGGGCGATAGCCCCGCATCTTCACGCAGCGGCAGCACCAGTGTCAGCGGGCCGGGCCAGAAGGCCGCCGCAAGCCTGGCTGCCGCATCATCCATCACCGCATAGCGCGACACCGCCGCGACGTCCGGCAGATGCACGATCAGCGGGTTGAACTGCGGGCGGTTCTTGGCGGCAAAGATCGCCGCCACCGCCGCATCCGACCGGGCATCACCGGCAAGGCCATAGACGGTCTCGGTCGGCATCGCCACCAATTGCCCCGCGCCCAGCAGCTGGGCCGCACGGGCAAGGCCGGCATCATCGGGGGCAAGACAGACGGTTTCGGGCATGTTTTACGCAGCGTTGGACTTGCAGCCCCTTGCCTGCCCGCTAGGCTGTGGTCAAGAGAAACAGCGCCTGCCCGGCTTTGGGAGAGTGACATGCCTTATCGCGCCCCGGTATCCGAATACCGCTTTCTGCTGGATCATGTCGTCGGCATGGATCTGGTTGCCGCGACCGAGGCGTTCTCGGAGATCGGCCCCGACACTGCCGAAGCCATTCTGACCGAGGCGGGCAAACTGTGCGAAACCGTTCTGGCGCCCCTCAACACCGTGGGCGACAAGGCGCCGGCACGGCTGGACAATGGCGTGGTGCGCACCTCGCCCGGCTTTGCCGAGGCTTACCGCGCCATCGCCGACGGCGGCTGGGTGGGCATGACGGCCAGCCCGGATCACGGCGGCATGGGCCTGCCAATGGCGCTGGCAACCTGTGTGAACGAGATGATGGGCTCGGCCTGTCTGTCCTTGCAACTGAACCCGCTGATGACGCAGGGCCAGATCGAGGCGCTGGAGCATCACGCGGATGATGCGTTGAAGGCGGTCTTTCTGCCCAGGCTGATCTCGGGCGAATGGTGCGGCACCATGAACCTGACCGAGCCGCAGGCGGGATCGGACGTGGGCGCGCTGCGCACCAAGGCCGAGCCGCTGGCGGACGGCACCTATGCGATCACCGGGCAGAAGATCTATATCACCTGGGGCGACAACGACTTTTCCGGCAATGTCTGCCATCTGGTGCTGGCGCGCCTGCCCGATGCGGCACCGGGGACAAAGGGCATCAGCCTGTTCATGGTGCCCAAGCTGATCCCCGACGCCGCAGGCAATCCGGGCCCGCGCAACAGCCTGCGGGTGGTCAGCCTGGAACACAAGCTGGGCCTCCATGGCTCGCCCACCTGCGTGATGAGTTATGAGGGGGCCAAGGGCTGGATCGTCGGCTCGCCGGGCAAGGGCATGGCCGCGATGTTCACGATGATGAACAACGCCCGACTGGGCGTGGGCATGCAGGGCGTGGCGGTGGCCGAAGCCGCGCTGCAGCACGCGCTGGCCTATGCGCAAGAGCGCCGGCAGGGCCGTACACCCATGGGCGACACCGCGATCATCGACCATGCCGATGTGCGGCGGATGCTGGCGCGGATGGCGGCCGAGACGCACTCGGCCCGCGCCATCGGTCTGGCCTGCGCCGTGGCGATCGACATGGCCCGCGCCACCGGACAGCCCGACTGGGCCGCCCGCGCCGCCTTTCTGACGCCCATCGCCAAGGCCTATGGCACCGATACCGGCCATGCCGTCGCCCATCTGGGGGTGCAGGTGCATGGCGGCATGGGCTTCATCGAGGATACCGGGGCGGCGCAATTTGCGCGTGACGTGCGCGTCACCCAGATCTACGAAGGCACCAACGGCATTCAGGCCCTGGATCTGGTGGGACGCAAGATGATGGACGGGGGCGAGGCAGCGTTTCGCCTGCTGCAAGAGATCGAGGACGGGGCCGAGGCCGCCCGTGCCGCCCATCCCGACCTGTCCACCCCGATCTGGCACGCCGCCGAAGCCCTGCGCGAGGGGACCGAGTGGTTGCTGACCCAGGGGGCCGAGGATCGCGGCGCCGCTGCCGTCCCCTACCTGCGCGCCTTTGCGCTGGTTCTGGGCGCGCATTTCCACCTCAAGGGCGCCATGGCCGATCCGGCCCGTCTGGCGCTGGCAGGTGTGGCCATTCGCCGGGTGCTGCCCGAATACGCCGCCTGCCTGGCCGAGGCGCGCGCAGGTGCGGCGGGGCTTTATGCCCTCTCGCCCGAGGCTTTGGGCGCGTGAGCCCGCGCCCTCTCTATGAGGCGGCGCCGCCCTCTGGCCACGCGGTCGAGGTCGCCGATGGCGTGTTGTGGATGCGGATCGCGCTGCCGATGGCGCTGGACCATGTGAACGTCTATGCGCTGGCGGACCCGGACGGTTGGACGGTCGTCGATACCGGCTTTGACAAGCCGCGCACGCGCGAGGAATGGCAGGCGCTGCTGTCCGGCCCGCTGTCGGGCAAACCGGTGGCGCGGGTCCTGGCCACCCATTACCATCCTGACCACATCGGTCTTGCCGGCTGGTTTCAGGCGCAAGGGGCCGAGCTGCTGACCACGCGCACCAGCT
>CAYTMV010000126.1:0-4021 GCA_964439015.1 uncultured Gemmobacter sp.
CCCAGATGATCGGCGATGCGGCGGGCCAATTGCCGGGCCACCGCATCCTTGCCCATGCGTGGCCAGGCCTCGGCCCCCGCCGCAGAGATCAGCGTCACCGCGTTTTCGGTCCCGCCCATGATCCCGGTCGCGGGGCTGACGTCATTGGCAACGATCCAGTCACAGCCCTTGCGGGCGCGCTTGGCGGTGGCGTGGTCGATGACGCGTTCGGTTTCGGCGGCAAAGCCCACCACCAGCGCAGGCCGCCCCTGCCCCATCTGCGACACCGTGGAGAGGATGTCGGGGTTCTCGGCAAATTCCAGCGCGGGCGCGCGGCCGGAGCCGTCTTTCTTCATCTTTTGCCCCCCCGCGTTGGCCACCCGCCAGTCGGCCACCGCGGCGGCAAAGACCGCGGCATCGGCGGGCAGCGCGGCCTGCACGGCCTCAAGCATCTGCCGCGCGGTCTCGACCCGGATCACATCGACCCCTTCGGGCGGCGGCACGCTGGCGGGCCCGGTGACAAAGCTGACCCGCGCGCCCAGATCGCGCAGCGCCGCCGCCAGCGCCGAACCCTGCGCGCCCGAGGACCGGTTGGCGATATAGCGCACCGGATCAATCGGCTCATGCGTCGGGCCCGAGGTCACCAGCACATGCCGCCCTTTCAAGGGGCCATCGGTCAGGCGGCGGATGATCTCGGCCAGAATCACCGGGGGCTCGGCCAGCCGGCCGGGGCCAAACTCGCCACAGGCCATCGCGCCGTCATCCGGGCCCAGAATGCCCACACCATCGCCGCGCAAGGTGGCAAGGTTGCGTTGAGTGGCCGGATGGGTCCACATCCGCACATTCATCGCCGGCACCATCAGCACCGGGGTGTCGGTAGCCAGAAGCAAGGTCGAGGCCAGATCCTCGGCCCGACCGCCCGCCGCCCGCGCCATCAGGTCGGCGGTGGCGGGGGCGACCACGAGAAGGTCGGCCACGCGCGACAACTCGATATGGCCCATCCTGGCCTCGGCGGTCAGATCGAACAGCGGCTGATGGACCTCTTGTCCCGCCAGGGCCGCGACCGACAGCGGCGTGACAAACTGGGCTGCGGCCTCTGTCATCACCGGCGTCACCGCCCCACCCTCGGCGCGGATCAGGCGGATCAACTCCAACGCCTTGTAGGCGGCGATTCCGCCGCCGATCACCAGAAGGATACGTTTGCCGGCAAGCTGCATGAGTGGCCCCCTTTGGCCTCAGGTGTAGGGGGCGCTTGCCCGAAACTCAACCACCCGCCGCAAAGCCCCCGCAGGGGTCGGGGCGGTCGATCGGCGGGGTGGCGATCCAGAGATCAAAGGGTTCATCGCCAGCCTCTCCCTCGATCTGGCCCACGGACAGGATACGGATATCCGGCAACGCCGCGCGCAGATTGACCGGCATGCCACGGTCGGTGCGCGCATGGCCCGAGCCGGTGATGACGACCACCGGACCGCCGGTTTCCGCAAGGGCATTGGCCGCGGCATGGGCCAGTGCCGCATCGCGCAGCCGCTGGATCGCCACCATCCGCGGCAGGATCTCGTCCGGCAAGGCGTTGCAATGCGCGGCCTTTTGTTCGGCCTCGGCCGCCTGCTGCTCGGCCTGCGGCAAAGGCTGGCCCAGACCATAGCGCGCCGCATCCCCCAGCAGGCGCCGCGCCAGCGTTTCAGGATCAGCCCCCATCAGGCTTTCCCGCGGAACCGCCGCGCCGTGGACGCGGGCGGCGGGCGCTGCGGCAAAGATCGGCGCATACAGCGCAAAATCGGGCCAGCCGGTGCCCTCCCAGCCCAGCGCGGCCTCCAGCGCCTTGGCGTCTGCCATGATCTCGGGCCGGGCGCGGCTGGCCTGATCGGGGGTCAACATCTCGAATACCAGCGCCTTGGGCTGCAAGGCGGCCACGGCGCGGGCCTGATTCTGGTGATGGGCCGGGTTGTCATGCACCTCGCCCAGGACCACAACATCGGCGGGCGGCAAGCTGTCCAGCGCCTCGGGGCCGATTTGACTGGCCACAGCCGCGACGGGCAGCAAAAGGGCAAGGGCGAAAAACGCGGCTTTCATGCCAGCCAGTCTTGCAGCACCTTGCCCTCGGCCTCAAGCTTGCGGCGCAGCTTTTTCAGCGCAGCTGCCTCCAGTTGCCGCACCCGCTCTTTGGACAGGCTCAACTCGGCGCCCAGACTTTCCAGCGTGCGCGGCGCGTCGCGCAACAGCCGCTCGGTCAGGATATGCCGCTCACGCGCGTTCAGGCGGGCCAGTTCACCGGCCAGCACGGACCGCAGCCGCGCCAGATCCTGCTGGGCGGCCACATGCGCCTCGGTTGCGGGGGCGTCATCTTCCAGCACCTCGACCCATTCACGGCCATCCTCGTCGCTGCCCTGCGGCACGTTCAGGCTGAAATCGCCGCCCGAAAGCCGCCCGTCCATCATCTGCACGTCGGCCATGGTCAGGCCCATGTCCAGGGCAACGCGCTCGGTCAACTGGTGCCCGTCCAGGGCCTCGCCGCGCTGCGCGGCCTCGCGCTGCAGCCGGGCCTGAACCCGACGCAGGTTGAAGAACAGCGCCTTTTGCGCCGAAGTCGATCCCGTGCGCACCAAGGACCAGTTGCGCATCACCGCGTCCTGAACGCTGGCCTTGATCCACCACACCGCATAGGTCGAAAAGCGCACGCCGCGATCGGGGTCGAACTTGTCGGCGGCCTTCATCAGGCCAAGACTGGCTTCCTGAATAAGGTCGGGCATCGCCATGCCATACCGCCGATACCGCGCCGCCACCGAGATCGCGAGACGCATATAGGCCTGAACCAACCGGTGCAGCGCCGCGGCATCCCGCGCGTCGCGCCACGCCCGCGCCAGCGATGCCTCGGTCTCGGCATCCAGCAATTCGGCCTTCATCGCTTGGCGGGTCAGCCCGCCGCCGTTATATCCATCCAGCGCCATGGGATCCTCCCTCAGGGGCATGAACCGGATACGGAGCGGGACGATGGGCGGATCAGTCGAAAATCCAGCAACTGCGCCGCAACTTTCCGTGATCCTGGGCGGCGCACGCTCGGGTAAATCGCGGCTGGCCGAGCGGATCGTGACCGCGACCGGCCGCCAGCGGGTTTATGTCGCCACCGCCGAGGCCTGGGATGACGAGATGCGCGACCGCATCGCCCATCACCGCGACAGCCGCGGCCCGGGCTGGCGCGAGGTCGAGGCCCCGCATGACCTGCTGGCGGCACTGGCGACGGTGCAGCCCGACGAGGTGGTGCTGGTCGATTGCGCGACGCTATGGCTCACCAACCGGATGCTGGCCGAGGCCGATCTACCCGCCGAGGTGCAACGCCTGCTGGCGGGGCTGGCCGCCTGCCGCGCCCCGGTCGTGGTGGTGACGAACGAGGTCGGTCAGGGCATCGTGCCCGACAACGCGCTGGCACGTCGCTTTCGCGACGAGCAGGGCCGGCTGAATCAGGCCCTCGCCGCACACGCGGATCTGGTCGTGGCGGTCTTTGCCGGCCTGCCGATGGTGCTGAAAGGACGGATGCCATGAAACGGTTGTGGTGGCTGCGGCATGGGCCGACGCATGAAAAGGCCTTTTGCGGCTGGCGTGACGTGCCGGCCGATCTGTCTGACCGGGCAAGGCTGGCCCGGCTGCGGGATTTTCTGCCCCATGCGCCGGTTGTCTCGTCCGACCTGAGCCGCGCGCGCCAGACGGCGGATGCCGTAGCCGCCGGCCGTCCTCGCCTGCCCGACCATCCCGACCTGCGCGAATTTCACTTCGGGGACTGGGATGGCAAGACTTTTGCCGAAGTGTCCGAGCGGTGGCCCGATCTGTCGCGCGCCTATTGGGAACAGCCGGGCGACATCGCCCCCCCAGGTGGCGAAAGCTGGAACGCCGCGGCCGCGCGGGTGGATGGCGCCGTGTCGGCATTGCTTACCCACGCCGCGCCCGACCTGATCCTGGTGGCGCATTTTGGCGTGATCCTCAGCCGCCTTCCGGGGGCCTTGGGGCTGGATGCGGCGGGCGTGCTGGCGCAGCCGATCGACAACCT
>CAYTMV010000127.1:0-3938 GCA_964439015.1 uncultured Gemmobacter sp.
ATAGGCGCTGACCTGCGCGCGGCGCTGCGCGAGATTGGCGCGGGCCTCGATCACGCCGGGCTGGGCGGCCAGCACACGCTCGACCCGGCCGGTGCAGGCGGCGCAGGTCATGCCTTCCACCGCCAGCGTCAGCGTCTCGATCCGTGGCGGATACCCGGCACGCTCCAGCGCGTCCGCCAGCGACTCGCGGGTGGCGGGGGCGGCAAAGACCACCTCGGCGCTTTCATCGGCCAGATTGACGCGGGCCGCCGCAACGCCCGGCTGCGCGGTCAACACCCGTTCGGCCCGCGCCACGCAGGAGGCGCAGGTCATCCCCTCCAGCCGGAAACGGATGGAACTCTGGCTCTGGTCGGTCATGGCGGTATCCTTTCGGCCTGAAGGATGAACCCCTGGCAGCCGCCAAGGTCAAGCGCGCGATTGTGTGGTCACACCCTCTTGACCTCGGCCCGCCCGCGGGCGCCAACTGACCGGGAAGGAGATACTGCCATGACCCAAACCACCCTGCACATCCCCGACATGAGCTGTGGCCATTGCCGCGCCTCGATCACCGAGGCACTGAAGCCCCTGCCGGGCGTGGACGAGATCCATTTTGACGCCGCCGCCCGCACCGCGACCGTGACAGGCGCCGCCGCCCCAAGCGCGCTGATCGCGGCGCTGGACGCAATCGGCTTTCCGGCCACGGCCGCTTGAAGGTTGCGGCTTGAGGGCGGCCTCATGGCGGCTGCGGCTCAGGGGCTGTCCAGCAGCCAGTCGGGGCGGATGGCGGCAGCCGCCAACGAAGCCCTCACATCCTGCCCGCGCAGGATCCCGTGGCCGGTGACCAGCGCGGTGCGGCACCCTGCCACCGCCCCGCCCAGAATATCGGTTTGCGGCGTGTCACCGACCATCACCACCCGCGCGGGGTCGATCTCCGGCAGGCTGGCCAGCGCCGCAGCAAAGACCGAGGGGAAGGGCTTGCCGTGAAATTCGGGCTCGACCCCGACCGTCTCGCGCAGCCGGTGCGCCCAATAGCCGGGCTCGACATTGAAACCATGCAGGTCGGGCGAGACCAGATCAGGATTTCCGACCACCACCCGCCGCGGATGGGCGCGCAAGGCGGCCTCCAGCCGCGCCTGACGCGCGGGCGTCCAGTCTGAACTGTCCAGCAGCAGAAAACCGCAGGCCACGGCGTAATCCGCCGGATCATCAGCCAGCGCGATGGCGCCGGGGATGGCGTCGGCCAGCCCCATCACCCCCCAGCGCCCGCCCGCGCGCCGGAACGGGCCGGCCGCGGCCAGCGCCGCCCCGCGGGCGGTGATGATCTCGGCTGCCGCGAAGTCATAGCCCAAGGCGCGAAACTTGGCGACGGCCTGCGCCCCGTCGCGGCTGCCGTCATTGGTCACCACCCGCAGCACCTTGCCCATGGCGCGCAACTCTGCCAGACGCGCGGCCACGCCCGGCACCGGCCGCGCGCCCCGGTTCAGCACCCCCCAGGCATCCAGCAGGAACGCATCGACCGCAGGCGCGATGTCGAGCAGCGAGGCCACGGCCCGCCCTGCGCCCTGGCGGGGCAGCGCCGGCAGGTGGGCGCGGATCGCCGCATAGGCCCCCTGCACCACCGCCGCATCGGGACCTGTGGCAGAATTCTCAAACTGCCGTGAAAACTGGCAGATGCCGTCGTCCATCGCTTGCAGCATGTCGCAAACCGTCCTATTTCCCGTCAAAAGCGGTCCGCGCCTATCACGGCAACACTGCGTTTGCGTGACAAGGGGCGGATTATCAGCCAGAGGACGGAGAGCAGATCATGGCACAGGCCGCAACCCCCAGCCAGCAACCGGGCCAACAGCCCGCCCAGCCGCAGCAGCAACAACAGGGCCAGCAGCCCGCCGCGCCGCAGCAGCAAGGCACCACCTTCCGCGATTGGGCCGCGATCTGATCCTGTCGCAATCGGCTTGAACTGCGACCGGCCAGCCGTCAGGCTGGCCTTTGTCTTGTGCAGGAGGCCGCATTGGGCACGCCGATCTCATCCATCCGCAACCTGGGGCCCGCGACCGAGGCCGCCTTTGCCCGCGCCGGCATCCATGACGCCGAGACGCTGCGCGACATGGGGGCCGATGCCGCGTATCTGGCGCTGATGCGCAGCGGCACGCCCCCGCATTTCATCGGCTATTACGTTCTGGTCATGGGCCTGCAGGGCCGACCCTGGAATGACTGTCAGGGCAGCGAAAAGGCCGCGCTCCGCGCGCGATTTGACGCGCTGAAAGCTGAGGCCGCGCGGGCGACCGCGCAGCAAAAAGGCCGGGACCACTTGGCCCCGGCCCTTGAGAAGGCGTTGGATCTGCTGGGGGTGATCCCCCGCAGGCGGGATTAGCCCACCAGTTCCAGACCCGAGAAGAAGAACGCGATTTCGCGCGCAGCCGACTCGGCGCTGTCCGAGCCGTGGACCGAGTTTTCGCCCTTGGACAGCGCGAATTCCTTGCGGATGGTGCCGGCATCAGCCGCGGCCGGATCGGTCGCGCCCATCACTTCGCGGTTCTTGGCAATGGCGCCTTCGCCTTCCAGGACCTGCACCACCACCGGCTCGGAGGCCATGAAGCTGCACAGCTCGCCATAGAACGGGCGGGCGGCATGCTCGGCGTAGAAGGCGCCAGCCTGGGCCGGCGACAGGTGGATGCGCTTGGAGGCGACGACGCGCAGGCCGGCATCCTCGAACTTGGCAACGATCTTGCCGGTCAGGTTGCGCTTGGTGGCGTCGGGTTTGATGATCGACAGGGTGCGTTCGATGGCCATTCGGGCTCTCCATGGATGGGCCGGGGCGGGTCCCCTGGCCGCAATTGATGCGCGCGGCTGTTACCATGGGTGCAGCGTGATGAAAAGACCGCATCGCTGCGCCACAGGCGCCAGAGAGATCACGCCATTCAGAGGATTGACATTAGTTTAGTTTTTTAGTTAGTTATTTTTCATCGAACAACCCTTACAAGGAAAGACCGATGACCCGATCCCTTTTGCTGGGCCTTGCGCTGATCCCGCTGGCGCTGCCGACACTGGCTGATCCCATGGCTCAAACGATGACCTACGAGATCTTCGAGGCTGCCGTGCCCCATGTCGACCTGGAAGCCTGCCCCGCGGCGCTGGCCGGCGATGACCGGTTCTGCCGGATGGCCATGTTGAATGAACAGCTTCATGTCTTTGCGTTTGCGGAGTCGGGCGACCAGCCCATGGTGGCCTTCAGATCCTGGGATGCGCATGTGGCAGCCGCCAGCCTGAAGTAACGAAAAAAGCGAGCCGATCTCTGGCGCGCGACCGCGCTCGTGACAACAGCAATTGACAACCAGGCAGCCCTGAGCCACCCATCGCGCCCATGCTGCGCATCCGTGACCTGACCTATTCCATCGAAGGCAAGCCCCTGTTTGAAGGGGCCAGCGCCACCATTCCCACCGGCCACAAGGTGGGCCTTGTCGGCCGCAACGGCGCGGGCAAGACCACGCTGTTCCGGCTGATCCGCGGCGATCTGGCGCTGGAAGGGGGCGAGATCGAACTGCCCGCCCGCGCCCGCATCGGTGGGGTGGCGCAGGAAGTGCCGTCCTCGGCAACCTCCTTGATCGACACAGTGCTGGCCGCCGATACCGAACGGGCCAGCCTGATGGCCGAGGCCGAGACCGCGACCGACCCCGCACGGATCGCCGAGATCCAGACCCGGCTGGCCGATATCGACGCCTGGTCGGCCGAGGCGCGCGCCAGTGCGATCCTGCGGGGGCTGGGGTTTGATGCGGCGGCGCAACTGCGTCCCTGCTCGGACTTTTCGGGCGGCTGGCGGATGCGGGTGGCGCTGGCGGGGGTGCTGTTTGCCCAGCCCGACTATCTGCTGCTGGACGAGCCGACCAACTATCTCGACCTTGAAGGGGCGCTGTGGCTGGAAAGCTATCTGCAGAAATACCCCCATACCGTCATCATCATCA
>CAYTMV010000128.1:0-3926 GCA_964439015.1 uncultured Gemmobacter sp.
GCCAGATTGGCCAGCGCGCCATGGGGTTTGACATAGGCGACGCGCGCGCCCTCCATCCGGGCCAGGGCCACCAGCGCCCCCACCTGCGCCACCGCCATGCGCGCGGCCTCGGCCGGCGGCATCGGGATCACCCGGCGGCCAAAACCCAGCCGGTCGGCATAGCCGGGATGGGCACCGATCGCGACGCCGTTGTGCAGCGCCATCCGCACCGCCGCCACCATCGTCTCCGGGTCGCCGGCATGGCCCCCGCAGGCGATATTGGCCGAGGTGATGATGCGCATCAGCGCGGCATCATCGCCCATCCGCCAGGGACCATAGCTTTCCCCAAGATCGGCATTGAGGTCGATCTGCTGCATTGCGGCCTCCCCTCCGTTTGGCCCCAAGGTGGCAGCTTGACGCGGCAAAGGGAAGGGGGGCGACGTTGCTTCGTCGCGGCCTTGATGAGGGGGCGTCAGCCGTCGTTTCGCGGACGATGTTCACGGTCACTTTGACAAAGGCGTTCAGGTCGGGATCATGGGGGATGGGGCGGGCTTCGGGAAAGAACCGGGCGCGAGAACTCCGGTCACTGGGGGCGCATGACACCCGCCGCGGGCAAGCCTTGCGCCTGATGGCGTCGCGCGTTGCGACAGCGCGATGGCCCAATGCGGGGATATTTTCAGGATTGTGGCGATATCATGGATTATTCCCGGGTGTTCTGAATCACCCTCAGGGCGCATTAATCATAGGCTTGGCAACCGGAAGAACGGGCCGTGGGCAGCCGTATCGTGTATCATCAAAGGATATGTTTCATGACGCTTGCCCCCGGCACACCGGTGCCGATTGTCAACTTTGACCCACTCCTCAGGGGCAATGACGGCAATGACGCCTTTGTCGGTGGCGATGACTGGCTGACTGCGGGCGAGGGCAGCAACCTGATCGATGCGGGCGCGGGCGATGACGTGGTCCATGCCACAGCCGGGCGTGACACGCTGCTCGGCGGGAATGGCGCGGATTTGGGGTTCGGCGGTCGCGATTCGGCGGTGCTGGCGGGGGGAGAGGGCGCCGATCTTCTGGACCTGCGGATCAACTCGGGCGCCGATCACAGCGCCAGCGGCGGAGCGGGCGCAGACCATTTCGCCTTCATCCACCTCACGGGGCAAAAGAACGGCCATACCGTGATTGGCGATTTCGAGATGGGACTGGATCGGGTCAGCGTGGATCAAGCCGATCTCGGCCTGCTGATGCAAGCGCAAGAGCTGCGCTTCAACGACAGCGCAGCGGGGGCGGTCGTGACTTTCGGAAATGCAGCGGGCTCGATCATCTTTGCCGGCTTGCCGCCGAGGCGCTGAACGCCCGGTTTCTGCTGCCTCAGATCGGCTGAGGACGGCTTGCGAGGTGCGGGATGATCAGTCCGGCACCTTGCAGAACATGTCGTAGACCATGCCGATGGCGGTGGCCACCTTGGGGTCCTGGATCGAATAGTGGATCACCTTGCCCTCGCGTCGGCAGCTGACCAGACCCTCCATCCGCAACCGCGCCAATTGCTGGCTGACCGCCGCCTGCCGCGAGCCGAGAAGATGCTCCAGCTCGGTCACGGATTTCTCGCCCGATTGCAGGTGGCACAGGATCATCAGTCGACCCTCATGGGCCAGCGCCTTGAGAAAAGCCGCGGCGGCCGTGGCCTGCGTCACCATGTCATCGGCCGACATGACCGCGCAACCCGCATCCGCCATGCCGGGCGCGTCATGCCGATACGTTCCGCGGTCTTGCTGCATTGCCCTGTCGTTCCTTTCCATTGTCTTGTCCTTACCACGGAACACTTTGACGCGCGATGCGACATATTCAAGTTTGCGTCACTGGTCCACATGCCTTGTCGCGCACAAGGGGGGCTCTGCGGGGGCTCTGCCCCCCATCCCTTCGGGACTCCCCCCGGGATATTTGCCCCTGAATGATGACAGGCGCCTTGCATCATTCAGGCAGAAATATCCCGGGGGTGAGCGCGCCAGCGCGAGGGGGCAGCGCCCCCTTGCCCTTTTCCCCTTGACCACGGGCGCGGGCGGCGCAAAGAAACTGCATGTCCAGTGCAAGCCTCACCATCGATCTCGACGCCATCGCCGCCAACTGGCGCGCGCTGGACCGTCTGTCCGCCACCACCACCCAGACCGCCGCTGTGGTCAAGGCTGATGCCTATGGTCTCGGCGCTGCCCGCGTGGTGCGGGCCTTGGCGCAAACGGGCGCGCGGCGGTTCTTTGTGGCCATGGCCGAAGAGGGCGCGGCTGTGCGCCAGGCGCTGGGTCCGGGGCCGCAAATATGCGTGTTGTCGGGGCATATGGCCGGGGATACCGAGATGATCGGCGATCTGGACCTGACGCCGATGCTCAATTCGATCGACCAGATCACCCGCCATCTCGAGGCGCTGCCGGGTCATGCGTTCGGCATCCAGCTGGATACCGGCATGAACCGGCTGGGCCTTGAGGGGGCGGAATGGGAGGCGGTGGCGCCGGTGGTGTTGGCGCAATCGCCCGAGATGATCATGTCGCATCTGGCCTGTGCCGATGCGCCCGACCATCCGATGAACGCAGCGCAGCTGGCCGAGTTCATCCGGTTGACCGATGGCACCGGCCTGCCGCGCAGCCTTTCGGCCACCGGCGGCATCCTGCTGGGTCCGGATTACCATTTCGAGCTGACCCGTCCCGGCATCGGCCTGTTTGGCGGTCTGCCGTTCGAGGGGGCCGAGCCGGTCGTCACCTTGTCGCTGCCGGTGATCCAGATCCGCGAGGTGTTTCCTGGCGAGGCGGTCGGCTATTCGGCCACCTGGGTCGCCGAGGAGCCGACGCTGATCGCCACGCTGGCCGCGGGCTATGCCGATGGTCTGCCGCGCAGCCTGTCAAACCGCGCGACCTTGTTTGACGGCGACACCCCCTGTCCGTTGATCGGCCGGGTGTCGATGGACATGATCGCCGTCGATGTCAGCCATTTGCCCGAGATGCCGAAAAGCCTCGACATTCTCGGCCCGTATCAGACCGTGGACGATCTGGCCGACATGGCCGGGACCATCGGTTACGAGATCCTGACCTCGCTGGGCGCACGCTATGCCCGCCGCCACGTCAGCGGGAGCGGCCAGTGACAACCCTGATCACCGCGTCACTGGCGGCGATCGGCCGACCCGTGCTTGCCGCCCTTGCCGGGATCGGTCGCGTCACGCTGTTTGCGTTGCATGCGGTTGCGGCGATGCTGCGCCCGCCGTTCTATGGTCGCGAATTTCTGCACGCCGTGATGCAGATCGGCTGGCTGTCGCTGCCAGTCGTGGGCCTGACGGCCTTTTTCACCGGTGCGGCATTGGCGCTCCAGATCTACGCGGGCGGCCAGCGGTTCAGTGCCGAGGCCGTGGTGCCGGCGATCGTCGCCATCGGCATGGCGCGCGAATTGGGGCCTGTTCTGGGCGGGCTGATGGTGGCGGCGCGGGTCGCCTCGTCGATCGCGGCCGAACTCGGCACCATGAAGGTGACCGAGCAGATCGACGCGCTGGTCACCCTGTCCACCAACCCGTTGAAATACCTGGTCGCGCCGCGCCTGCTGGCGGCCACGCTGGCGGTGCCGGTGCTGGTGGGCGTGGGCGATGCCATCGGCATCATGGGCGGCTGGGTGATCGGGGTGAACCGGCTCGACTTCAACTCGGCGGCCTATCTCAAGAACACCATCGACTTTCTGGAATGGGAAGACGTGTCCTCGGGCCTGATCAAGGGCGCGGCCTTCGGCTTCATCATCGCGCTGATGGGCTGCTGGCACGGCATGAATTCGGGTCGCGGCGCGCAGGGCGTGGGCAAGGCCACCAAGACCGCGGTTGTCGGCGCCTCGGTGCTGATCCTTGCTGCAAACTACCTGCTGACGGAGCTGTTCTTCGGATGATCGAGCTCAAGGGTGTGCACAAGGCCTTCGGCGCCAAC
>CAYTMV010000129.1:0-3907 GCA_964439015.1 uncultured Gemmobacter sp.
AAGATGAAAGACCTGAACGCCAATTCCGTCGAAGCGGCGATGCAGATCATCCTCGGCTCGGCGAAGTCCTGCGGCATCGAAGTGAAGGGCTGAGATCATGGCGAAAATCGGTAAGCGTTCCAAAGCCGCTGTTGCCCAGTTCGAGGGCAAGGAGCTGATCTCGGTCGAAGACGCCGTGAAGCTCATCAAGACCGCCGCCTCGGCCAAATTTGACGAGACGTTGGAAATCGCGATGAACCTGGGTGTTGACCCGCGTCACGCCGACCAGATGGTCCGCGGCGTTGTCCAGCTGCCCAACGGCACCGGCAAGACCGTGCGCGTGGCCGTGTTTGCCCGTGGTGCCAAGGCTGACGAAGCCAAGGCCGCCGGTGCGGACATTGTCGGTGCGGAAGACCTGATGGAGACCATCCAGCAGGGCAAGATCGAGTTCGATCGCTGCATCGCCACTCCGGACATGATGCCGCTGGTCGGCCGTCTGGGCAAGATCCTGGGCCCGCGCAACCTGATGCCGAACCCCAAGGTCGGCACCGTGACGATGGACGTGAAAACGGCTGTCGAGGCTGCCAAGGGCGGCGAAGTGCAGTTCAAGGTCGAAAAAGCCGGCGTGATCCATGCCGGTATCGGCAAGGTCTCGTTCGATGAGGCCAAGCTGGCCGAGAACGTGCGCGCTTTCGTCGACGCGGTGGCCAAGGCCAAACCCGCTGGCGCCAAGGGCACCTACATCAAGAAGGTCTCGCTCAGCTCGACCATGGGTCCGGGCGTGTCGCTTGACCTGTCGTCGGCTACGGCCTGACTTCCGGGCCGGGGTGACCTGGCCTGACAAGATTTCCTCTGGCAACAGGGGGATGGTGGGGCGTCCGCGCCCCATCCTGTCCGAGACGGTGGGTGGCGCGCAAACGCCTTAATATCCTGCCCGAGATGGGGAACGAGATGATACCGCCCTCCAAGGTGGTCTTGGCTCGGGACCCTTACGGACCCGACGCCACCGGAATCCCGGTGGCAGACTTGAGCCGGGGGGCAACCCCCATTCTTGGAGTGAAACTGTGGATAGAGCCCAGAAAGAGAAAGTGGTCGAGGAACTCGGCCAGATCTTCGCAAGCTCTGGCGTGGTTGTGGTCGCACACTACGCGGGGATCACGGTTGCCGAAATGCAGGACCTGCGCGCGCAAATGCGCGAAGTTGGCGGGTCCGTGCGCGTTGCCAAGAACAAGCTCGCCAAGATCGCCCTGAAGGGGCACCCCGCTGAAAAGATGGGTGACCTGCTGACGGGCATGACCGTTATGTCCTACTCGGAAGACCCCGTGGCTGCGGCCAAGGTCTGCGAGGCCTATGCCAAGAAGAACGACAAGTTCGTGATTCTGGGCGGCGCAATGGGCGAAACGGTTCTGGACCAGGCCGGTGTGAAGACCGTCGCCTCGATGCCGTCGCGCGAAGAGCTTATCGCTCAGATCGTGTCCTGCATCGGTGCGCCCGCGTCGAACATCGCCGGGGCCATTGGCGCGCCTGCTTCGAACATCGCTGGCATCCTCAAGACCATCGAGGAAAAGGCTGCGGCCTGATTCTCGGGGAAACCCTCGCGTGGGAAGATCCAATCTCGTTGGAACCCCATCTCAACTGAACGGAAATGAAAAATGGCTGATCTTAAAGCTCTCGCTGAACAAATCGTTGGCCTGACCCTCCTGCAAGCGCAGGAACTGAAGACCATCCTGAAGGACGAATACGGCATCGAGCCCGCCGCTGGCGGCGCCGTGATGGTTGCTGGTCCGGCCGCTGGTGGCGCTGCTGCCGCTGCTGAAGAAGAAAAGACCGAGTTCGACGTCGTTCTGACCGACGCCGGCGCCAACAAGATCAACGTGATCAAGGAAGTGCGCGCGATCACCGGTCTGGGCCTGAAAGAAGCCAAGGATCTGGTCGAAGCTGGCGGCAAAGTCAAAGAAGCCGTTGGCAAAGCCGACGCCGAAGCGATGAAGAAGAAGCTCGAAGAGGCTGGCGCCAAGGTCGAGCTGAAGTAATCGGTGATGGGGCTTCTGCCCTGATCTGACTTCACAGGCTGGGTCCGACACTTGTCGGGCCCAGCTTCACGCGTCTCGGAAGATGCTTGCGTGCAAGCCTCTTCCCGGGTGCGGTCACGGCTCGGGAGCCGCCCTTCGGGAGGGGTGGCATGAATGGAGCCGGACCCCCTCTCGCCAAGCGGCGTGCCCCCGTGCCCCGACGGGACGTGCGCCGGCGAACACAGAAAGGTGACGACGAGCATGGCTCAGAGCTACGTTGGCCAGAAACGCATCCGCCGCTACTTCGGCAAGATCCGCGAAGTGCTGGAAATGCCGAACCTCATCGAGGTTCAGAAATCCTCCTACGACCTGTTCCTGAAATCGGGCGACGGGCCTAAACCGCTTGACGGCGAGGGTATTCAAGGCACGTTCCAATCGGTCTTTCCGATCAAGGACTTCAATGAGACGGCCGTTCTGGAATTCGTGAAATACGAGCTGGAAAAGCCGAAATACGACGTTGACGAATGCATGCAGCGCGATCTGACCTATGCGGCGCCGCTGAAGGTGACGCTGCGTCTGATCGTGTTTGATGTCGATGAGACCACCGGGGCGCGGTCGGTCAAGGACATCAAGGAGCAGGACGTCTACATGGGCGACATGCCCCTGATGACGCCCAACGGCACCTTCATCGTCAACGGCACCGAGCGCGTGATCGTGAGCCAGATGCACCGCTCGCCGGGTGTGTTCTTCGACCATGACAAGGGCAAGACCCATTCCTCGGGCAAGCTGCTGTTCGCCTGCCGCATCATCCCGTATCGCGGCAGCTGGCTGGACTTCGAGTTTGACGCCAAGGACATCGTGTTTGCCCGTATCGACCGCCGCCGCAAACTGCCGGTGACGACCCTGCTCTATGCCCTCGGCATGGATCAGGACGCGATCATGCGTGCCTATTATGACACCGTGACCTTCAAATATGCCAAGGGCAAGGGCTGGATCACCCGTTTCTTCCCCGATCGCGTCCGCGGCACCCGTCCGGCCTATGATCTGGTTGACGCGGCCACCGGCGAGGTCATCCTCAAGGCCGGCGAGAAGGCCACGCCGCGGATGGTCAAGAAGTGGATCGACGACGGCAAGATCACCGAACTGCTGGTGCCTTTCGACCATATCGTCGGCCGTTTTGTGGCCGAGGACATCATCGACGAGACCACGGGCGAGATCTGGGTCGAGGCCGGTGATGAACTCACCATGGACTACGACCGCGACGGCGAGGTGAAGGGTGGCACGCTGAAGATGCTGCTGGATCAGGGCATCACCGAGTTCCCGATCCTCGACATCGACAATGTCAATGTCGGCCCCTACATCCGCAACACCATGGCGGCGGACAAGAACTGGAACCGCGACACCGCGCTGATGGACATCTATCGCGTGATGCGTCCGGGCGAGCCGCCGACCGTCGAGGCCGCCAGCAACCTGTTCGACACGATGTTCTTCGACAGCGAGCGTTATGACCTGAGCGCGGTTGGCCGCGTGAAGATGAACATGCGCCTTGACCTGGCCAAGCCGGACACTCAGCGCACGCTGGACCGCGACGATATCGTGGCCTGCATTGGCGCACTGGTTGAATTGCGCGACGGCAAGGGCGAGATCGACGATATCGACCACCTCGGCAACCGCCGGGTGCGCTCGGTCGGCGAGCTGATGGAAAATCAGTATCGCGTCGGCCTGCTGCGCATGGAGCGCGCCATCAAGGAGCGCATGTCGTCGGTCGAGATCGACACGATCATGCCGCAAGACCTGATCAACGCCAAACCCGCTGCTGCCGCAGTGCGCGAGTTCTTCGGCTCGTCGCAGCTGTCGCAGTTCATGGACCAGACCAACCCGCTGTCCGAAGTGACGCACAAGCGCCGCCTGTCGGC
>CAYTMV010000130.1:0-3850 GCA_964439015.1 uncultured Gemmobacter sp.
CGATCGCGCACCAGCCCGTCGAGGATCGACAGAACCTCGGCCTGCACCGTGACATCCAGCGCCGAAGTCGGCTCGTCCGCGATCAGCAGATCAGGCTCGGGGATCAGCATCATGGCGATCATCACCCGCTGGCCCATGCCACCCGACAACTCATGCGGCCAGGCCTTCATCACCCGTGCCGGGTCGCGGATCTGCACGGCCTCCAACGCCTTGATGGCGCGGGCCTCGGCCTCGGCACGACCCAGACGGTCACGCATCCGCAGACCCTCGGTCAGCTGCTGGCCCACGGTCATCACCGGGTTCAGGCTGTATTTCGGGTCCTGCATCACCATCGCGATGCGGCGTCCGCGCAGGGCACGCATCTGCGAGTCACTGGCGTGCAGAAGGTCCTGACCGTCAAAGGTCATCTCGTCCGCCTCGATCCGGCCCGGCGGGCGGATCAGCCGCAGCACCGCGCGACCGGTCATGGTCTTGCCCGAGCCGCTTTCGCCCACGATCCCCAGCCGCTCGCGCCCGAGGGTAAAGGACACGCCGCGCACCGCCTGAACCACGCCGGTTTCGGTGGCAAAGCTGACCCGCAGGTTCTTGACAGAAAGCAGTGTCATTTCCCGGCACTCCGCGGGTCAAGCACATCACGCAGGCCGTCGCCCAGCAGGTTGAAACCCAGCGAGACCAGAAAGATCGCCAGCCCCGGCATGGTCGCAACCCACCATTGTTCAAACAGGAACTTGCGGCCCGACGAGATCATCAGCCCCCATTCCGGCAAGGGCGGCTGCGCGCCAAGACCCAGAAAGCCCAGGCCCGCCGCAATCAGGATCACCCCCGCCATGTCCAGCGTGACGCGGATGATGACCGAGGGCACGCACATTGGCACTACATGCCCCCAGATGATCCGCGGCGCAGCCGCCCCCTGCAACCGCACCGCGGCGATGTAGTCCGAGCCACGGACGGTCAGCGTCTCGGCCCGCGCCACGCGGGCATAGGGCGGCCAGGCGGTCAGGGCGATGGCCAGCACCGCATTGCCCACGCCCGGCCCCAGCACCGCCACCAGCGCCAGCGCCAGGATCAGGCGCGGGAAAGCCAGAAAGATGTCGGTCACGCGCATCAGCACGGCATCGACCCAGCCGCCGAAATAGCCGGCAACCGTGCCGACCAGCAGGCCCAGCACCGGCGCGGTCAGCGCCACCAGCGCCACGATCTGCAACGTGATCCGCGCGCCATGCAGGATGCGCGACAGGATATCGCGGCCGAAATCATCCGTGCCCAGCCAGTGCCCCGGCATGCCGGGCGGCAGCAGGCGGTTGCCAAGGTCTTGGGCGATGGGATCATGTGGCGCGATCCACGGGGCCAGGGCCGCTGCCAGCACCAGCGCCAGCACAAGGACCAGCCCCGCCATCGCCAGCGGGTTGCGACGCAACCGCAGCCAGGCCAGCCAGGCCTGCCCAAGCCGGGCCTGCCGGCGCGAGGACGGGTTTGGATCGGTCAGCCAGACACGCAAACTGCTCATGCCCGCGCCCTCGGATCGACCAGCCGGTAAAGGATGTCTGACGCCATGTTGAGCGTCACGAAAACCACCCCCACCACCACCGTGCCGCCCAACACAGCCGGCATGTCATTGGCAAACAGCGCATCGGTGATATAGCTGCCCAAGCCCGGCCAGGCGAAGATCGTCTCGGTCAGAACCGACCCCTCCAGAAGATAGGCATAGCTCAGCGCGATCACGGTGATCAACGGCACCATCACATTGCGCATCGCATGAACCCAGATCACCCGCCATTCCGGCATGCCCTTGACGCGTGCGGTGGTGATATATTCCTGCCCCAACTCGTTCAGCATGAAGCTGCGGGTCATGCGGCTGATATAGGCCATCGAGACATAGCCCAGAATGCCCGCGGGCAGGACGATATGGCTGATGGCATTGGCAAAGGCATCCCACGCACCGTTCAGCGCGGTGTCGATCAGGATCATGCCGGTATAAGGGGTCATCTGGAATTCCAGCATCATCTCATAGACGGCATCCAGCCGACCCGGCCCGCCGACCCAGCCCAACCAGCCGTAAAACACCAAAAGCCCGATCAGACCCAGCCAGAAGACCGGCATCGAATAGCCCATCAGCCCCAGCAACCGCACGATCTGGTCGGCGATGCTGCCCGGCCGGGTGGCCGCCAGCACGCCCGCCGGCACCCCCACCAGCACGCCAAAGATCGTGGCCAGCGTGGCCAGCTCGAGCGTGGCGGGGAAGTAGCGGATGATCTCCTCGGCCACGGGCGCCCGGGTGCGGATCGACTGGCCCAGATCGCCTTGCAGGGCGTTGCCGACATAGATCGCAAATTGCTGCCACATCGGCCGGTCCAGACCCAGTTCCTGCCGGACGGCGGCGATCTGCGCTTCGGTCGCCCGCTCGCCCACGATGGACAGCACCGGGTCGATCGGCACCACGCGGGCGATCAGGAAGGTGACCAGCATCAACCCCAGCAGGGTGATGGCCAGGGTCATCAGGCCAGTGGCCAGCGGTCGGATGAGGGCAAGGCCCCGTGCGGAAACGGATTGGCTGTTCATTCTGTGTCAGGCCGCCGCGACGGGTGCCGCGGCGGCCAATGCCTTACTTCGTCACCAGCCAATAGGCTGCCGAGTCCGTCGCGCCGCCGGTATAGAAGTTCGCGACATTGGCGCGCATGCCGGCCTGCTGCACCTGCTGGAACATGGCGATGAAGGCCGATGAATCGCGGTGCTTGCGCTGCATCTCTTCATACATCGCCTTGCGCTTGTCGGCGTCTTTCTCCGCCACGGCGGCCTCGGCCATCTTGTGCATCTCGCCCGGATCCCATGCCGTCCGCCAGGCGAGGTAGCCGGTCGCCTTGGCCTCGTCGGAGTTGTCGGGGTTCATGGCGAAGGTCGAGGCGTTGGTATGCGGGTCAGGATAATCCGGGCCCCAGGTCTGCAGCGTCATCTCATGCTGGCGGGCGCGGTATTTCTCAAGCACCGGCGCACCATCGCCCACATCCAGCGTCAGGTTGATGCCGATCTGGCCGAAGGTGTTCTGGATCGACTGGGCGATATCCAGACGCTCGGGATTGTTGCGCACGGTCAGCGAAACCTCCAGCGGCAGCGTCACGCCCGATTCAGCCAGCGCGGCCTTGGCCTTTTCAAGGTCAAGACTGTAGGGCGTATCTTCCAGCGCGCCAAGGAAACCCTTGGGCAGAAAAGCCTGATGCACGCCCCACTGCCCCTTCAGGATCGTGTCGGCCATGCCGGTGTAATCCACCGCCCAGCGCATCGCCTCCTGAACCTTGGGATTGGCCAGCGCCTCGACCTTCTGGTTCAGCGCCAGATAGTAGATCTGGCCGCCCACATCAGACTGCACCTTGATGTCGGCATTGCCCTCCATGCCCTGAATGTCGGTCGGCGTCAGCTCGCGCCCGATGTCGATATCGCCCTTTTCCAGCAGCAGGCGCTGGGTGCCGCTTTCAGGCACATGGCGCATGAAGACATTCTTGATCTTGGCATCGCCCCGCCAATGCCCCGCGCGCGCCTCGAGGATATAGCCCTCGTTCGGCTTGTAGGATTTCAGCACATAGGCGCCGGTGCCGGCCGAATTGGACTTCAGCCATTCATTGCCCATGTCGCCGTTGACCTCATTGGCCATCACGGTCTTGATATCGACGATGTTGGCTGGACCCGCGGTCAGGCAGTTGTAGACGAAGGTCGGTGCATAGGGCTTGTCGGTGACCAGCGTGACGGTATCGCCGTCGAAGGTGATCTTTTCATCGACATTTTCCGGCGTGAAACCGAACTGGGTCAGGATGAAGGCGGGGGTCTTGTTCATCTTGACCACCCGGCGCAGCGACAG
>CAYTMV010000131.1:0-1107 GCA_964439015.1 uncultured Gemmobacter sp.
TGCAGCCCCTCTAGCGCAGCCGGACCAAAGCTGCAACGCCAGACCCCGCACACCCTTGACGCCCGCCCCCCGCCCCCCTAAGCCAGATCCCGGCCGGGCCTGTAGCTCAATGGTCAGAGCAGGGCGCTCATAACGCCTTGGTTGGGGGTTCGAGTCCCTCCGGGCCTACCAAACCCCAGCCTCCGCAAGCAGCGCGGCGCTGCGTCTGATCTGGTTTCTTGACCGCAAGCCCCGATCGCCCCATCCTTCATGGGGGGAGGACTTGGAATGTGTCAGATCTTTGCCGGGCAGGATCCCGGCCGTTATGAATCCGTGACCCGCCGTCTGCGCCTGAACGGACAATCGACGTCGGTCCGGCTGGAGCGTGCCTTCTGGCGCATCCTCGACCAGATGGCCGCGCAGGAGGGGACCACCACGCCGGCTTTTCTGTCGAAACTTCACGCCGAAGTGCTGGAGCAACAGGGCGAGGTGTCCAACTTCACCTCGCTGTTGCGCTGTGCCTGCACGATCTATCTGGGCGAGTTGGAAAAGGTGGCCCAGAACGGACCGCAGCCGCGGTTTGCCGCCGAGTAGGAAAATCTGCCTGTAGTATCACGTTACTACCCGGGACAAAATTGGTTCGGTAACCTTACCAGAATGAGAAGTTCTGGAGGTTCCATGGCCAAGGCAATCCATTCGATGATCCGCGTGCTGGAAGAGGCGCGCTCGGTCGCATTTTACGATCAGGCGTTCGGCCTGAAGATCGCCGACCGGCTGGAATTCGCGTCCTTCACCCTGATCTACCTGTCCAATCCCGAGTCGGGGTTCGAGCTGGAACTGACGGTCAACAAGGGCCGGACCGAGCCTTACAATCTGGGCGATGGCTATGGCCATCTGGCGGTCTCGGTCGCGGATGTCGAGGCTGAACATGCCCGCCTGACCGCTGCCGGCCTGAACCCGCGCAAGCTGGTGGATTTCCAGAACAATGGCGTGCCGGTGGCGAAGTTCTTCTTCATCGCGGACCCCGATGGCTACCAGATCGAGGTTCTGCAACGCGGGGGTCGCTTCCAGTAATCCAGGCAAACGGCCCCTTGGGAGGGGGGCCGAACACACCCAGGGAGGAATACA
>CAYTMV010000131.1:1207-3849 GCA_964439015.1 uncultured Gemmobacter sp.
GGCCATGCCGATTATGTCTCGATCGGCTGGGAGGAAGACCGCGTGAAGGTGCTGCAGGCCATCGAGGGATCGGTGTTCTTCCAGACGGTGCGCGCCGGCCTCGTGACCGGGCTTTATAACCAGAAGGAGATCTGGCCGATCTTCGGCTATGAGGGCGAGTCCTTCAGCAAGGGCGGTTACATCAACCGCGGCTTTGACGACATCGACTGGCTGTAAACGGAGGGATCAGAGATGGTTGCGAAATTCGACCTGAACGACGACTCCGTGGTCGTCATCATCGGCACGGGCGCAGGCGGCGGGGTGCTTGCCAACGAACTGGCGCAAAAGGGCGTCAAGGTCGTGGCGCTGGAGGCCGGCGGGCGCTATCTGCCCGAGGATTACATCAATGACGAATGGGACAGCTTTGCCCAACTGGCATGGCTGGATGCGCGCACCACCAGCGGCGACTGGCGGATCGCCAAGGACTTTGCCGGACTGCCCGCCTGGATCGTCAAGGCGGTGGGCGGCACCACCACGCACTGGGCCGGCGCCTCGATCCGGTTTCAGGACCATGAGTGGAAGGCGCTGACCACCTATGGCAAGGTCGAGGGGGCCAATCTGCTGGACTGGCCGATCGACGCCGCCGAGATGGCGCCCTGGTATGAAAAGGCCGAAACCAAGCTGGGCGTGACCCGCACCGGCGACCGGCAGGGCCTGCCCGGCAACAACAACTACCTGGTGTTCGAAAAGGGCGCCAAGGCGCTGGGCTACAAAGAGGTTCATACCGGCCGCATGGCCATCAACTCCAAGGAATATGACGGCCGCATGGCCTGCCAGCAGACCGGGTTCTGCTTTCAGGGCTGCAAATGGGGCGCCAAGTGGTCCTCCGCCTACACCGACATCCCGGCGGGCGAGGCGACGGGCAACCTCGAGGTGCGCGACCGGTCTCATGTGGCGCGCATCCTGCATGACGACGCGGGCAAGGTGACCGGGGTCGAGTATTTCGACAAGGACGGCAATCTGCAGTTCCAGAAGGCGCGGATCGTCTGTGTGGCGGGCAACAGCTATGAAAGCCCGCGGATCCTGCTCAACTCGGCTTCCAGCATGTTCCCGAACGGGCTCGCAAACTCGTCCGATCAGGTGGGCCGCAACTACATGCGCCACACCACCGGCTCGGTCTATGCGATCTTTGACAAGCCCGTGCGCATGTGGCGTGGCACCACCATGGCGGGCATCGTGCAGGACGAGGCGCGCCACGATCCGTCGCGCGGGTTTGTCGGCGGGTATGAGCTTGAGACGCTGTCGCTGGGTCTGCCGTTCATGGCGGCCTTCCTCAATCCCGGCGGCTGGGGCCGCGGCTTTACCACCGCGCTCGACCATTACGAGCGGATGGCCGGCATGTGGATCGTGGGCGAAGACATGCCGCAGGCCGACAACCGCGTCACCCTGTCCGAGACCAAGGACCAGTGGGGCCTGCCGGTGACGAATGTCCATTTCAGCGATCACCCCAATGACGTGGCCATGCGCAACCACGCCTACAAGCAGGGCGTGGCGATGTATGAGGCCGTGGGGGCGACCCGCGCCTTCCCGACCCCGCCCTATCCAAGCACGCATAACCTCGGCACCAACCGCATGTCTGAAAAGCCCGAGGATGGCGTGTGCAACAAGTGGGGCCAGACCCATGACATCGCCAACCTGTTCATCTCGGACGGGTCGCAATTCACCACCGGTGCGGCCGAAAATCCGACGCTGACCATCGTGGCGCTGGCGATCCGACAGGCGGACCACATCGCCCGCGAAATGGCTGCCGGCACGATCTGAGGCCCCGGCACCGCGTGACAAACCACAGGCGGGCGCTCCCCTCGGGGCGCCCGCTTTTGATCGCGTGGGGGCAAATGCCAAAACCGCCCCCGGAGGGGTTTGGCCTGATTTGTCTGAAAGGAGTGATGGTACCGACTCCCCGGCTCGAACGGGGGACCCCCAGATCCACAATCTGGTGCTCTAACCAACTGAGCTAAGTCGGCACTCGCGGGGGTATTAGCCCCGTACTGCGGGGATTGCAAGGGGGGTATCGGTCTGGACAGACCGGCTTTTCGCGGTTAGGCGAAAGAAAACGCAGGAGGCCGCCATGGGCATCGACAAGCAAAGCGACATCGCCGCAAACATCCAGATCGGCCCCACCGATCAGGGCATGGTGCGGATCTATGTCGAAGCCGAGGGCGGCATCGAACTGCCGCTGGATTTCGACCCGGAAGAGGCCGAAGAAATCGCCGAAGAACTGCGCGCCGCGGCCGAGGCCGCCCGTAACGTCGGCACTGCAAAATCCGGCAAGAAACGCTGACTCAGCCGCGCAGATCCGGCGGCAGCAGCGCCCGCAGCCCCGGATCGCGAAAACTGCCAAGACGGCTGGCCGCGTGGCGCGCAAAGGCCAGCGTCAGCGCCTTGCGCCGCGCCCCCGCCAAGGGCGCAGGCTCGGGCATCCGCACCACCTCGGCGCCCCACGCATCCGCCAGAATCAGCCCCGAGTCTGCCGGCAGCAGTTCTTGCGGGAAGGCGGTGTCCACCGCCCAGAAAAACCGGTCCGCCCATTCCAGATAGTGGTGCCACTTGCGGTCGGTCAGGAAATCGGTGCGCGAGGATTTGCACTCGATCACCCAGATCTC
>CAYTMV010000132.1:0-3815 GCA_964439015.1 uncultured Gemmobacter sp.
CGCCAGCGCGTTGGTGGTGCAGCTGGCGTTCGAGATGATCCGCTGATCGGCCAGAGCCGCTTCATTGGCTCCCAGCACCACTGTAAGTTCAGCCGCCTTCGACGGACCCGAGACCAGAACGCGACCGGCGCCCGCGTCCAGGCCACGGCTGGCAACCTCGGCCTTGTCGGCGCGGCCGGTGCATTCCATCACCAGATCAACTGCAGACAGGTCCAGCGTCGAGATGTCGTCTGTGCAGTGCAAGGGTATGGCGCGGCCATCCACGACCAACGCCCCTTCGTGAAGCGCCACGCTGCCGCGCCACGGCCCGAAAATGCTGTCATATTCGAAAAGATAGGCGCACATCTCGGGCGTGGCGATATCATTGATGCCGACAATCTCGACGCCAGGCCAGTGCTGTGGGGCGGTGGCCCATGCCCGCAATACCGACCGCCCGATCCGCCCGAACCCGTTGATGAAAACCCGCATGGCGCTCCCTTTCAGTGCGCCGCAGTCTCAGCATGTGGCGCGGACAAGATCAATCGTCGCACCGAAGAAAACGGGGCCAATGGCCCCGCTGGGGTCGTGGGCGGGTTTTCGTGTCAGGGTGGGGCGGTCATTTGGTCAGGATCAGCTTGCCGGCCCGGGTGATCCGCAGACTGTAGACTTGATCGCCCAGAACGATCCGCGCCAGATTGCCACCCTGCGTCAGTCGCGTGGCATCGTGGCAGGGGATGGCATCCTGTGCCAGCAGCGTTGTGGCTTCGACATGCATGTTCATCGCGGCGTCTCCATCCGGTCGATCAGTGCCGTCAGGTCCGGAGGCGTGGGCCAAAGACCTTCCAGAGTCAGGCGGAGCATCTCGATCAGGCTTGGGGATGGGGTTTCCAAAGGGGGGTGGGTCGTGGGGGGCATCTGCCGGTCCTCGGATCAGGTGTTTCAGGGGCTGGCTGACCCGCGGGAAAGGGGTTGGCTGATGTGGTGTAAATAAAGATGACTAAAACAATCAGAAATGTCCAGCCCGTTTGGAGGCCGTTGCAAGAGTGTCGCCTGTGGCGGGAATGCACTATCTTCGCGCAGCTTGCGCGGTTAAAAATCCGGCAAGGCTGGGGGGCCTGAAGGATTCGGGGTTTGTGATGATGAAGGCTCTCCTGATGGCGGCGCTGGCCGCAATCGTGCCATTTTCCCACGCTCAGGCGCAGGAAGCCGGGAAGGTGCGCGCGCGGATGTTCGTCAATGACGCGCTGGGCGATGGCCATGACCGCTGGCGCAGTGGCGCGTATTTCGTGGCCGGCTTGTGGGGTGGGGATGTCCAGCGGTTGCCCGCGCAGGCGTTTCAGCTGTGGGAATGGCGGCTGCGGGCCGAGATTGTCGCCCCCGAGGATCTGGTGACACCCGCGCCGGGTGACCGGCGCTATGCCGGCATTCTGGCGCCGGGAATTTTCACGCATTTCGCGCCCGGCGGGTTTGAGGCGATGGTCGGGCTTGAGGCGGTGCTGACCGGCCCGCAGACCGGCCTCGGCAACTTCCAGCGCGAGGTGCATGAATGGCTGGACATGCCGGTGCCGCAGGTGCTGGATGACCAGATCCCGGATGGCATCCACCCCACCTTTCGGGCCGAATTGGCGCGCTCGGTCCCGCTGGGTGGTCAGACGCGGCTGCGGCCGTTTGTCGAAGTGCAGGCAGGGCTTGAAACCTACGCCCGGGCCGGGGTTGACCTGACATGGGGGGCTGGGGGCAATCGGCACCGATGCTGCGCGAGACGGTGAGCGGTTTTCGCACCGAAGCAGCGACGGGCCCAGCAGGGCAGGGCGTCAGCTTTACCCTCGGGGCAGACATGGCTCGGGTGTTTGACTCCGAGCTTTTGCCAGCGGGCGGTGCGGCAGTGCTGTCCGACACCCGGGCCCGGGCGCGGCTGGGTTTGAACTGGCAGGGTGAGAAATCCGAGGCTTTCTATGGCCTTGCCTGGCTGGGCGAAGAATATGAAGGTCAAGCGGGCGGTCAGGTTCTGGGGGCGATCCGCTTGCAGCTGAATTTCTGAGCCAAAGCTGCCAAAGGTTCGATGACTATAACTTTTGAGGCAGTTGACGTTAACACTTTGGTCATTTGTGTTGCGAATCGGTCATAGCCATTTCGATTCGTCCCTGCTAACGTCGCGATTAATAATAAATAACGAGCAGGCAGTCAGGACATGGAAACGGGCTCTCGTGGCACGTTCGTCATATCTTGGTCCCAGACAGAAATTGACGGGTTTCCGTCCGCCTCTCCCGAGGCGCTTGCCGCAGGTGCCATCTGGCGCTGGCGCGGTGAGGCGTTGCGTGTGGATGGGGCGGGGGATATCCTCTATCTTGAAGGGGCCGCGGGGCGGAAGACATGCGCAGGCGCGCGGCACGGATGGTGCGGCGTCTGATCGGTGCCGCGCTGAAAGCGCCGCCCGGCAAGGGCGCCGAGGCGCTGTCTGCGGTCGATGCAGATCTGTCCCATGACATGGCAGAGCAAGGGTTTGTGGTCACCGATGGCCGCAACACCTATGCGGTGACGCTGATCGATGTGCCGGGCACCGGGGCGCGGATTTGCATGTTTCTGGGCGCCGCCCCGCCGCGCGAGCGTGATTTGTGGGTGGTGCGCGCCTGCATCACGCCTCTGGCTGCGCAGCTGGACACGGGCGGCGTGATCTGCTTTGCCCCCGCGACCCGGATCGCGACACCGGACGGGCCCCGTCCGATCGAGGCGCTGCGCCCCGGCGACCGTATCCTGACCCGCGACAATGGCCCGCAGCCGGTGCTTTGGACCGGATATCGCCGGATGAGTGGCGCGCGCCTTTACGCAATGCCGCATCTGCGGCCGATCCGCTTCCGCTCTGGCGCGCTGGGGCAGGGGCGGCCGGAAGGCGATCTGCTGGTCTCGCCCCAGCATCGGATGATGGTCAAGGGGCCAGCCGCCCGGGCATTGTTCAACACCTCCGAGGTGCTGGTGGCGGCGCAGGACCTGATCGACAACCGCGCGGTTCTGGTCGATACGGCGCTGCGCGAGATCACCTATATCCACCTGCTGCTGGAACGGCATGAGGTGATCTGGGCCAACGGATTGGAGACCGAGAGTTTCCACCCCGCAGAGGCCAGTCTGGACAGCATCGACCCCGAACAGCGCGCCGGATTGCTGCAACTGCTGCCAGGGCTGGAGGCCGACCCCGCCAGCTATGGCGCCCCCGCACGGCGCAACCTGACGGCGACCGAGGCGGCGATCCTGCGCCACGAAGCCGCCTGAGGCCGATCCTTGGCCGAGTGGTTGACGCCCCTGTCACAGGCTGTATAAGCGCGCAGTCCCGGAAGCGATTCCGGGGCTTTTCATTGGTGTTGGTGGACCCCGCAAGGGGAACCCTGTCGCCCCGGAAACGGGGAAAGGACAACGCCCTTCTCAGGGCCTGCGCCCGAACAATTGAAGGAGATCAGCGTGACCAAACGGACCGCTGCCAAGTATAAAATTGACCGCCGCATGGGCGAAAACATCTGGGGCCGCGCCAAGTCGCCCCTGAACAAGCGTGAATATGGCCCCGGCCAGCACGGTCAGCGCCGCAAGAACAAGCTGTCGGACTTCGGCACCCAGCTGCGCGCCAAGCAGAAGCTGAAAGGCTACTATGGCGACCTGACCGAAAAGCAGTTCCGCAAGATCTATGGCGAAGCCGAGCGCGTCAAGGGCGACACCGGCGAGATGCTGATCGGTCTGCTGGAGCGCCGTCTGGACGCGGTGGTCTATCGCGCCAAGTTCGTGCCGACCGTCTTTGCCGCCCGCCAGTTCGTGAACCACGGCCACGTGACCGTGAACGGCAAGCGCGT
>CAYTMV010000133.1:0-3764 GCA_964439015.1 uncultured Gemmobacter sp.
ACATCCTCGACAAGACGGTCACGGCCTTCATCGGCCCGTCGGGTTGCGGCAAGTCGACCTTCCTGCGCTGCCTGAACCGGATGAACGACACCATCGCCAGCTGCCGCGTGGGCGGCGAGATCAAGCTGGATGGCGAGGACATCTACGATCCCAAGGTCGACCCGGTGGTGCTGCGCGCCAAGGTCGGCATGGTGTTCCAGAAGCCCAACCCCTTCCCCAAGTCGATCTATGACAACGTGGCCTACGGCCCGCGCATTCACGGCCTGGCCCGTGGCAAGGCCGATCTGGACGAGATCGTCGAAACTTCGCTGCGCAAGGCCGCACTGTGGAACGAGGCCAAGGACCGCCTGCACGAGCCTGGCACCGGCCTGTCGGGTGGCCAGCAGCAGCGTCTGTGCATTGCCCGCGCCATTGCCACCTCGCCCGAAGTGCTGTTGATGGACGAGCCCTGCTCGGCCCTCGACCCGATCGCGACCGCCCAGGTCGAAGAGCTGATCGATGAGCTGCGCAGCCAGTTCTCGGTGGTGATCGTGACGCACTCGATGCAGCAGGCCGCCCGCGTCAGCCAGCGCACCGCGTTTTTCCACCTCGGCAATCTGGTGGAGTTTGGCGAGACCGGCCAGATCTTCACCAATCCCAGCGATCCCCGCACCGAAGCCTATATCACCGGCCGCATCGGCTGATCGGAGGACCCACATGATCAACACCGAAAAGCACATCGTCAGCTCCTTCGACCGCGATCTCGAAGGCGTGCAGGCCATGGTGATGAAGATGGGCGGTCTGGTCGAGACCGCGCTTCTGGATGCCGCTCAGGCACTTGAAACCCGCGACGACGAACTGGCCAACCGCGTGCGCGCGGGCGACGCGGCCGTGGACGCCCTGGAAGAACAGATCCACACCGAATGCGCCCGCCTGATCGCGCTGCGCAGCCCGACCGCCTCGGACCTGCGCACCGTGTTGACGTTGATGCGGATTGCCGGTGCGCTGGAACGCTGCGGCGACTATGCCAAGAACCTCGCCAAACGCGCGACCCTGCTGAACCAGATGCCTGCCATCGACGGTGCGGCAGGTTCGGTCCGGCGCCTGGCGAAGTCGGTGGTGCAGTTGCTGAAGGACGCGCTGGACGCCCATATCGCCCGCGATGCGGCCAAGGCCGAGGATGTGCGCCAGCGCGATCAGGACATCGACCAGATGTATAACGCCCTGTTCCGCGAGTTTCTGACCTTCATGATGGAAGACACGCGCAACATCACCGCCTGCATGCATCTGCATTTCATCGCCAAGAACATCGAGCGCGTGGGCGACCATGCCACCGCAATCGCCGAGCAGGTGATCTATCTGGTGCAGGGGCGCCTGCCCGATGATGATCGGCCCAAAGCCGACCTGATCTCGCGGGATAAGGCGTGACGCGATGACCGCGCAACAGCAACCTTCCGTCCTTCTGGTCGAGGACGAGCCTGCGCAACGCGAAGTGCTGGCCTATAACCTCGAAGCCGAAGGCTTTCGGGTGCATCAGGCCGGCGACGGCGAAGAGGCGCTGATGATGGTGGACGAGACCCAGCCCGACATCATCATCCTCGACTGGATGATGCCCAACCTGTCGGGGATCGAGGTCTGCCGCCGCCTGAAGATGCGCCCCGAGACCCGCGCCATCCCGATCATCCTGCTGTCGGCCCGCGCCGAGGAGGTGGACCGGATCCGCGGCCTTGAAACCGGCGCCGATGATTATGTGGTCAAACCCTATTCGGTGCTGGAGCTGATGGCCCGCGCCCGCGCGCAGCTGCGCCGGGTGCGCCCCTCGACCGTGGGTATGCTTCTGGAGTTCGGCGATATCCGCCTGGACCCCGAGTCCCACCGCGTCTACCGCGCCGACAAGGTGCTGAAACTGGGCCCGACCGAGTTCCGCCTGCTGACCACCTTCATGGAAAAGCCGGGCCGCGTCTTCTCGCGCGAGGCCCTGCTGGATCGGGTCTGGGGCCGCGAGATCTATGTCGATACCAGGACCGTTGACGTGCATATCGGCCGGCTGCGCAAGGCGCTCTGCGCCCATGGTGGCGACGATCCCCTGCGCACCGTCCGCGGCGCGGGATATGCCCTGGGCTGATCTGGCGCTTGTTCCAGCGTGACAACCCAATGCAGCCGCGCCACAGTTGGCTCGCGATTTGCAGGGGTGATCATGGAAACCGATTTCGACCGCGCCTATGCCAATGGTGCCTTCATCGCCGGGGCGGCAGAGTATCCGCCCCGCTGGGATGCGGCGGCGCAAGCGTTCCGCGATCGTCTTGGCCCTCGGGCGCTGCCGGGGCTGGCCTATGGCACCCATCCGCGCCAGCAACTTGACCTGTTTCTGCCCGATCAGACGCCCGTCGGACTGCTGGTGTTCATCCATGGCGGATATTGGCTGGCCTTTGGGCGCGAGACGTTCAGCCATCTGGCGGCCGGCGCATTGGCACATGGTTGGGCGGTGGCGATGCCCTCCTATCGCCTCGCGCCCGAGGTTGGCTTGCCTGCGATGGCGCAGGACATTCGGGCCGCAGTCGGGCGGGCACAGGCCCACCTGCCGGGGCTGCCGCTGGTGCTGACCGGCCATTCCGCGGGCGGGCACCTCGCCGCACGGCTGGCTTTGGCCGATCTGGCGCCGCCCGGTCTGACTCGTGTGGTGCCGATATCGCCCCTGGCCGAACTTTTGCCTTTGATGCAGACGGCGATGAACGCGCAGCTGCGCCTTGATCCCCCACAATGCGCGACCGAAAGCCCTGCGCGTCATACCCCCACCTGCCCGGCCCATGTCTGGGTCGGGGCTCAGGAACGCCCGGCTTTCCTGTGGCAGGCGCGCACGTTGTCAGAGGCATGGGGCTGCCCCTGGACGGTGGCGGCCGGGCGACATCATTTCGACGTCATTGACGATCTTGCAAACCCGACTTCTGCTTTGGTCCGGGCCTGTCTTGGCCTAGGCTGATATTTTCGGCCAAGCCATACTTGTTGCAATAAACGTGCAGATATTATATTCGACTTCGTGAATATGTATTCCTGCCCTTGAGGATCGATCATGCGCAAGCGCCCTGCCCTACTTGTCGCCCTGATGCTGTCGGCCCTGCCCGCGCTGGCCGAAACGCCCTTGGCCCCCGTGAAAGTGACCGACTGGAAGGCCGTTTACGGCCGCATCGAGACCCGCGACCGCATCCCTGCGCGTGCGCGAATCGGCGGCATCCTGACCGAGCTGACCGCAGCCGAGGGCGATCTGGTGCAGGCCGGGCAGCAACTGGCGCTGATCGTCGATGACAAGATCGGCTTTCAGCTGTCGGCCATCGACGCCCAATTGGACGCGCTGTCGGCGCAAGCCGCGAATGCTGAGGCCGAGTTGAAGCGGGGCGAGCAGTTGCAGAAAGACGGCGTCATCACCACCCAGCGGCTTGAGGCGCTGCAGACCGCCGTGGACGTGGTTAACGGAAACATCGCCGCCAACCGCGCGCAGCGGCAGGTTCTGGTGCAGCAATCGGCCGAAGGCGCGGTGCTTGCACCGGTCACCGGCCGGGTGCTGGACGTGCCGCAGGCCGCGGGTGCGGTCGTGATGCCGGGCGAGCCGGTGGCGGCGCTTGGCGGCGGCGGTTTCTTCCTGCGCCTTGCGGTGCCGGAACGCCACGCCGCCAACCTGACCGCAGGCGATGCGATCGTGATCGAGACCGTCACCGGCGAAAAATCCGGCAAGCTGGCCAAGGTCTATCCGCTGATCGAGAACGGGCGGGTTCTGGCCGATGTCGAGG
>CAYTMV010000134.1:0-3551 GCA_964439015.1 uncultured Gemmobacter sp.
TGGGCAAGGATGCGGTGGCCCGGCAATTGGCCCGCCGCATCGCCGATCATCTGGGAAACGCGCCATGACGCCGATCGTCAAACTGCTCTGGACCGAGGAGGCTGACAGCAGCCTGCCCTTGCCGGCCTATGAAACGCCGGGTGCGGCGGGGGCCGACCTGCGCGCCAATCTGCCCGAGGTGCAGCGCGCCGCGGGTCTGGTGCTGGCCCCCGGCGCGCGGGCGTTGATCCCGACCGGGCTGCGCGCCGAGATCCCGCCGGGCTATGAGATGCAGGTCCGGCCGCGCTCGGGCCTGGCGCTGAAACATGGGCTGACGGTCGCCAATGCGCCGGGCACCATCGACAGCGATTATCGCGGCCCGCTGGGGGTGATCCTGGTCAATCTGGGCGCAGATCCCGTCACCATTGCCCATGGCGACCGTATCGCGCAGGCCGTGGTGGCGCCGGTGGTGCAGGCGGACTTTGCGCTTGCCGACACTCTGGGCGAGACCGCGCGCGGGCAGGGGGGCTTTGGCTCCACCGGCCGGGGCTGAGGGCGGCGATGGCGTTCGGCCTGACGATCCTTGCTGTTGTCTGGCTGACCGGCTGGGTGATGGATGTCGCCCCGCGCCGCCGGTTGATGGCGATGGCGGCGCTTTGGGCGCTGATCCTGCTGGCGACTGTGGCGCTGCCGTTCGATCACGGTCTGCGCCAGCGGCTGGGGGGCGATGCGCGGCCGTGGCTGATCCTTGGTGGACTGGCTGGGCTGGTGCTGGCCTATCGCGCCGGCCTTCAGGCCATCCGCGCCCGGGTGCGCCCGGTGCCGGTGGCGGCCCCCGAACCCGCGCCCGCGCGGCAGGCGGCCTTTACCGCGGACGAGCTGACCCGCTATTCCCGCCAGATCCTGCTGCGAGAGATCGGCGGCCCCGGCCAGCGCAAGCTGAAAGAGGCGCATGTGTTGGTGGTGGGGGCAGGGGGTCTTGGCGCGCCCGCCTTGCTGTATCTGGCGGGCGCGGGCGTGGGGCAGATCACGGTGATCGACGCTGATACGGTCGATTTGTCCAATCTGCATCGCCAGATCATCCATGCCACCGCCCGCATCGGCCAGAACAAGGCGCAATCGGCGGCCGAGGCGCTGCGGGCGCTGAACCCCTCGGTCACCGTCACCGCGCTGGCCGCGCGGTTGACGCCCGAAAACGCCCCGTCGCTGGTCGCCGCGGCCGATCTGGTGCTGGACGGGACCGACAATTTCGACACCCGGTATCTGGTCAACGCGGTTTGCGTGGCGGCGGACAAGCCACTGATCGCCGCGGCCCTGACGCAATGGGAGGGGCAGATCAGCCTCTGGCACCCGGCCGCGGGGGCCCCGTGCTATCAATGCGTCTTTCCCACCCGCCCCGCGCCCGGCATGGTGGCGCCTTGCGCCGAGGCCGGCGTGGCTGGCCCCTTGCCGGGGATCATGGGCAGCCTGATGGCGATGGAGGCGGTCAAGCACCTGACCGGCGCGGGCGAGACGCTTTCCGGCCGGCTGATGCTGTTCAACGCGCTGGGGGCGGAGACGCGGGTGATCCGCGTCCGGCCGCGTGCCGATTGCCCCTGTTGCGGCGGCGCGACTTTGCGATCCCTCACTCCGGGATCAGCAGAAAATCCGCCAGCGTGATGCTGTTGACCGCCACATCCTCGATCAACAGTTGACCGTCCAGCAGGGTTACCGTGGCATCGCCACCGGCATAATGCACGTTGATATCGGTGCTGGAGCCGTCGGGCACATGGACCAGAAACCGGTCCTCGCCCGGCGTGAAGCCTGTCACCCGGTCCGTGCCAAAGCCCGCCCGCAGCACGATCCGGTCGACGCCAAGGCCAAGATAAAGGCTGTCATTGCCGCCGCCGCCTTCCAGCGTGTCATTGCCAGCGCCTCCGCCCAGCAGGTCCGCGCCCAAGCCCCCCAGCAGCACGTCATTGCCGTCATTGCCCATCACGGTGTCATTGGCATTTCCGCCATCCAGCTGATCGGCACCCGTCCCGCCATATAGCGAGTCTGCCCCTGCCTCGCCGAAAAGCCGGTCATTGCCATCATGCCCCGAGACGAGATCGCCCTGATCGCCCCCCAGCAACCGATCATGCCCCAGCCCGCCAAAGATCCGGTCGGCCCCGGTCTGGCCAAACAGCGTGTCGTTGCCCGCACCACCCGAGACGGTATCGGCCCCTGCCGCTGACCAGAGGTAATCGGCCCAGTCTGATCCCACCATGCTGTCGTTGCCCGCAAAGGCCGCGCGCAACAGTGCCAGATCATCGTCGCGGGCCACGCTGCGATGCGCCTGCTGCCAGGCCACCGCGCTGATCGAAACGTCCGTGACTTTGCTGGTTATGGCAATCGCGCTCATGTCCGCAGTGCCTCTGGCGTGATAATCGGTCAGCCGTGTGAAAGTGCCCCCGGTCAAGGTGCCCGCCACGCGGGTTATGTTGGTGCCAACATAGCCGCTTTCGACATATTCGAAGGGATCACCCACCAGAATATTGTCGCGCAGGGTCCAACTGCCGGGCGTACCCGCCTGGAAGGTTTGCCGGTCTGCCGCCACAAGGCGGGCGTGCAGGTCGAAAGTGCGGAAGTCGGTTGCGATGTAATATCTCGCGGTCGCCATGATCTGCCTCCCCAAGACGTTGGCCGATACCGCCCCCCGGCATCCGGCCCCGATGCAAGGCCGAAGTTGCTTGCGACAGGCAAGTCACACAATGACCTGCGTCAAGAAACCGACAGTCCCGCCGGAAATCGGTCAAAAGTTGCGTTCTGGCCAGCAAGGGGAGTCGCGTTTACTTTCTCGGCCAGCACGCGGGGGAACTTCAGCCTGTCGTCGGGGCGCAGGCGGAAAAAGGCCACAAGCGCCCCGCCGACACGGATTGGCTGAAAACCTAACCAAAACCGGCAACAGGATTCTGGATTTTCGGGCATACTGGACAAAACGCGAAGGGAAGCCGCCATGAGCCAAGCCTGGAAGACGATCTGCCTCGAAAGCCTGGCCGATGAGGCCGCGCTGATCCGCGACCGCGTGGCTGAGGCGGCCCTTTCGGCCGAGGCTCGCGCGGCCGTGGTGGCCAGGGGCGCCGACCTCGTGACCCGCATCCGCAAGGGGGGCAAACCCGGGCTGATGGAGGTGTTTCTGGCTGAGTATGGCCTCTCGACCGACGAAGGCATCGCGCTGATGTGTCTGGCCGAGGCGCTGCTGCGCGTGCCGGATGCCGAGACGATGGATGCGTTGATCGAGGACAAGATCGCGCCTTCGGACTGGGGCCGGCACCTGGGCAAATCGGCCTCAAGCCTTGTCAACGCCTCGACCTGGGCGCTGATGCTGACCGGCAAGGTGCTGGACGACCGCGAGCCGGGTGTGGTCGGCCATTTGCGCGCCGCCGTGAAGCGCCTGGGCGAGCCGGTGATTCGCACGGCCGTGGGCCGCGCGATGAAAGAGATGGGCCGCCAGTTCGTGCTGGGCGAGACCATCGACGCCGCGATGAAGCGCGCGCAAGAGCTTGAGGCGCTGGGCTATACCTACAGCTATGACATGCTGGGCGAGGCCG
>CAYTMV010000135.1:0-3549 GCA_964439015.1 uncultured Gemmobacter sp.
CGCTGGACCTGATGCAGGCCTGCGCCGAGGGGCGGCTGGATCAGGTGCAGGCGCATTGGGCCGACGATCACGCGCTGACGGTGGTGATGGCCGCGCGGGGCTATCCCGGCGCCTATGCCAAGGGCGACGTGATCCGCGGCCTGTCGCGGATGCCCGAGGACAGCCGCCACATGTGTTTCCACGCCGGCACCGCCGAAAAGGATGGCCAGATCGTCACCAATGGCGGCCGGGTGCTGAACATCACCGCCCGCGGCGACACGCTGGCCGAGGCGCGCAACCGCGCCTATGCGATGCGCGACCATCTTGACTGGCCGGGCGGGTTCTGTCGCAGCGATATCGGCTGGCGGGCGCTGTGAGGTGACAGGCTTCAACGTGCCGTAATAGCATGCAAGCCGTGGGTGTTAGCTTTGCATGGTGAGGCGTGTTATGGCTGTGCTAGGGACGGCTTTTTCGCTCTCACCCGATGAGATCGTGCTTCCGTTCACACGGTCGCTGCAACAATACAGCCCCGATCTGATCGCCCTGTCCGGCGGCGGCGTGCTGGCCTCCTGGGCGGACGGATCAGGGCGGGACCTTGCGGGAAATGTCCTGTCCGGCGCTGGCTACACGCGCCGCGCACGCATCCTTGGCGCCGAGGGCGAGGCGATCGGCGGCGAGCTGGAGTTGCACGACCCCGTCCACCGCTTCTTGTATTCGCCAGCACCGGTTGAAACCCATGCCCTGCCAGATGGTGGGTTTTACACCCTGACCGCGCTGGGCGGACCGTTGACTGTGACCCGCTATTCCGCTGCGGGCACCGCCACGGGGCAGACCGCGACCATCGGCTTTGGCAGCAATGCCGCCGCCCTGACGCTGCAGGGGACGCTTGTTGACAGCGTTGCACAGCGGATCGTGCTTCTGGGCAGCGCCGAAACGACCGGCACGTGGAACGAGATGGAAAACACTCTGGGCTACAACCTGCACATGCAGATTGTCGGCCTTGACGGGGCGCATCAGGGCGGGTTGATCCCACTGGGCTTTGACATTTCCGACAATGCCTGGAGATGGCAATTGCTTGACCTGCGCGGCAACCGCGCCGTCATGTTGCACGAGGTGACGAACCGGACGGATGTCTATGACATTGTCATATCGGCCGCGGGCGGATCGGGTCCGACCACGCTTGTCCGGCACGATCTGGGGGGCGGCCAAGAGGATCCCTACACCTATGGGCAGCTTCGGTTTTCGCATGAAACGCCCGACGGCCATTTCGTGATGACGCGCACCAGAACGCTGGTGGAGTTTCCCGCAAGCGGCGGCTTCGTGATCCGCGAGAAACATGTCGAGGCGCTGCAATTCCACGGCGCAACCGGGGCGCTGATGGCGCGGCGGACAATCTACACGTCGGACACACCCGGCGGTCATCTCGGCGAGGTCAAGACCGTCGCACTCGATCACGGCCAGTTCCTGCTGCTTTATGCGGACTGGAGCTATCTGGACGGCCGGGTCATCAATGCCGACCTCAGCCCCAACGGAGCTTCCGGGGAAATGACGTTGGGTGCCGGCCCCAGCCGTCTGTCCGCGGATGCCGTGCGTCTGGCCGATGGCCGCGTGGCAGTGGCGTGGGATTACGATGTCAGCCCGACAGCGGACCCTGTCTTGCGTTTCGTGACCATCTCGCGCGCGGGTCATGATCTTCTCGTTGCGGGTTCGGGTGGCGCGCGTCTGGACGGGATGGCCGGCAACGACACGCTGGTCGGCGGGGCGGGACGCGACACGCTGGCGGGCGGCGCCGGGAACGACCGCCACGTCGTGACCGCAGCCGAGGATCGCGTGGTAGAGTTTGCGGCAGGCGGACTGGATACAGTCGCATCGGCGTCCATTTCCCTGGCGCTTGGCACCTACGCCCATGTCGAGGCGCTGCTTCTGCTGGGTTCGGCGGCGCTGAACCTGACGGGAAATGGCGGCGCCAACCGGCTGACGGGCAACGCGGGCGCAAACCGACTGAATGGCGGCGCGGGGGCCGACACGATGGCCGGCGGCGCCGGCAATGACGTCTTTGTTCTGCATGATACGGGCGACCGCGTGATCGAGCTGGCGCAGGGGGGAGGGATGAAATCGTATCCTCCGCGATGTCCCTTAACCTTGTAGGCTTCGCCCATGTCGAGGTCGTCCGGCTGGCCGGAACAGCGGCGCTGGCGGCAAGCGGGTCGGCCCGTGCCGACACGCTGTTTGGCAATGCGGGCGCAAACCGGCTGAATGGCGGTGCCGGGGCCGATACCCTGACCGGCGGCGCAGGGGCCGACACGTTGACGGGTGGCCTTGGTGCAGATGTCTTCCAGTTTGCCAGCAGCACCGCGTCCCGAGGCGACCGCATTGCCGATTTCACCACGCGCGAGGACCGGATCAACCTTTCGAACTTCATGCCGGAGGGCACTTTCATCGGCGCGGCGGCGTTTGCCGGCCTGGCCGGACAGGTCCGGTATGATCGCATGACCGGCCGCTTGATAGGAGACCTGGACGGAGATCGCACCGCAGACTGGATCGTAACCCTGACCAACAAGGCCGCCTTGTCCTATCAGGATGTCATCTTCTGACCCACCCTGCCTGTGCCGTGATTCCATGCGACTGAGGATGACATGGCCGCGCCGGCCCGGATATGCAGCCATCACCAGTAAAGACTCTTTCTCGGGCAAGACGGCCCTGCGCAGAAAGCGGCGCAAGAATGGATGCGATGCCTGCTTGCATCGCCCCCCGCATCTGTTAGGAAGCACGCGATTTGACAGGCAGGCTGGGGGGCACCAATGCCGCTTCTGGTGATGAAATTCGGCGGGACCTCGGTCGCCAATCTCGAACGGATCGAGATTGCCGCGAAAAAGGTCCAGCGCGAGGTCGAGCGTGGCTATGACGTGATCGTCATCGTCAGTGCCATGTCCGGCAAGACCAACGAGTTGGTCGGATGGGTCGAGGGCACCTCGAAATTCTACGACGCGCGCGAATATGACGCGGTGGTCGCCTCGGGCGAAAATGTCACCGCCGGACTGATGGCGCTGCGCCTGCAGGAAATGGGTATCCCGGCACGCAGCTGGCAGGGCTGGCAGGTGCCGATCAACACCACGGCCCAGCATAGCGCCGCGCGCTTCGTGTCGATCCCACGCGAGAACATCGACGCCAAGTTTGCCGAAGGCTTCAAGGTGGCCGTCGTCGCGGGCTTTCAGGGCCTCTCGCCCGAGGGCCGCATCACCACGCTGGGCCGCGGCGGATCGGACACCACCGCGGTGGCCTTCGCGGCCGCGTTTGGCGCCGAACGCTGCGACATCTACACCGATGTGGACGGCGTCTATACCACCGACCCGCGCGTCTCGGACAAGGCGCGCAAGATGGACCGCGTGGCCTTCGAGGAAATGCTGGAACTGGCAAGCCTCGGGGCCAAGGTGCTGCAGACCCGTTCAGTCGAACTGGCCATGCGCTACAAGGTGCGGCTGCGCGTCGTCTCCTCGTTCGAGGAGGTCGACGAGAACTCTGGAACCCTGGTCTGCGACGAGGATGAAATCATGGAATCGAAAGTCGTTT
>CAYTMV010000136.1:0-3438 GCA_964439015.1 uncultured Gemmobacter sp.
GTGAACACGATCGTGCCGGGGCAAAAGGCCCATGCGGTCGGCTATTGCCTGGGCGGCACGCTGTTGTCGATCACCGCGGCGGCAATGGCGCGCGATGGCGACGACCGGCTGGCCAGCCTCAGCTTTCTCGCCACCCAGACCGATTTCGAGGAGGCGGGTGAACTGACGCTGTTCATCGTCGAAAGCCAGGTGGCTTTTCTCGAGGACATGATGCGCGAGCAAGGCTATCTGGATGTGCATCAGATGGCCGGCGCCTTTCAGATGCTGCATTCGAACGATCTGGTCTGGTCGCATATGGTGCAGGATTATCTGATGGGGCAACGCAGCCCGATGACGCCGATGATGGCCTGGAACGCAGATGGCACGCGGATGCCGGCGCGGATGCATGGCGAATATCTGCGCCAGCTGTTTCTGCAGAACGATCTGGCCGAGGGCCGCTTTCGGGTCGAGGGCCGCCCTGTCGCCCTGACCGACATTCACCAGCCGATCTTTGCCGTGGGGACCGAAACCGACCATGTCGCGCCGTGGCGGTCGGTGTTCAAGTTCCATCTGTTTACCGACAGCGACGTGACCTTTGTGCTGGTCAGCGGCGGGCATAATGGTGGCATCGTCTCGCCACCTGCGCGCAAGGGCCGGCATTTCCGCCTGCGCACCAAGCACCACGGGGACCGCTATCTGGACCCCGACAGCTGGCTGCAGGCGACCCGGCAACAGGAAGGCTCGTGGTGGCCGGCCTGGGCGGACTGGCTGGCCGTGCGTTCGGGGCCGCGGGTCGCGCCGCCTGCGATGGGCGCGGCCACGTTGCCGCCCCTCTGCGATGCGCCGGGCACCTATGTCTTGCAGAAATAAGGACATAAGCCCGACGTCAGGCGGGTTGCACCCGCCACGGCCCTGACGCAAGACTGACGACCGACCGCCCAACCCGGCGCGGCTTGCTGGACGGAGAAACGGGATGGAGCAACTGGCAGGGCAAGCGGTCACGGTGCTGGGCGCCGGTGTGGCCGGTCTGGCGGCGGCCATCGCCTTGGCGCAGCGCGGCGCAAAGGTGACGGTGCTTGAGCAGGCGGATGCGATCCGCGAGTTTGGCGCGGGGCTGCAGATCACACCCAACGGCGCCGCAGTGCTGCGGGCGATGGGGCTGGGGGCCGACCTGGAACGGGTGGCGCTCCGGTCGCAGGCTGTGGAATTGCTGGATGGCGAGACCGGCGTTCGGGTGCTGCGGATGGACATGTCGCAGCGGGCACCCGATCTGGGTTGGTATCTGATCCACCGCGCCGACCTGATCGCGCTTCTGGCTGATCGGGCAAGGGCTGCAGGGGTTGTGATCCAGACCGGCCAGCGGGTCGAACGGGTCGATCTCTCGGGTGCCGCCCCGCGGCTTGAGATGGCAGACGGCAGCACGCGGCCCGCGCCGATCCTGATCGGCGCCGATGGCCTGCATTCGCCCTCGCGCGCCGCGCTGAACGGGCGGGTTGCGCCGTTCTTTACCCGGCAGGTGGCCTGGCGCGCGGTGATCCCGGGCACTCCCGCCGATCCGCCGGTGGCCGAGGTGCATATGGGCCCGGGCCGGCATCTGGTCTCCTATCCGCTGCGGGGCGGCACATTGCGCAACATCGTCGCCGTGGAAGAGCGGGTGCGCTGGGCTGAGGAGGGCTGGAACACCGAAGACGATCCCATGGCGTTGCGGGTGGCCTTTCAGGGCTTTGGTCCGCGGGTGCAGGACTGGCTGGCGCAGGTGGAGCAGGTCTGGCTCTGGGGTCTGTTCCGCCATCCGGTGGCCGAACTGTGGGGCAGGGGATTTGAGGGGGGCGGGATGCTGGCAATTCTGGGCGACGCCGCCCATCCCACGCTGCCCTTCATGGCGCAAGGCGCCAACATGGCGCTCGAGGATGCCTGGGTGCTGTCGGCGATGCTGGGCCGTTTCGGCACCGGCGCGGCAGCGGTGTCAGCTTTCACTGCGGCACGGCGCCCCCGCTGCGTCAGGGTCGTGGCGGCCGCCAATGCCAATGCGCGCAACTATCACCTTTCAGGTCCGCTCAAGGCGGTGGCGCATCTGGGGCTGCGCGGCATCAATGCCCTGGCCCCCGCGATGATGCTGAACCGCTTCGCCTGGGTGCATGATCACGACGTGACGGCCTCCTAGGCGTCCAGTTCGGCCCAGACCGGCACATGGTCGGATGGCTTGTCGCCCGCCCGCACCATCCGGTCGATGCCGGCATCGCGCAACAGATCAGCCGCCTGCGGCGACAGCAGCAGGTGGTCGATGCGGATGCCGTTGTCGCGTTCCCACGCATTGCCCTGATAATCCCAGAAGGTGAAATGCCCCGGCCCGGGCAGCCGTGTGGCGATCGCATCGGTAAAGCCCAGATTCAGGATCCGGCGAAAGGCCGCGCGGCTTTGCGGCAGGAACAGCGCGTCCTCCACCCAGGCCTCCGGGCGTTTGGCATCGGCGGGTGTGGGGATCACGTTGTAATCCCCCGCCATCACCACCGGCATTTCCGTGGCCAGCAGTTGCGCCGCCCGCGCCTGCATCCGCTCCATCCAGGCCAGCTTGTAGTCATATTTCGGCCCCGGTGCCGGGTTGCCATTCGGGAGATACAGCCCGGCCAGCCGCACCGCATGGCGGGGACCGATCACGCTGGCCTCGATCCAGCGGGCCTGCTCGTCCGCCTCGTCGCCTGGCAGACCGCGCGTCACGTCCTCCAGAGGCAACCGCGACAGCAGCGCCACCCCGTTGAAGCCCTTCTGGCCATGGGTTTCCACCTGCCAGCCCGCATCCTCGAACAACGCGCGGGGAAAGGCCTCGTCCACCGACTTGATCTCCTGCAGCGCCACCACGTCGGGCTTGGCCGCCTCAAGCCAGCGGGGCAGGGTGTCGATCCGGGCCTTGATGCCATTGATGTTGAAGCTTGCGATCCGCATGGGTGCCTCCGTTTGGTCGGGTATCGCCTCTGGCGCATGCCCTGTCCAGTGGCCGGTCGATGCGGCGCGCGAATGCAGGCATCTGGGTTGATTTTAACCCTTCGTTAAGACTTTCGAATCAACCTGCGACGGCAAGGCTGTGGATCATTTCGACAGGCGGTTGCTGTGGATAAAATGGCCACGCAATCAAAGGTTGTATGCCGTGTTGGTAAACGCTGAGTTCAGCTTTGTGGATAAGGCAGCGCACAACTCAGGGATGTAATTTTCATTGAAAAACAGCGGTTTTGGGCAAATCTGGGGGCATCTGCAATCCCAGTCTGCTCAACCGATGGAGATGAAAATGAGCGCTGTCAAAGCCCGTGCCCTGACCGAAACCACCTTCGCCGCGCTGCTGTCCGGCCAGGCCACCGACCTGATGCCCGCGTCGAACACGGATCTGATGCCCGCGTCGAACACGGATCTGATGCCGGCCTCGAACACCGACCTGATGCCCGCGTCGAACACCGACCTGATGCC
>CAYTMV010000137.1:0-3430 GCA_964439015.1 uncultured Gemmobacter sp.
GTTGCAGATAATCGCCCGAATCCTCGATCACGTTCAGCTCGATCAGCGGAAAGGCCCGACGAAAACGCTGCAGGATGTCCGACAGCACATAGCCCGCCACCAGCGAGGTGACGCCCAGCGACAGCCGCCCCCGCACCTGCTCGGCATCGTCGCGAAAGGCCGTGCGCGCCGCCGCCACATCGGCCAGGATCTGCCGGGCGTGGCGCAGAAAGGCCGCGCCGCGATGGGTTATCACCAGACCGCGGGCCTGCCGGTCGAACATGGTCACGCCCAGATCGTCCTCCAGCGCGCGGATCGCCTCGGTAACGCTGGATTGCGAGATCGACAAGGCCCGCGCCGCACCCGAGACGCTGCCCGCCTCGGCGGCGGCGACAAAGAACTGCAACTGACGCAGGGTAAAGGCCATGACATCTCTCGCTTGGGCAGGCCGAGTGTTCGCCAAGGCCCGCAAAGCTGCAAGCCCGGTTTCAGTCCCCCCGGGGCTTGCCCTGAAATCTCGCTAAAAATCTATCTGAAAACAGCCGATTAACCGACGGCGACGATGGTCTGCCCGCAACCGGCGCATGGCGCGCCAACAATGTGGAGTGGGTCCATGGCCATGACGATTCTTGTTCTCGGCACCGATGCGCGGCTCGGCGACAGCCTGTCCGGCAGTCTGGCGGCGACGGGCCTGCCCGTGATCTGCGTGGACAGCACGCCGCTGGCGCTGGCGCAGCTGACAGCCGGGACCATCGGGCTGGCGTTGGTGGATGCCGCAACCCGGGATTTGGCGGAGGGCGCCCTGCCGGCGATCCGCGCCACGGCTGCGGGGGCCCACCTGCCGCTGGTGGTTTTGACCGACGGGCCGGCACAGGGGCGCGCCGACTGGGCACGCGATCTGGGGGCAACCGCAGCGATCGACCGCGCCGCGCCGGCTGATGAACTGCTGGCGCTGATCCATCAGCTGACCGGTTGATGCGGCTCAGCCCACGTCCAGCGCCAGCGCATGGATGCGGGGGACCAGATCGCCCAGCGCCTGATTCACCGCCCGGTGGCGCTGCACCCGGCCCATTTCCGCCAGCTGCGGCGCGCGGATCCTCACGGAAAAGTGGCTCTCGCCCGATCCGTCATCGCCGGCATGGCCCTTGTGCCGGCCACTGTCATTGACGATCTCAAGCACCTCGGGCGCAAAGGCCGCCTCAAGCCGCGCGCGCATCTCGTCCGCAATCCCCATGTCAACCCCCTTCAATCCGCTGCGTAATGCCCTAAACTCGCGCCTCCGAGTCGGAAAGGCCCAGCGAGAATACCTGCACCATGATGAAACAGCCCTTCGAATTCGACATCCGCGTCTCGTCCGACAAGAAGCGGCGCAAGACGGTGCGGCGCGGCATGTCCGGCGCCTTTGAAACCTCGCAGAAATCCTGCGAGTTTCCCGGCTGCCAGGAGCATGGCCTGTATCGCGCCCCCAAAAGCCCCGAGCGGCTGGAGGATTTCTTCTGGTTCTGCAAGGACCATGTGCGCGAATACAATCTGAAGTGGAACTTCTTCAACGGCACGACCGACGAGGAATTTCAGAAGTTCCTCGAAAGTCAGCGCGTGTGGGAACGTGAGACCCGGCCGTTTTCGAAAAAGGATGACGGGCGCGCCTGGCAACGGCTGGGCGTCGACGATCCGATGGCCATTCTGGGCGAAAAGGCCACGCAAAACCCCGGCCGCACGCCAGCGGCCAGCACGGCCACCCGCAAGCTGCCGCCGACCGAACGCAAGGCGCTGGAAATCCTCGACGCCCGCGACACCTGGACCCGGCCCGAAATCCGCAAGCAATACAAGAGCCTGGTCAAGGATCTGCACCCCGACATGAACGGGGGCAACCGCGACGACGAGGCGCGGCTGCAAGAGGTGGTCTGGGCCTGGGAGCAGATCCGCGAAAGCCGCTTTTTCCGCGACTGAGGGCGGGGGCATCTGCCCCGCCCGTCACGCAGGCTGGAACCGCAGCGCCACGCCGTTGATGCAGTGGCGCTTACCGGTCGGCTGCGGGCCGTCATCAAAGACGTGGCCCAGATGGCCACCGCAATTGCTGCAATGTTCTTCGGTGCGGACCATGAACAGCCGGCGATCCTCACGGTTGCCCACCGCCCCCGGCAGTGCCTGCCAGAAGCTGGGCCAGCCCGTGCCGCTGTCAAACTTGTGCGCCGCGTCATAAAGCGGCTGGTCGCAGCCCGCGCAATGGAAGATGCCGGGGCGCTTTTCGTCATTCAGCGGTGAGGTAAAGGCGTATTCGGTGCCTTCCTCGCGCAGCACCTCATAGGCCTCTGGCGAAAGGCGGGCGCGCCATTCCTCATCGGTCAACGCAAAGGGAAACGTGCCGCCCGAGGCCTGCGCGGGGCGCAGCGCCCCCAGCAGCGGCAGCACTAGGGCAGAGGTCAACAGGGCACGACGGCGCATGGGTGTCTCCTTGGTTCTGATGACCAGTATACAGCCCGCGGGACGAAATGGCTCAGCCTTCACGCAAATGCGAAGCGCCGGGCTTTCGCCGCAAGCCGCCTGATATTGCCCTTCCGCCCGGCCCGGCCCCTTGCAGCCCCGGCGGATATGCTCCACAAAACTGTCAAAGGAACCCGCGCCCGACCCTCGGGCGCCCAAGCGCGATGGCGGAAGCAATGCTGGATCAAGTGGCAAAACCCACCGAGGAAATCTCTGTCCGGGACGTCTTCGGGATCGACACCGACATGAAGGTCAAGGGCTTTGCCGAGCGCACCGACCGCGTGCCAGAGGTGGACCCGACCTACAAGTTCGACCCCGACACCACCCTCGCGATTCTGGCGGGTTTTGCCTATAACCGCCGGGTGATGATCCAGGGTTATCACGGCACCGGCAAATCGACCCATATCGAGCAGGTCGCAGCCCGGCTGAACTGGCCCTGCGTGCGCGTCAACCTCGACAGCCACATCAGCCGGATCGACCTGATCGGCAAGGATGCGATCAAGCTGCGCGACGGCAAGCAGGTGACCGAGTTCCACGAGGGCATCCTGCCTTGGGCGCTGCGGAACCCCGTGGCGATCGTGTTCGATGAATATGACGCCGGCCGCGCCGACGTGATGTTCGTGATCCAGCGCGTGCTGGAGCATGACGGCAAGCTGACCCTGCTGGACCAGAACGAGATCATCACCCCGCACCCGTCCTTCCGTCTGTTCGCCACCGCGAACACCGTCGGTCTGGGCGACACGACCGGCCTCTATCACGGCACCCAACAGATCAACCAGGCGCAGATGGACCGCTGGAGCCTTGTCGCCACCCTGAACTATCTGTCGCATGACGCCGAAGCCGCGATCGTGCTGGCCAAGAACCCCCATTACAACACCGAGAAGGGCCGCAAGACCATCAACCAGATGGTGGCGGTGGCCGACCTGACCCGCACCGCCTTCATGTCGGGCGATCTGTCCACGGTGAT
>CAYTMV010000138.1:0-3389 GCA_964439015.1 uncultured Gemmobacter sp.
ACCCCGGCGCGCAGGGGCGAATCCATCAGGTGGGCGTAGCGCAGGGTCGTCTGCATCTGGCTGTGGCCCAGAAGCTTGCCGATCATTTCCAGCGAGGCCCCGCCGCTGACCAACAGGGATGCAAAGGTGTGGCGCAGGTCATGGATCCGGACGTCCTGCAATCCACACTGCCTCTGGACCTGCGCCCAAAAACGGCGCACCTCCTGCACCGGCTGGCCGGGCGTGTCGCCGGGAAACAGCCACGGCGATCCTTTCGGCACCAGTAGCTGGCGTTGGCGCACGATGGCGGCGGTCTCGTCCGAGATCGGGACGCGATGGGCGCGGCGCTGTTTCGTCATGGTGGGTGGCTTCGACCAGCTCATGTGTTCGAGGTTGAACTGTTCGAACCGGGACTGCCGCACCTCGCCCAGCCGGGCACCGGTCAACATGCACATGCGGATGATGTCGGCGGCGCGCCGGTCATCGGCCGCATCGAGCGCGGCGGCGAGCTTGGAGATTTCCTCCTTGCAGAGAAACCGCTCGCGCGGCGTCTCGGTGCGGCGATGGAAGCGCTGGGCGGGGTTCTCCTCGCACCAGCCCCACTGGACCGCCAGCGTGAACATCTTGCGCAGCATCTCGCCGATCCGGTTGGCACGCACCGGCGTGGGCTTGGCCCCCTGCAGCTTGCGCGCCCGGTTGTTGGGCTTTTCCTTGTGCGGCCGCGCCCTGCCCTCGGCGATCTTGGTCAGCAGCTTGTCGACGTCGGTCGGCGTGATCTCCGTCACCAGCTTCCGGCCCCAGACCGGTTCCACCATCTTGGTCAGTGCCGACCGCTGGTCGGCTGCGCTGCGGGCGGAGAGTTTCGGCAGATGCTCGGCGCAGTAGCGTTCGATCAGGTCGGTCACACGCGGAGCTTCGCGCTTTGCCTCGCGCAGGCCCAAGGGATCGGCCCCGGCGTCGATCTCGCGCCGCAGTTCCTTGGCCCGCTCCCGGGCCGCCGACACTGACCATTCCGGCCAACGCCCGAAGGTCATCCGGCGCTGCCTTCCGGCATGGCGATAATCCAGCGTGAAGGCCCGCCCGCCGCCTCGGTAGATGCAGACGGCAAATCCCCGAACCTCGGTATCGAAGATCTGGTAGTCCCGCCCGGGCACCGGCTCGGCGTCGCGCAGCACTTTCTCGGTCAGCTTGATGCGTTCGGGCATGGCTCTGGTCCTTCTTGCATCCGACATGAGGCGTGGTTTCGCCTGACTATCAAGGCAAGCATGGCGCCCCGGGTGGCGGGGAGGCAGAGGGTGGCAGGAAGGACGCCAGAACCGCGCCACCCCTTGTTTTCTTGGGATTTCGGCGCTGGGCGGATCGATGCGCGACTGGCGACGAAAGGCGCAATGCGACGTGCGGAGTGGCAGGCACGGTCGTCGCGCTGCAAATCCGGCATTCAACGACCTGCAGAGCGACAAATCCTCAAGGAATTCAATGGGTGGCAGGGGTACCGTGTCGGGTGCCACCCCCTCTTTGCCCGTCAATGCCGGTATAACACGGTCAATGCGACTGTTCGCTGGTGTTTGCGGCCTTGGCATCCGTTTCGCCCATCTGGCTGGACCGCCCGTGATCTTCCCCCGTCACCCGACCACCATCGCAAACCCCAGTAAAACAAGGGGTGGCACAAAGGTGGCGTCCTTCCCGCCACCCTCCGCCTCGCCGCCACCCCTTGGGCTCTGCGCTCACTGGTCCCTGCAAGACGTCCCCGATCTTCGGGGCCAGGACCAGGAGACCCCGATGCCGCATCTCGGATCGATGCCAGACCCAAATGACAAACCCCGCACGCTGCTGGTCGGCTGGATCAGCCGTCTCGATCTCGCGTTGGAACTCGGCCTTTCAGTCGACACCCTGCGCCGCTGGGAGGCAATGCGGACGGGACCGCCCTGCGTGCGGGCCGGGCGCAAGGTCTATTACCGCCGCGCCGCTGTCGAGGAATGGCTGGAGGAGCAGGAACAGGCCGCCCCGCGTCGTCGCCGTGCCGGAGGGCGCCGGTCATGACCATCCAGCCCCGCAGTTCCGCCTGGCCCGCCGACCGTGTGGCCGAGGCCCGCGTCGTCATCGCGGACGTTGCGCATCACAGCGATCTGCTCATCCGCCTCGCCTGCAATGTGCTCGCCCAGCATGGCGAAAGCGCGGCCGAGCGGGCGGAGGCGCAGCGCCTGCTGGTCATCGTTGACGCTCGACGGCCGGTGCGACGTGCCCAGCGCGAAGATCAGGGGAGGGCCGCGCGATGATGCGTCGTGGCACCCCCGAGGCTGATCTGCAGCGCGCGGTCGTGCAGGCGCTGCGCATCGCCCTGCCCCGCAGCGCCATCATCCATCACTGCGCCAACGAGGTGACGGAGGCTTGGCCCCGCGGGGCCAAGCGCCAAGCGATCCTTGTCGGCATGGGCGTCCATGCCGGGTTCGCCGACCTGATGGTGATCTGGGACGGCCGCGTGCTGTTCCTCGAACTGAAGGCGCCGAAGGGGCGGCTGCGGCCGGAACAGGAGGCATTCCGTGATGCCGTTCTGGCGCAAGGGTTCGGCTGGGCGCTGGTGCGCAGTCTCGACGATGCGCTGGGCGCGCTGGCCGATAACGGCTACACGACGCGCATCGCCCCTCCCATTCGGAGGCCCGCGCCATGAGCCACGAGGCCACCAACTGGGCCATCAAGCAGCGCGGGTTGAAGCCCACGACCAAGATCGTGCTCTGGCAACTTTGCGACCGGTTCAACCCCGACTACGGCTGCTTTCCCTCGCAGGACCGGCTGGCACATGACTGCGAGATCAGCCGGTCCACACTGAACGATCACCTTGGGCAACTCGAGGCCGTTGGCCTGCTGCGGCGGGTGCCGCGGCTCGATCCCGTGACCAAGCGCCAGCTGCCGACACGCTACATTCTGGGGTTTGAACCGGGATTCACACCTGTGGCTGTGGTTCCGTGTCCGGAAATCGGACACGGGGATGACAGAGGCGCGGAAATCCCTGACATGGCCGGGGGTTCGCCTCTGGATGGCACCGCCGACGCCCTGCCGTGTCCGGATTTCGGACACGGGGAGGACGCGGGAGCCGTGTCCGATTTTCCGGCCGAGCCGTGTCCGGAAAATCCCGAAAGCCGTGTCCGGATTTCGGACACTAACCCTGTAAGGGAACCTCTAAGTAAACCAGTAAAGGAGGAGGAGGGCGCGCAGGCGCGCGAGGGCGTTTCCGATGAGGTTTTCGGCGAACTTCTGACAGCGCTGGGCCTCGACCTCGCCGCCCTGCCCGGCTGGTGGCAGGGCTGGCCACCGCGGCTGCACGTCCAGCGCTGGCGCGACGAACTGGGCCTGACCGAGGCGGAGATCATCGCCACGGCAGAGGCCAGCCGCCAGGAGCATCCCGAACCGCC
>CAYTMV010000139.1:0-3371 GCA_964439015.1 uncultured Gemmobacter sp.
CGTGTCGGTGCCAAGCGGGCGGTTTGTGGCATGGGTGACGCGGTAATGGATGATCGCCCCATTCGGGCCGGCGCCACAGATCGTGTCGAAGCTGAGATCATGCAACTGACCGGTTGCAGTGCGGAACCTTTCGAGGGCGCGGACCACGTCGATTTCGGTCAGGTCACCCTTGGGGGCCTGCTGATCCAGCCAATGCAGAAATTCGACCACCGCCGCTCCATCGCGCAGATGGGCGCGGCGGGTGGCGGCGATTTCGGCCGGGGTCTTGCAGGCCTTGGGCAGGCGGCACGGGTCATCGTCCCAGGCGACCGGGATGCCTGCGCCCTCAAGCTCTTGCGCGACGGCGAGGGGGGCGGTGGCGCGATCGACGCGCACCGGGCCTGCGAGGCCATGCAGCGCCGGGACGAAGGCCGAGGGCGGGCGCAGGGTGACGTGATCGCCCAAGGTGACGCCCGTGAACTTGGCGGCGTCGGCATAGAGCGAGACGCGCCCATCGTCGAACAGGATCGCGAAGGCCTGGACCACCGGATTGCGCGGCACGTCGGCGCCACGGATGTTCAGCAGCCAGCAGATGCTGTCGGGCAGGGTGATGACCGCGGCGTGCTGTCCGCAGGCGCGCAGGCTTTCGGCCAGCCTGGCGCGCTTGGCCGGGCTGCTTTCGCCTGCCAGATCGTCCGGGTGTGGGAAGACGCGGCCTTGTGGGGGGGCGGGCTGGTCGGGCCAGATCGCATCGACCAGATTGGCCGAAGGGCGCAGACGGATCTGCGTCCCCTCCAGCGCGGCCTCCAGCCGGGCGATCTCATCTGCCGTGTGCAGCCAGGGGTCGAAGCCCACGTCGCCAGCCGTCAAGTGGTCGCGCAGCCATGGGCCGGGCAGAACCTCGGGCCAGTCGACCGGGGTGTAATGCGCCAGATCGACCTGGGCGCGCACCTGAACGCGGTAGCGGCCATCGACAAAAACGCCTGCGGCGTCTTGCAGAACCACCGCAAAACCCGCAGACCCCGTAAAGCCGGTCAGCCAGGACAGGCGCTCGTCCCGGGGGGCGACATATTCGCCCTGATGGGCGTCGGCGCGGGGCACGATGAACCCTGCCAGCCCCTCGGCCTGCATGCGGGCGCGCAGGGCGGCGAGCCGCGGGGCGCCCTGGGCTGGATTGGCAGTCTCGTCAAAGCCTTGCAGCATAGGGCCTCCTTGTCGTGGGTCAGCCGCTGCGGCGCATCTGAGCCATGGCGCGGGCGCGTTTTTTCGGGTCCACCTCGAACAATGCGGCCAGTTGCTCGGTCATTGCGCCGGCCAACTGTTCGACATCGGTGATGGTGACGGCGTGCTGGTAGTAGCGCGTCACGTCATGGCCGATGCCGATGGCAATCAGTTCGACCGAGCGGCGCTTTTCGATCATGGCGATCACGTCGCGCAGATGCTTTTCGAGGAAGCTGGCGCTGTTGACCGACAGGGTCGAATCATCGACCGGCGCCCCGTCCGAGATCACCATCAGGATGCGCCGCGCCTCGCGCCGGGCCATCAGCCGACGATGCGCCCATTCCAGCGCCTCGCCGTCGATGTTTTCCTTCAACAGGCCTTCTTTCATCATCAGGCCCAAGTTTGCGCGCGCCCGCCGCCAGGGCGAATCCGCGCCCTTGTAGATGATGTGGCGAAGGTCGTTCAGCCGGCCCGGCGTTTGCGGGCGGCCCGAGGCCAGCCAGGTCTCGCGGCTTTGACCGCCCTTCCAGGCGCGGGTGGTGAAGCCCAGGATCTCGACCTTGACGCCGCAGCGTTCCAGCGTGCGGGCCAGCACATCGGCGCAGATCGCGGCGATCGAGATCGGCCGCCCGCGCATCGAACCCGAGTTGTCCAGCAGAAGCGTCACGCAGGTATCCCGGAACTCGGTATCCTTCTCCACCTTGAAGGACAGCGGCGTCGTGGGGTTGGCGACCACGCGGGCCAGGCGGCCGGCATCGAGGATACCTTCCTCCATGTCGAACAGCCAGCTGCGGTTCTGCTGGGCCTGCAGGCGGCGCTGCAGCTTGTTGGCCAGACGGCTGACGGCGCCTTTCAGCGGCTCCAGCTGCTGGTCGAGATAGGCGCGCAGGCGCTCCAGCTCGGCCGGTTCGGCCAGATCCTCGGCGTGGATCTCCTCGTCGAAGGCGGTGGTATAGACCTTGTAGAGCGGATCGGCATCCGAATGAGGCTGTGGGGCGGGGGGCTCGGGCGGGGCCTCGCCTTCCTCGGTCTCTTCCTGATCGGGGTCGGTATCGCTGTCCTCGGCGGTGGCCTGGGCCTCGCGCTGGTCCTGCGTTTCTTCCTGCTTGCGCTCGGATTCGGCCTCTTGTTCCTGCTCGTCCGAGGCGTCTTCGCCGGTGCTTTCGGGCGCGCTGTCATCCTCGGCCTGATCGTCGGCCTGATCCTCGTCGTCGAGATCGGGGTCGTCGCCCAGCTGGTCGCCATAGCCCAGATCGGCGATCAATTGCCGGGCCAGCTTGGCGAACGCGGCCTGATCGGCCAGCGCCGCGTCGATCCCTGCCAGGGTGTCGGCGGCCTGTTCTTCGATGAAGCCGCGCCAGAGGTTGACGGCATTGGCCATCGCCGGGGGCAGCGGCTGGCCGATCGCCCGTTCGCGGAGCAGATAGCTGGCGGCCACCGCCAGCGGCACTTCGGCCGAGTCGCGGGCCTGGCCATAGCCCTTGCGCTCGGCCTCCTGACCGAGCTTGTAGGTGATGTTGACGGCGGTGCCGGGCATGGCGCGGGCGCCCAACGCCTCGGCGCGGGCCACCTCCATCGCGTCATAGATCTCACGCGCCAGCGCGCCCTCGGGCGCATAGCGGGCATCGGTCGCATCATCGTGGTGGCGGCGGCGCATCGCCAGCGCGTCGGCGGTGCCGCGCGCCAGCATCACCTCGTCGCGGGTCATGCGGCGACTGACCTGCGGCAGGCGCATGCCGTCGCGGTTCATCCCCGAGGGTTCGACGGTATAGGTCACCGTCATGTCCGAATCGTCCGCCAGCACCTTGGTCGCTTCGGCCAGGGCCTTCTTGAACGGATCGGCGGGGTTGTCGGTCGGTTTGCTCATCGGCAGGGCCCCGGATCAGAGCTGAAACATGTGGCGAGAGGGAAGGGGGCATGCGCCCCCGGCCCTTATTTCATCGCCATGCTGGCCGCGCTTTCCGGCAGTTCTTCGCCGAAGCACCGCTGATAGAACTCGGCCACGGTCTGACGTTCCAGCTCGTCGCATTTGTTCAGGAAGGACAGGCGGAAGGCATATCCGACATTGCGGAAGATCTCGGCGTTCTGCGCCCAGTTGATGACCGTGCGCGGGCTCATCACCGTGGACAGATCGCCCGACATGAAGGCGGTGCGGGTCAGGTCGGCCACCG
>CAYTMV010000140.1:0-3328 GCA_964439015.1 uncultured Gemmobacter sp.
ACGACATCCGCTTTGTCGAGGATGACTGGGAAAGCCCGACGCTGGGCGCCTGGGGCCTGGGCTGGGAGGTCTGGTGCGACGGGATGGAGGTCAGCCAGTTCACCTATTTCCAGCAGGTCGGCGGGCATGACTGTCGCCCCGTCTCGGGCGAGCTGACCTATGGGCTTGAGCGTCTGGCGATGTATGTGCTGGGCGTCGATCACGTCATGGACATGCCGTTCAACGATCCGTCCAGCCCCATTCCGCTGACCTATGGCGATGTCTTCCGCCAGACCGAGGAGGAATATTCGCGCCACAATTTCGACGGCGCGGATACCGAAAAGCTGTTTCGCAACTTTGCCGAGGCCGAGGCCGAGTGTCAGCGCCTGCTGGCCTTTCCGGCCGATGACCCCAAGACCGGCAAGCGGATCATCATGGCGCATCCCGCCTATGACCAGTGCATCAAGGCCAGCCACCTGTTCAACCTGCTGGACGCGCGCGGCGTGATCTCGGTGACCGAGCGGCAGGCCTATATCGGACGGGTGCGGGCGCTGGCGAAACTGTGCGCCGATGCCTTCGTGCAGACCGAGGCCGGGGCATCGCAGGAGCTGGGGGCGTGAGGAATGGCACTCTGGTCGGAGGAGGCATCGTGCTGACGTCTTTGCTTGCCGGGGCGGCGATCTGGTATCTGCAACTGTTCGGCTATTACCACGAGGCCAGCTTTACCCCCGGCGCGGAAATCCGGCTGACGCCGATCATCGGTGAGGCGCCCGAGGTGATTCTGGCCGAAGACGTGCGCGGCATCGACGCCGACAGCAGCCCGCTGCGCTTTCGCGCCTGTTTCTCGACCCCGCTGTCGCAGGCGATGCTGACCGAGACCTATCGCCATTACGAAAACCCGGTGCCGCTGGTCGCGCCTTACTGGTTTGACTGTTTCGACGCCGAGGCGATCGGCAAGGCGCTGGAAAATGGCGAGGCGCTGGCCTTCCTGTCCGAGGCGGGCATCGCATCGGGCGTGGATCGGGTGGTGGCGGTCTTTGCCGATGGCCGCGCCTTTGCCTGGCATCAGCTGGCTGACGGGGCCAAGTGATGCGCCCATCCTCCGCCCAACCGCAGGTGATCGCATGAGCGCCCTTGATCTGACCACAAAGCAGCGCCTGCACCTTGGCCTTCACGGGCTGATGGCGCGGCTGGGCCTCGACGGGTTGAAACCCCTGCGCATCACCGCCGAGGGCGAGGGGTTTCGCCTGCATCTGGTGGATGGGTCGCGGCTGGTGCCCTCGGCGCTGCTGTGGCGCAGCTATCGCCGCGGCTGGGCGGCGCGGCTGGACCGGCTGACGCAGGAGTTCGGCCTCGATCAGGCCGCCCCCTTCGCCGTGGACGAGGCGGTGATCGACGTGGGCGCCAATGTCGGCGATTTCAGCGCGGCGGCGATCCGGGCCGGGGCCGGGCGGGTGCTGGCGGTCGAGGGCGACCCCAAGGTCGCCGCCTGCCTCAAGGCCAATCTGGCCGGCGCGGCGGGCCTTTCGGTCGAGACCGCGATCCTGTGGAAGGCGGATGAGGTCGTGACCTTCCATTCCGCCCCCGGCCGGGCCGACAGCTCGATCTTCCTGCCGCCGGGCGACGGCGTGGTGGCGTTTCAGGCCCAGGCCCGCACGCTGGACCGCGTGGCCGCCGATCACGGTATCGGCCGCGTCGGCCTGTTCAAGATGGATGCCGAGGGCGCCGAGCCCGAGGTGCTGCAGGGCGCGACCGAGGTTCTGGCCCGCACCCGCATGGTCGCCATCGACACCGGGCCCGAGCGGAACGGCGCCCGCACCGATGCCGCCTGTATCGAGATACTCACCGCTGCCGGGTTCACCATCATCGACCCCGGCCATTCCAGACGCATGATCACCATGGCCAACCGCGCCGTGGTCAAGGGGATTTGAGGGAAAGCCATGCCGGACCTGCTGATCGAGCTGTTCTCCGAGGAAATCCCGGCGCGGATGCAGGCGCGGGCGCGTGAGGATCTGAAGCGTCTTGTGACTGACGGGCTGGTCGAGGCCGGGCTGACCTATGTCTCGGCCGGCGCCCATTCGACCCCGCGCCGTCTGGTGCTGCATGTCGAGGGCCTGGATGCCCAAAGCCGCCCCGTGCGCGAGGAACGCAAAGGTCCGCGCACCGATGCGCCCGCGGCCGCGTTGGAAGGCTTTTTGCGCTCGACCGGCTTGACCATCGACCAGCTGGAAAAGCGCGCCGACAAGAAGGCCGAGGTCTGGTTTGCCGTGCTGCAAAAGCCCGGCCGCAGCGCCGCCGAGATCGTGGCCGAGGTGCTGGAAGCCGCGATCCGCAACTTCCCCTGGCCAAAATCCATGCGCTGGGGGGCGGGCAATCTGCGCTGGGTGCGGCCCCTGCATTCGATCCTCTGCCTGCTCAGCGACGAGTCCGGCGCCGCCGTGGTGCCGCTGACCGTGGACGGGATCACCGCCGGCAACACGACCCGCGGCCACCGGTTCATGGCCCCCGATGCCTTTGCCGTCACCGGCTGGGACGACTATTCCGCCAAACTGCCGCGCGCCTACGTGATGCTGGACGCGCAGGCGCGCGAGGCGCAGATCTGGCATGACGCCAAGACGCTGGCCTTTGCCCGCGGGCTGGAAGTCGTGGAAGATCAAGGCCTTCTGTCCGAGGTTGCCGGTCTGGTCGAATGGCCGGTGGTGCTGATGGGCGAGATCGGCGCCGACTTCCTGCATCTGCCGCCCGAGGTGCTGCAAACCTCGATGCGCGAACATCAGAAGTTCTTCTCGGTAAAAAATTCCGCCACCGGCCGGATCGAGGGCTTTGTCACCGTCGCCAACCGCGAAACCGCCGATCATGGTGCCACGATCCTGAAGGGCAACCAGAAGGTGCTGTCGGCCCGCCTGTCGGACGCGCGGTTCTTCTGGGAAAACGATCTGCGCATCGCGCAATCGGGCATGGCCGAATGGGCCGAGGGGCTGAAGGCCGTCACCTTCCACAACAAGCTGGGCAGTCAGGCCGACCGCATCGCCCGCATCGCCGCCCTGGCGCGCGAGATCGCGCCGGCCGTGGGTGCGGACCCCGATCAGGCCGAACGCGCCGCCCGTCTGGCCAAGCTGGACCTGCGCAGCGCGATGGTGGGCGAGTTTCCCGAGTTGCAGGGCACGATGGGCCGCTATTACGCGCTGCAGGCGGGCGAGGCCCCGGCCGTCGCCAATGCCGCCCGCGACCATTATGCGCCGCTGGGGCCAAGTGACGCCGTGCCGACCGAGCCGGTCTCGGTCGCCGTGGCGCTGGCCGACAAGCTGGACACGCTGACCGGCTTCTGGGCGATCGACGAGAAACCCAC
>CAYTMV010000141.1:0-3286 GCA_964439015.1 uncultured Gemmobacter sp.
CGACGATCCGCAGGATCTGGCCGAGATCAACATCACCCCCTTCATCGACGTGATGCTGGTGTTGCTCATCATCTTCATGGTGGCGGCGCCCCTGTCCACGGTGGACATGCCCGTGGCCTTGCCCAAGGTCTCTGGCACGCCCGAGCGCCGCCCCGAGGACAAGGTGATGGTCACGCTGCAGCGCGACCTGACGGTTCTGGTGGATGGCCAGACCATCGCCGGCGATCAACTTGCGCAGGTTCTGGCTGCCAAGGCCGGGCCTTCGGGCGATGCGCCGCTGTTTCTGGGCGCGGATGAGGGCGTGGCTTACGGCGAGTTGATGGCGCTTTTGAACCGGCTGAACGCGGCGGGGTTCAAGCGCGTGGGTCTGGTGGGGCTGGAGGCCGTGCCGGCCCCTGCCACCGTCCAGCCATGACCGCGCGCGCGGCCTCGGGTCCATCGCGGCTGATCTGGCCCGCGACCCTCGCGCTCAGTCTGGGGGCGCATGCCGGGCTGGCGCTATGGCTGATGCAGGCGCCTCTGGGGCAGGCGCCGGGGCCGGGGGTGGAGGCGATCGAGGTGGTGCTGGTCGCGGCCGAGCCTGCGCCCGCGCCGATGGATGACCCTGCGCCGCTGGCCCAGCCGCAACCCGATCCGCTGCCCAGCCCGCAGCCCGTGGCCCTGCCCGAGGACGTGGCCCCGGCCGAGCCGCCAGATGCGCCCGATCTGGCCGAGGTCGCGGCACCGGATGCCCTGCCGGCGCTGGCCCTGCCCGAGGTGCTGGCCGATGCCGCGCCGATCGTCACGCCACGCCCGCGCGTCAAAGCCGAGACCAAGCCCGCGCCCAAACCTGCGGCCAAGCCAGCCAAGCCAGCGCCCAAGCCCGAGGCCAAGCCCGAGGCAAGGGCGGCCGCGAAACCTGCGGTGGCGGCCCCTGCTGCCACGGCCCGCGCCGGGGGTGGCAGCCGCGACAGCTGGATGGCAGACGCCCGCCGCAAGATCGAGCGGCGCAAGCGTTACCCCTCGGCGGCGCGCGGCGCGACCGGCACCGTGACGCTGGCGGTTTCGGTCGCGGCCTCGGGCGCGCTGAGCGGGGTTTCTGTGGCGGGCTCGTCCGGCAATGCCGCGCTGGACGAGGCCGCGGCCAGTGCCGTGCGCCGCGCGGCCCCCTTCAAACCCTCGGCCTCGGGTTACAATTTCACCGTGCCGATGGTCTTCAACCGGAAGTGACCGGCCCGCGTGCCGAAAGCCGCGCCAGCCAGTCCGCGCGGCGCGCGGCCTCGGCCCGGTGTCGCGCAACCGCTTGTGCGGCGGTCATCGTGCGGAACCGCAGCTTTTGCCCCGGCCGCGCCTGCGCGAAGGAGTCGCAATCGAGATCGGTCAGCGTGGCGATCCGCGGATAACCGCCGGTGGTCTGATGGTCCGCCATCAACACCGTCACCGTCCCTTCGCCCGACACCTGCAGGCTGCCCCGGCAGATCGGACCCGAGGGGATACCCAGCGCGCCCTCTGGCATCAGCGCCGGTCCGGCCAGCCGCACCCCCATGCGGTCCATCGAAGGGGTGACGGTAAAACTCGCCTCGGTCAGGGTGGCCAAGGTGTCGCGGGCAAAGAAACGGTCTTGCGGGCCGATCACCAGATCGAACTCCGCGCGGGGTCGCGCCCAGACCGGGATCGGGATCGGCCCGTCGCGCCCGTCCAGCCGGGTCGGTGCCGCCAGCGCCAGCGCCTGTCCCGGTTTCAGCACCCCGCCCCCCAGGCCCGATCCGGCATGGGTGGCGGCGTGGCCGGCAAAGTGCGGCGCATCGACGCCCCCTGCAAAGGCCAGATAGCACCAGTTGCCCCATGGTCCGGCCGAAAGGCGCAGCCGCTCGCCCGGCAAGAGCGTCAGCACCGCCCAGCCCGGTATCCTGCCCGCGGGTGTGGTGGCGATGAAGCCGCCGCCCGCGATGGCCACGGTGCAGGTCGCGGTCATCTCGATCTCCAGCCCGCCAGGCGAGACTTCGATCCCCGCCGCAGCGGCGGGATTTCCCAGGGCGGCATTGGCAATCGCCAGCGCACGGCGGTCCATCGGCCCGGAATGGGGCAGGCCAAAGCGCATCAGGCCCGGCCGCCCCTGATCCTGAACCGTCACCAGCGGCCCGGCCTGGATCACGCGAAATCCGCTCATGCGTCCGCCTCCAGCACGCTGCGGGGGGCTGGGACAAAGCGCAGCCGGTCGCCGGTTTGCAGCCGGAACGGGTGGTCCGGGTCGCCGGTCAGCACCGCAAAAGGGGTGCGGCCGATGATCCACCAGCCGGTCGGCATGGTCTGGGTGGTAATCAGGCATTGCCCGCCGGCGATGATGACCGATCCGGCCGGCACGCCACGCTTCGGCACCGGCTTGCGGTCCAGCCGCATCCCCTCGGGCAGACCGTCAAGATAGGCATAGCCGGGGGCGAAGCCGTAGAAGGACACCGTGAACTCCGCCCCCTGATGCAGGTCCGACACGGCCTCGGGCGTAAGGCCCAACCGCTCGGCCACCTCGGCCAGATCGGGGGCCAGATCGGGATCGGTGCAGATTGGCACTTCATGCAGGGCAGGGGTGCGCGCCGGCGGCGGGGGGGCCATGAGGGCCCCACGCAGCGCCTCGGTCAGCACGGCGTGGTCGGTCACCAGCGGGTCAAACACCGCCATCAGGCTGGCCGCAGTCGGCACGACCTCTTGCAATCCACGCGGCGGGTTGGCCTGCAGGGCGGCATTCAACGCGCGCACCGCGGTGATGGTGGCGGGGCTTGCGCTGGGCGCAAACTCCACCAGCAGCGCGGCAGTGCCCATCGGACGAAAGGCGGGCCAGTCCGACATCACGCGGCGCTGAAGGAGGTGAGGGTCAACCCGGCCGCCGTCAGCCTGTCACGCAGCGCCGCCGCCATCGCCACCGCAGAGGGGCCGTCGCCATGCACGCAGATCGACTGCGCGGCCAGTGCCACCGTGCCGCCACCCACGCAGGGCATCTGCCCCGAGGCCAGAAAGCCCAGCAGCCGCTCGGCTGCCTCATCCGGGTCGTGGATCAGATCGCCGGGCTGGCCACGCGGCACCAACTGGCCATTGGCCTGATAGCCACGATCGGCGAAGATTTCCGAATAGACCCGCATCCCGCGCGCCCGCGCCGCCTGCTCAAGCCGGGTGCCCGAGATCGCCAGCACCGCCAGATCGGGAAAGGCCGCCTGCAGCGCCTCGGCCATCGCTTCGGCCAGCGCAGGGTCGGCGGCGGCCAGATTGGCCAGCGCGCCATGGGGTTTGACATAGGCGACGCGCGCGCCCTCCA
>CAYTMV010000142.1:0-3278 GCA_964439015.1 uncultured Gemmobacter sp.
CCCTGCCGGAAGTCCTCGCCCGCTGGTCGATGCCCGAGGTCGATCTGGTCTATCTCGCCGAGAACGACCAGCTGCGTCTGTCGGTCCGGATCCTGAACCTGCCCGTCGAGTTCGGCGACTTCGAGGAAACCGACGATGGCCAGCGCTTCTCGATCCCCACCGCGCGGTCTTCGTTCAACGGGCTTCTGGACCTGCACGTCCAGGACGTCTTCCAGCTTTTCCGCCTTGGCGAGGTCAGCATCACCCGGTTCCGGACCGCGAAGGCGGACTATGCCTGTTTCTACGGATCGCGCGAGAGCCTGACGATCCGCAAGCCGGATCTGGTGCTAAGGCGCGAAGAACGTGACCGTTTCGAGGCAGCGACAGGCTTTGGCGGTGCCTCGGGCCTGAAGTCCGCTGGCGGTTTTCACGCCTCTGCCGACTATCAGAGCGTCCGATGCAATGGCCGGGAGTTCCGGCTCGGTCCGATCCAGGCACAGGTCGTGCGGATCCTGCACGCGGCGGCCCAGCGGGGCGATCCGTGGCAGAGCGGCAAGGCAGTGCTCTCACAGGCTGGGTCGCGCAGCCTCAAGATGGCCGACGTCTTCAAGTCCAAGAAGGACTGGCCGCTGCTCATCGAGTCGAACGGCCGCGGGGCCTATCGGCTCGCAGGCGTCTGAGTCGGACCCTCCGCGCGTCCCCACTTGCTCCCCGCTGTGGGATGCGCCGGGGGATGGAGGGGGATGGCGATCCCACCGACACACGATTCACCCCATGATTGAAACAGTCCGGCTGATCCCTCGCCGGATCCCACTCTGATCCCGACGACATCCCCGCGTCGCGCCGTGCATCTTCCTCCCGACGACACACCGGGAGAGGACGATGCAGACCAGAACCTGCCTGAACCAGACCGAACTTGCCGCACGCTGGAGCATTTCGGCGCGCACCCTTGAACGCTGGCGCTGGACCGGCGAGGGCCCGGCCTTCCTGAAGATCGGCGGCCGCGTGGTCTACCGGCTCGAGGATGTGCTGGCCTATGAGCAGGCCCGCCAGCGGCGCAGCACTGCGGATCGGGGCGCGGCATGATGGCCCGACATTCCAGCATCCGCGCCACCGGCGTCGTTTCGATCTTCGGCGCAGCCGGTCCGCCGCTCGACGAGGTCGGGCTTTCCGCCTGGATCGCGCAGGCCGCACCCGGCGAGACGCTGGTCTACCATCGCGGCTTTCTCGCGGTCGACGCGACCTCTGTCATCTCGAAGCTGCCCGCTGAACAGCAGCGCGCCCTGCGCCTGGTGGCATCGGCCGCCCTGCGCGCCGCCGAGCAGGGTCTTGTCCACCTCGTGCAGGCCCGGATCGGCCCCGACCAGTTCGCCTACATCGCCATCGCCCGGAGCAGGCCCCGCCAGGCCGGTCCAGCCCTTTCCATGCGCCTCCTCGAGGCCGCCTGACCCGATCCCCCATCACGGAGACCCCTATGACGTTCCCCCAGAACACCCCCGGCATCGATCAGCTGATCAACCTGCCCGCTGGCGAGATCGCCCTGCTTCCCGTCGAGCTTCTGGCCGCCCTGCAGCGCGAGATCGACGCTGCGGCCAAGCAGATGAAGGCCGTCACCGCGCGCTTTTCCACGGCTCTCGAGGTCCGCTACGCCGCCCGCGCTGCCGAGGCACGCCGCGCCTGTGGCAAGGACACCGGCACCGTCCGCCTCGCCGATGGCGATTTCACTGTGGTCGCGGACCTGCCGAAGCGCGTCGAATGGGACCAGGCCAAGCTCGCGGCGATGGTCGAGCGAATCCGCGCCGCAGGCGAGAATCCGGCCGAATACGTCGAGATCAGCTTCAAGGTGCCTGAGCGCGCTTATGTCGCTTGGCCCGAGGCGATCCGCCAAGGCTTCGAGCCCGCCCGCACCGTCAAGACCGGCACGCTGAAGATCGACCTACTCCCGCAGGAGGATCGCGCGTGAGCCTGCCCATCATCACCGCCGACCAGCGGCTGACCGAGCCGCGCGGCATCAAGGGCTGCATTTTCGGCAAGTCCGGCATCGGCAAGACCAGCCTCCTCTGGACGCTCGATCCTGCCCGCACGCTGTTCATGGATCTGGAGGCCGGCGATCTGGCCATCGAGGGTTGGCCGGGCGACAGCATCCGGCCGCGCACATGGGCGGAGTGTCGGGATTTCGCGGTCTTCATCGGCGGGCCCAATCCGGCCCTGCGCGACGAACAGCCCTACAGCCCCGCGCATCATGCCGCCGTCTGCCAGAAGTTCGGCGATCCGACCGCGCTCGACCGCTACGACACCATCTTCGTCGACTCGATCACCGTGGCGGGGCGGCTCTGCTTCCAATGGTGCAAGGGCCAGCCCGAGGCGGTGTCGGAAAAGACCGGCAAGCCGGATGTGCGCGGGGCCTACGGATTGCACGGGCGTGAGATGATCGCCTGGCTGACCCACCTCCAGCACACCCGGGGTCGCAACGTCTGGTTCGTGGGGATCCTCGACGAGAAGTTCGACGACTTCAACCGGCGCATCTTCCTGCCGCAGATCGACGGCTCGAAGACCGGGCTCGAGCTGCCGGGGATCGTCGACGAGGTGATCACCATGGCCGAGCTGAAGGCCGATGGTGGCGATCCCTACCGCGCCTTCGTCTGCCACACCATCAACCCCTGGGGCTTTCCGGCCAAGGACCGTTCCGGTCGCCTTGGCCCGGTGGAAGAGCCGCATCTCGGCCGCCTGATGGACAAGATCCGCGCCCCCGGCACGCCCGCGCCAAGGCGCCTGACCTTCACGCCGCCCGCTGAAGGCGCGGCCGATCACCCCCATCCGCAATCCTGATCCGCAGAGGAGACACCCCATGGGTTCCTGGAACGACTTCAACGACGCGCAATCCAACACCAACCTCATCCCCAAGGGCACGCTGGCCAAGGTGCGCCTGACGATCCGCCCCGGCGGTTTCGACGATGCGTCGCAGGGCTGGACCGGGGGCTATGCCACCCGCGGCTCGACCGGTGCAGTGTATCTCAATGGCGAGTTCACCGTCACCGAGGGCCAGTACGCCCGGCGAAAGATCTTCACGCTGATCGGGCTTTACAGCCCGAAGGGACCGGACTGGGCCAACATGGGCCGCAGCCTCGTGCGTGGCATGCTGAACTCGGCGCGCGGGATTTCCGATAAGGACCAGTCCCCGCAGGCTCAGGCGGCGCGCCGGATCAACGGGCTCGGGGACCTGGACGGGATCGAGTTTCTGGCCCGGATCGATGTCGGCACCGATGCGAGCGGTGATGACAAGAACGAAATCCGCAGCG
>CAYTMV010000143.1:0-3124 GCA_964439015.1 uncultured Gemmobacter sp.
GCCTTTCCGCTGATCGAGCTGAACGTGATCGAGGATTCGGGCGATTATCTGCAACATCTGCTGATCGGTGGAGAGCTGGATGTGGCGGTGCTGCTGACGTCGTCGGTGCGGGACCGCATGGCGCTGCATGTCGAAACGCTGGTCGTGTCGCCCTATCGGCTGTGGCTGCCGCTGGGCCATCCGCTGGCCTTGCAGGAATCGATCGGTCTGGAAGAGCTGGCGGGACTGCCGATGATCCAGCTGATGGTCGACGAGATCGAGGAATCGACCCGCCGGCTGACCGCAGCCTTGCCGGTCAAGCCCGAGATCGCCTTCCGCACCCGCAGCGTCGAGGCGGTGCGCAGTCTGGTCGCCACCGGGGCGGGCTTGGCGATCCTGCCCAGTCTGGTCTACCGGCCATGGTCGCTGGAAGGCGACCGGATCGAGATCCGCGATGTCTCGGGCGATCTTCCCTCGGTGCAGGTTGGTCTGGCTTGGCGCCGCGGTGCGCCCCTGTCCGGCCCGGCGCTGAACTTTGTCCGCTCGGCCCAGACCGGCCTGGCGGAACGCTGAGGTATCGGAAAAACCGATACGGCCTATTCAGATTTTGCGTTTGCGAAAGCTGACGGCGCGCAACAGCATGGCGGCAGATCGGAAAACCGGCAGCGCCCGCCGTGGCGCACCACCTCTCAGGGAGTTTGTCATGACCATGACCCGATACGTCCGCCGCAGCGCAACCTTGTCACTGGCCGCAGCCGCCAGCCTTACCACCGCGCTGACCCCGGCCTTTGCCCAGATGACCGAGATCGGCCCCGGCGAGGGTGCGCTGTCGATTGTGGCCTGGGCTGGCTATGTCGAGCGCGGCGAGACCGACCCGAAATTCGATTGGGTGACCAAGTTCGAGGAAAAGACCGGCTGCAAGGTCAGCGTCAAGACCGCCAACACCTCGGACGAGATGGTGGCGCTGATGAACGAGGGCGGATTTGACCTTGTGACGGCCTCGGGCGATGCCTCGATGCGGCTGATCGCCGGCAAGCGCGTGCAGGAGGTCAATACCGCGCTGATCCCGTCCTGGTCCACGATTGACGAGCGGCTGCAAAACGCGCCGTGGCACACGGTGGACGGCAAGCATTACGGCGTGCCCTACATGTGGGGGCCGAACGTGCTGATGTATAACACCAAGGTCTTCCCCGAGGCACCGACCTCGTGGAACGTCGTGTTCGAGAAGATGGACCTGCCGGACGGCAAGTCGAACGAGGGCCGGGTGCAGGCCTATGACGGGCCGATCCACATTGCCGATGCCGCGCAATACCTGATGTTCCACAAGCCCGAGCTGGGCATCAAGGACCCCTATGAGCTGACCGAAGACCAATACAAGGCCGCGCTGGAGCTGCTGCGCGGCCAGCGCACCCTGACCAGCCGCTACTGGCATGATGCCTTCATCCAGATCGACGACTTCAAGAACGAGGGGGTCGTCGCCTCGGGCTCGTGGCCGTTCCAGGTGAACCTGCTGAAGGCCGAGGGCCAGCCGGTGGCCTCGGTAATCCCGCAGGAAGGGGCGACGGGCTGGGCCGATACCACCATGCTGCATGTCGACTCCGAACATCCGAACTGTGCCTATATGTGGTTTGACCATCAGCTGTCCTCGAACCTGCAATCGGATCTTTCGGTCTGGTTTGGCGCGGTGCCGTCGGTTCCGGCGGCTTGCACCGACGGGCGTGGGATGCAGACGGCCGAGGGTTGCTCGGCCAATGGTCTGGACGATTTCGACCGCATCCGCTTCTGGCGGACGCCGGTGGCCAACTGCTCGGTGGGTGAGGGGGCTTGCGTGCCCTATTACCGCTGGGTCAGCGACTATATCGGAGTGATCGGCGGGCGCTGAGACCTGCCGCACGGGGCCGCCAGTCGGCCCCACCCTGCAACCCGGGCGGCGCGTCCGCCCGGGGCATTTCCTGCACGAAATTTCCTGCACGAATCGGACATTCCCATGACCCCGAGCCAAACCCCGGCTGTCGAGTTTCGCGCCGTGTCGCGCCATTTCGGATCGGTCCGCGCCGTGGACCAGGTGGACCTGTCGATTGCCGAAGGCGCCTTCTTTGCGATGCTGGGCCCGTCGGGGTCGGGCAAGACCACCTGTCTGCGGCTGATCTCCGGCTTTGAAAAACCCACCTCCGGCCAGATCCTGATCCATGGGCAGGATGTCAGCGATGTGCCGCCCAACCGGCGCAACGTGAACACGGTGTTTCAGGATTACGCGCTGTTTCCGCACATGACCGTGCGCGACAACGTGGCCTACGGGCTGATGGTCAAGGGCGTCGACCGCCGCACCCGGCTGGACCGGGCCGAGGAACTGCTGACGCTGGTCAAGCTGCCGGGTTTTGGCGACCGCCGGCCCGGCCAGCTTTCGGGCGGTCAGCGGCAGCGCGTGGCACTGGCGCGGGCGCTGATCAACGAGCCGCGCGTGCTGCTGCTGGACGAGCCGCTGGGCGCGCTGGACCTGAAACTGCGCGAGGCGATGCAGGACGAATTGAAAGCCCTGCAAAAGCGCCTTGGCATCACCTTTGTCTTTGTCACCCATGATCAGCATGAGGCACTGTCGATGGCCGACAGCCTGGCGGTCTTCAGCGACGGCAAGATCGCCCAGATCGGTACGCCAGCCGAAGTTTATGATCGGCCGAAAACCCGCTTTGTGGCGGATTTCGTGGGTTCGTCCAACGTATTGCCGCCCGATCTGACCCGGGCCTTCGGCGGCCCCGCCGCCTGGTCCAGTCTGCGCCCCGAGGCGTTGCGGCTGACCACGGCCCAGGCGCCGATCCGCGGCACCGTCACGGCGGTGCGCTATCTGGGCGCGGGATCGCGGGTGACGCTGCAGGTGGGCGGCACCGATGTTGCGGTCTTTGTGCCCGCAGGCGCATCAATTCCCTCACCGGGGACGGAGGCGGGCCTCAGCTTCGATCCCGCTTCCCTGCATGTGATGTCGGAGGGATAATGCGCGACGCCCCCGCCATCCTGCCCGAACGCGGGCTTGCCGACCGGCTGACCGCCACCTTCTGGCGCCACCCCCGGCTGCTGCTGATCCTGCTGCTGGCGCCGCCGCTGTTGTGGCTGGGCGTGGTCTATCTGGGATCGCTGGCCGCGCTGCTGT
>CAYTMV010000144.1:0-3086 GCA_964439015.1 uncultured Gemmobacter sp.
TCTCGCGCATTCAGGTGCAGGCGGAAACCAACGCCCTCTCCGCCGGGCGCTGAGCGTCCCTCGGAACGAAAACGCCGCGCCAGAGGCTGATCCCCCGGCGCGGCGCGCTTTACTGCCGGTGCCGGCCTTACAGCCGCACCACCCGCACCTGATGGCCCTTGGCGGTCAGCGCAATCTCGCCCTGACACAGCCGCAAGGCATCCGCCCCAAAGGCTTCCTCGCGCCAGCCGGTCAGCGACGGCAGATCACGCTCTCCCGCCGCGATACTGTCCAATTCGGAGGCCGAGGCGATCAACCGCGAGGCCACGCCCAGACTTTCCGACTTGGCCTTCAACAGCACTCGCAGCAGGTCGGCCAGCGCCGGGTTGACCTGTTTCTGCTCGTGCTGGGCGTCGATGCGCGGCATGTCCTCGGGGCGCATCTCCAACCCCGCCTTGACCGCGGCGATGATCCCGTCGGCGATGTCGCCCCGCCGCCCCTCGCGCAGCAGCAGCCGCGATTTGCCCAGATCCTCATGGGTCAGCGGCTTGGTCGAGGCCACTTCCAGCAGCGCATCATCCTTCATCACGCGCGACCGTGGCACGTTGTTCTTCTGCGCATATTCCTCACGGAACTGCGCCAACGCCTTCACCACCGCCAGAAACTTGCCAGAGGTCGTGCGGGTCTTGATCCGCATCCAGGCCTCGGCCGGACGCACGGTATAGGTTTCGGGGTCGGTCAGCACCGCCAGTTCTTCACCCACCCAATGCGCGCGACCGGATTTGGCGATCTGCGCCGAGAGGCTTTCATAGACCTGCCGCAGGTGGGTCACATCGGCCAGCGCATATTCCTTCTGCGCTTCCGACAGCGGGCGGCGCGACCAGTCGGTGAAACGGCTGGTCTTGTCGAGATTGGCCTTGGCGATCTTTTTCACGAGGGTCTCATAGCCGACCTGCTCGCCATAGCCGCACACCATGGCCGCGACCTGCGTGTCAAACAGCGGCTGGGGAAACACGCCGCACTCGACGAAAAAGATCTCCAGATCCTGGCGGGCGGCGTGGAAGACCTTTACCGTCGCCTCATGGCGAAACAGGTCATAGAGGGGCGTGAGACTGAGGGCATCCCCGCCCTCGATCGGGTCGACCAGCACTGCCTCACCTTCGGTGCCGGGCAGCGCCATCTGGATCAGGCACAGCTTGGACCAATAGGTGCGCTCGCGCAGAAATTCGGTGTCGATGGTAACATAGGGCTGGGCCTTGGCGGCCTCGCAAAAGAGCGCAAGCTCTTCGGTCGTGGTAATGGTGCGCATCCGGCGTCTTTCCTGGGCGCGGACCACATGGCCCGCGCGGGGCTCGCGGGGGCATCCCGCCTTGCCGCTATAGGCGCGGCGGCCGGCCTTGTCAAAGATGCAGCAGACCGCGCTCGCCTTCGGCAAAGCGCCGCAGCACGGCCGGATACAGCCGATGCTCCTGCACCAGCACGCGCGCGGCCAGGGTATCTGCCGTGTCCCCCGGCAGGACGGGCACGCGGGCCTGGCCCAACATGGGGCCGGCATCGAGATCGGCCGTCACCTCATGCACGGTGCAACCGGCCTCGGCGTCGCCCGCATCCAGCGCCCGCTGATGGGTGTGCAGGCCCGGATATTTCGGCAAAAGCGACGGATGGATGTTCAGCATCCGCCCGGCATAGCGGCTGACGAAATCCGCCGTCAGCACCCGCATGAAGCCTGCCAGACACAGGATGTCGGGCTGGGCCGCGTCGATCACCCTTGCCAGTTCGGCCTCAAAACCCGCGCGGTCGCGGCCGAAGGGGCGGTGATCCACCGCCGCCGTGGCGATGCCCAGCGCGGCCGCCTTGGCCAGACCGCCCGCCTGAGGATCGTTCGAGGCCACCAGCACCGGCCGCGCCGGATGATCCCCGGTCATCGACCGGACCAGCGCCAGCATGTTGGAGCCACCCCCCGAAATCAGGATGGCGACACGCTTCACAGCAGGCGGCCCTTGTAGATCACACCTTCGCCGGCAACCACGCGGCCCATCGGCACCACGGTCTCGCCCGCATCGCGCAGCACCTGGGCCACCGCCTCGGCACGATCACCGGCCACGACCACCATCATGCCGATCCCGCAGTTGAAGGTCTTCAGCAGTTCAGGTTCCGACATGCCGGCGGTTTCGGCCAGCCAGCGAAAGACCGGCGGCAGGGTCCAGCTGGACAGGTCGATCTCGCAGGCCAACCCCTCGGGCAGGACGCGCGGCGGGTTCTCGGTCAGGCCGCCGCCGGTGATATGGGCAAAGCCATGCACCCCGCCCGAACGCATCGCCGCCAGCGCCTGCTTGACGTAAAGCCGTGTCGGCGCCAGCAGGGCGGCGCCCAGACTGCCCTCGCCCCAGGGGCAAGGTGCATCCCAGCCCAGGCCCGACAGTTCCACCACCTTGCGCACAAAGCTGTAGCCGTTGGAGTGGACCCCGTTCGAGGCCAGGCCCAGCAGAACATCGCCCTCGCCCACGCCCGCGGGCAGCGCCTGCCCGCGCTCCATCGCGCCCACCGCAAAACCGGCCAGGTCAAAATCGCCGCCATGATACATGCCCGGCATTTCGGCGGTCTCGCCCCCGGTCAGGGCGCAGCCCGATTGCGCGCAGCCCTCGGCGATGCCACCCACGATGCGGGCCGCCTGATCGACGTCCAGCTTGCCGGTGGCGAAATAGTCCAGAAAGAACAGCGGCTCGGCGCCCTGGCAGACCAGATCGTTCACGCACATCGCCACAAGGTCGATGCCGATCGTGTCAACATTGCCGGTGTCGATGGCGATCCGCAGCTTGGTGCCGACGCCATCGGTGGCCGCAACCAGGATCGGATCGGCATAGCCCGCGGCCTTCAGGTCGAACAGCGCGCCAAAGCCGCCCAGCCCCCCCATCGTCCCCGCACGGGCCGTGCGCTTGGCGGCGGGCTTGATCCGCTCTACCAGGGCATTGCCCGCATCGATATCGACGCCTGCATCGGCATAGGTCAGTCCGTTCTTGCCCTCGGTCATGGCAGCCCCCGCGAGATGGTTTGCAGCCCCTCTAGCGCAGCCGGACCAAAGCTGCAACGCCAGACCCCGCACACCC
>CAYTMV010000145.1:0-3044 GCA_964439015.1 uncultured Gemmobacter sp.
ATCTTCGGCACCCTGCCGATTGCCGAGGCGCTGGTGGGCAAGGGCGTGGGCCTTGGCACGGTGCTGGCCTTCATGATGGCGGTGACGGCGCTGTCGCTGCCCTCGCTCATCATGCTCAAGCGGGTGGTGAAACTGCCGCTGCTGGTCACCTTCACCGGTGTCGTGGCCTTTGGCATCTTGACCATCGGCTTCACCTTCAACGTGATAACGCACTGGTTCATCTGAGAAAGGACTGCATCATGATCATCAAGATCCTCGGCTCGGGCTGCAAGAAATGCGTGACCTTGGGCGAAAACGCCAAGGCCGCGGCCGCGGCGGCCGGCAAGCAGGCAGAGATCGTCAAGGTCACCGACTTCGCCCAGATCGCGGCCTATGGCGTGATGTCGACACCGGGTCTGGTCGTGGACGAAAAGGTCGTCTCGACCGGCAAGGTGCTGACCGCGGAAGAGATCGGAAAGCTTTTGTGATGGAATATCGGGTTCACGCCCGGCGCATCGACGCGCATGGCAGTCTGGCCATCGCCAAGGAGGCCGAGGTCACGCTTGATACTGATCTGGCGGGGCGGCGGGATGCGATGAACCCGGTCGAGCTGCTGCTGTCGGCCCTGGCCGCCTGCATGCTGAAGGGGATCGCGCGGGTGACGCCGATGCTGCACTTCCAGATCGACGGGGCCGAGGTGCGGCTTGAGGCGGTGCGTCAGGACGCGCCGCCCAAGCTGACGCTGATCCGTTATGAAATCGTCGTGGACAGTGCCGAGACCGATCAGCGCCTCGACCTTCTGCACCGTAACGTGCTGAAATACGGCACCATCTCGAACACGCTGTCAGGCGCCGTGCCGCTTGAGGGGACGTTGCGGCGCAAGGGGTGAGGGGTGGGGCGGACGCGCCCCGCAGCGATGCCGGAAATGACGACGACATGCTGATCTGATCGAAAGGATCGCCGTGATGCAGAAACTTCCCGTCACCTGGTGTCGGCTGGTCAACCGTGCCGATGCGACCTGTCCGCGCTGTTTTGGCACCGGCGATGCGGTTCGCCGCGCGGTCGCTGCCTTGCGGCCCCTGCTTGCCCCTCTGGAGATCGAGCCGGTTCTGGACGAAGAAGCGATCGACGAGGCCGATTTTCAGCACGATCCGCTGCGATCGAACCAGATCCTGATCGCGGGCCAGCCGATCGAGCTTTGGCTGGGCGGGCAGACAGGCCAGAGCCGCTGCTGCGATGCCTGCGGCGACACCGACTGCCGCACGCTGGAACTGGAAGGCCAGAGCCATGAGGTCATCCCCGAAGCCCTGATCCTGCGCGCCGGCCTGATCGCCGCGGCGGATCTGGTCCGGGCTGCGCCAGACACGGAAACAGGACGCTGCTGTCCGGCCTCAGGCTGCGGCTGCACCTGAGGCCCCGGCACCGATCCTTGGCCCGTCGTATGGTGCCTAAGTGGCCGTGGACAGGTTGACCCGCTTCATCAGCGCCGCGGCGCTTTCCTTGCGCTCGGAATAGCGGTCGACGAGATAGTCGGCCCGGTCGCGCGTCAGCAGCGTGAACTTCATCAGCTCCTCCATCACATCGACGATCCGGTCGTAAAGCGGCGAGGGGCGCATGCGGCCGGCTTCGTCAAACTCCTGAAACGCCTTGGGGATCGAGGACTGGTTGGGGATCGTCAGCAGCCGCATCCAGCGCCCCAGGATGCGCATCTGGTTGACCGCATTGAAGCTTTGCGACCCGCCCGAGACCTGCATCACCGCCAGCGTCTTGCCCTGCGTCGGCCGCACGGCGCCATCGGACAGCGGGATCCAGTCGATCTGCGTCTTCATCAGGCCGGTCATCGCCCCGTGACGTTCGGGCGAAGACCAGACCATCCCCTCGCACCAGGCGACCAGATCGCGCAACTCGCGCACCTTGGGGTGGCTGGCGTCCACGCCGTCATCCACCTGCGGCAGGCCCGACGGGTTGAAGACCCTGACCTCGGCCCCAAGCCGCGTCAGGATGCGGCCCGCTTCCTCGGCCGCCAGCCGCGAAAAGCTGCGGGCGCGCAGTGAGCCGTAGAGGATCAGGAGGCGCGGCGGATGCGCAGAGGCCGTGCCACCGAACAGCCGGTCACGGTCGATGGCGGGGAACAGCGCATCGTCGATGTTTGGCGTATCAGACAAGACGGTTTCCTTCCGCGTCGATGATCATCTGCCCGTCCTCCTTGGCCAGAGGGCCGGGGGGCATGCGGTCCAGCAGGTCCAGCACCACCTCGGACGGGCGGCACAGGCGCACGCCCTTGGGCGTGCAGACGATGGGCCGGTTCACGAGGATCGGATGCGCGACCATCGCATCCAGAAGCTGATTGTCCGTCACGTCCGCGGCGGTCAGGCCCATCTCCCCGGCCGGGGAGCGGGCCACGCGCAGCGCCTGGCGCGGGCTGATTCCGGCGGCGGCAAACAGCGCCAGTAGCTGCGGGCGGGTCCAGCCTTCTGTGAGGTAGTCGATCACGACCGGCTCGTATCCGGCGGCACGGATGATCCCGAGGACATTGCGCGAGGTGCCGCAGCCCGGGTTGTGGTGGATGACGACGGGAAAGCTCATGCTGGAAACCTTCCCCGCGTGCGATTGGCGAAGGCGACCAGCGACAGTATAACCGGCACCTCGACCAGCACACCGACCACCGTTGCGAGCGCCGCGCCGGAGTTCAGGCCAAAGAGGCCGATGGCCACCGCCACCGCCAATTCAAAGAAGTTCGACGTGCCGATCAGGGCGCAAGGCGCTGCCACCCGATGCGGCAGCTTCCAGGCATAGGCCCAGGCATAGCCCAGCGCGAAGATGCCGTAGGACTGGATCACGATCGGCACCGCGATCAGGGCGATCAGCTGCGGTTGGGCAATGATGACCTGCCCCTGGAAGCCGAAGAGCAGCATCACGGTCACGAGCAGCCCGACGACCGAGGCGGGCTTGATCCTCGCGGTGAATTCCTCGACCGACCGACCCTGCGCGATCAAGGTGCGTCGCGTCAGCGCGCCCGCGATCAGCGGAATGACGATGTAAAGGATGACCGACAGGATCAGCGT
>CAYTMV010000146.1:0-3040 GCA_964439015.1 uncultured Gemmobacter sp.
GCATGGGCCACCCGGCCCGGCTCGAACACGTCCAGCGCCTCGGGCTTGCCGGTGGCGACGTTGCAGAAGGTGCAGCCGCGGGTGCAGATCTCGCCCATGATCATCATGGTGGCGTGGCCCGCGCTCCAGCATTCGCCAACGTTCGGACAGGCGGCCTCTTCGCAGACGGTCGCCAGCTTCTTGGTCTTCAGGATGTCGCGGGTCTGTTTGTAGCCCTCGGAGGTCGGCGCCTTGACGCGGATCCAGCTGGGCTTTTTCGGCTGTTCCTGATCCGGTCGATGCGCCTTTTCAGGGTGGCGTTGGTCAGGCAGCTTGAGATCGCGCATCGGATGTATCCCTATCGGCAGAACCCTTTTTGCTTATTCCCTTTGATGCAAGCTGGCAACCGGCTGACCCGGCCCGATACACTTTGCATGGGTGAGAAATGCAAACGCTAAATTGAGCGTTTGCAAAGGCGCCTCTGACGGGATGGCGCTTTGACATTTGATCCGTATCAAGGTGCGTGCCGTCGGCCCTTGTCAAACAACGTCCGATACACGACATGGCGACCTGATGAGCTTGACCGCCTTTTTCCTTGCCCTGCTGGGCCTGTTGATGACCCCCGGCCCCACCAACACCCTGTTGGCGCTGGCCGGGGCCGAACGGGGCTGGCGGCGGGGCTTGTTGCTGATCCCGCTGGAGGTGTTGGCCTATCTGTTGGTCTGCCTGCCCCTGGCATTTCTGGGTGAGGCTGTCCTGTCCGCCCATCCCTGGCTCGGCCCGGCGATTAAGGCCGTGGCCGGGGCCTGGGTGGCGGTGCTGGCGATCCGGTTGTGGCATCTGCCCAAGGCGGATGGGGCCCAGTCGGTCACGGCGGCGCGGGTGTTCGTGACCACGCTGCTCAATCCCAAGGCGTTGATCATCGGGCTGGTGCTGTTGCCCGGGCCGGACATGCCGCTGCGCGCGCTGTTGTTTGTGGGGCTGGTGGCCGCCGTTGCGGCGATCTGGGCGGCGATGGGCGCCTGTCTGGCCGGCCGGGGCGATTGCCCGGCGCGGCGCGGCAGGGGTTTGGCGCGGCGCCTGGCGGCGCTGTGGCTGGCGGTTTTGTCCGCCAGCCTGCTGGCCAATGCCGGGCAGGCCTTGCTGTAACCCCTGCCCCCGCCGGCAGCCTCATCCAATCAGCGGGCCGGCCTTGCCATAGCTTTCCTCGTAATGGCGGCGCAGGCGCTGCAAGGCGATCCGCAGCACGACCTTGCCTGAGCGTGCGGCCCAGCCCATCCGCCGCTCGGCCACTTCCAGCCCCTCCAGTTGGCAGCAGACCCGCAACGCCACGTCCGAAAGCCCCGGCCCCAGATCGCGCAGGGCCAGCGTTACACGGTCGCGCGCGGCGCGTTGGCCCGGTGACAGGCCGGAATCGGCGCCCGGCGCGGTGGCCGCCTGCGGGTCCCAGGGCCGGCCGGCGCGGCCCATCTGCGCCAGTTCGTAATCCTCGCGCAGCCGTTCGGCCGCGGCCACCAGATCGGGGCTGAGAAAGGCCGTTCCCGCCTGGTCGCGCCGGCGCGCCAGCACCTGAACCGGGCTTTCGATCGCCCCATAGCGGATGCGGCGGCGGGCGCCATCCTCGTCCGGGTCAGCCACGGCACCGACAGGGCAATCCGCCTGCCCCGCCCCGACAAACCCGGCCTGCGCCTCGGCCATCCCCGCACGCATCCTCGCCCGGTCATCCGCTTCAATCAGCCGTTTCAGGGCGGCGCGACCTGCCGCGGTCATCTCATAGGTGGCGATGCGGCCCGCCTTGCGGCAGCTGATCCATTCCTTCAGCGCAAAGGCCTGGGCCACCTGCCGGCCCAGAACCGCGGTCTGCACCACATGGCCATCGGCCCCCTGCCGCAGCACCACGGCGTTTTCCATATCCACCGCCAGCGCCATCATCGCCCCCGGTTCGGCCAGGCGGCGCAACACGCGGCGGGCCTCGCGGGCGATGGTGGCCTCGTCGTGCGACAGGGCGGAGGGGCGGATCTGTGCATTCATGGCAGCGGCGTCCTCTGGATCGGGGGTGAGCGCGCCGCCCTGCCCTTCGGTCAGCGCCGCCAGCACCTCGTCGACCAACGGGTCGTCGCGGCGCATCTCATAGCGGCGCACCTGACGCAGGATCGTCGAGGCCGCCTTGCCCTCGCGCCGCGCGATCTCGCGCAGGCTGACCCCCTCGCCAGTATGGTCGAGGTAAAGTCGCACCGCATGGGGGATCCAGTCCGGCAAATGGCTGAGCGGCGTGAGGTTGGCATCCATCGTCATCTTCCTGGCCCGGCCTCGGGCATCTGTCCGGCAGTCGGACCCATGCAACCTGAGGTGATATTGGTTAGTGCAAGGTTAAAAACCGGCGCAAAACCGATAATCGTATCCAATTCCTAAACAATTCGGAAAGGATCGCGCGCCGAAACACCCGCGGCGCAACGCGGGGTTGTCCTATGGCATTGTTTCCACATCAAGAACACGGAGGCTGCCATGTCCGATTTCCGCCAGATGCTTGCCGAGATTCGCCGCCCGCGCCTGCTGATCCGCGCCGCGCGTTTCGGCATGACCGAATACAACCGCGACCGCGATCTGAAGCGGCTGCTGGCCAGCGACGGCCCCGCCTCGCCCGAGCGGGCGGTGCCGCAACTGATCGCCGAGGAACAGAAGCTTGAGGCCACCCGCCAGGCTGGCGAGGCCGGCTATTCACTGACCCGCCATATCGAGATCCTGATCGCGCTGCTGAGCGAGTTGCGCCTGCTGCCGCGGTCCGAACAGGCGGCCTGAGGCTGGACGCCCAGTCGGGGCGCTGAATCCGGGTGCTGATCGGCGCAGCCGATTGTTTCGGGTGGGGCAACAGGCCGCGCGATCAGCCAAGCAGAAGGGGGCCAATTTGGCCCCCTTCATCGTTTCCAAAATTGCAGCAGCGGATCACATGAAGCTGTCGGGCTCCGACGCCTTGCGATGCGCGACGAAGGCTTCCAGACCCTCGCGGATCCCCTCGTCCAGATGCGGCTGGCGGTAATCGGCCAGCATCTTCTGCACCCGC
>CAYTMV010000147.1:0-3025 GCA_964439015.1 uncultured Gemmobacter sp.
GGCGCCCCTTTTTCCGCGTGTCCCGCGCCCGCCTTGGATGGACTGAATGAGCATCGGTTTGCTGTCATTGATCGTGCTGGGGCTTGCAGCCCTCGGCTTCGTTTTGGGGCGTCAACGCGCACTGGCTTCTGCCGGAGGGGACGCGCGCAAATTACATTCCCTGCCCAATTACTATGGCTGGATGGTGGCGCTGTTCACCGCGACGCCGGCCCTGTTGGTGATGGGCGTCTGGCTACTGGCGCAGCCGGTGCTGGTCGACCGCTCGGTTCAGGCCATGATAGGCCCAGGCGATGTGCCGCAAGGGTCCAGCCTTGGTCTGGTGATGGCCGACGTCCGCCGCATCGCGGCCGGGCTTGATGTGCTGGTCGCCGGCGGTATGGGCGAAGACGCGTTGGAGGACATGCGCGCCGATCTCAGCGATATCCGCGGCCTTCTGGGCAATGCCGGGGTTGCGGTGGGCGATACGATCAGCCCCAACGTGCTTGAGGCTGCCAAGACCTATCGGTCAGCCACCGCCACCGGCAATCTTGCAATGAGCGCGGTGGTCTTGGCGCTGGCCGTGGCCGGCCTGCTGTTCGCCGCGTTCCGCATCACCCCCGAGCTGCGCGCCCGCAACATCGCCGAGCGATTCGTGATCGTGCTGCTGATGGCGTCCTCTACCGTCGCCATCCTCACCACGCTTGGCATCGTGATGTCGCTGGTGTTTGAAAGCTGGCATTTCTTCCAGCTTTACCCGGCCAAGGATTTCTTCTTCTCGCTGACCTGGAACCCGCAGTTCCGCGGTGGCTCGTCTCTGGGCGTCTGGCCGCTGATCTGGGGCACGATGTATGTGTCGCTGGTGGCGCTGATCGTGGCTGTGCCGCTGGGCATCCTGTCAGCGATCTATCTGTCCGAATATGCCAGCCCCCGGATCCGCTCGCTGGCCAAGCCCGCGCTGGAGATCCTGGCCGGCATCCCGTCGATCGTCTACGGCCTGTTCGCCCTTGTCACCGTCGGCCCTTTGCTGCGCGACTATTTCGCCGGGCCGCTGGGCCTGGGCGAAAGCTCGTCCTCGGTGATGACCGCGGGTCTGGTGATGGGCATCATGCTGATCCCCTATGTCTCGTCGCTGTCTGACGACATCATCAACGCGGTGCCGCAGGCGATGCGCGACGGGTCTTACGGGCTTGGCGCCACGCCGTCTGAGACGGTGAAACAGGTGGTCCTGCCCGCCGCCCTGCCCGGCATCGTGGGTGCGATCCTGCTGGCCGCCAGCCGCGCGATCGGCGAGACGATGATCGTGGTGATGGGCGCGGGCGCTGCCGCCAAACTCAGCCTCAACCCCTTCGAGGCGATGACCACCGTCACCGTCAAGATCGTCAGCCAGTTGACCGGCGATACCGAGTTTGCCAGCCCGGAAACGCTGGTGGCCTTTGCGCTGGGTCTGACGCTGTTCGTCTTCACCCTCGGGCTGAATATCCTGGCGCTCTACATCGTGCGCAAGTATCGGGAGCAATACGAATGACCGACCTGAGCCATACCGCCCCGCGTGCCCGGGTCTCGCTGTTTGACGCCGATCCCCGCACCCGCGCCCGCAACGCGGCCGAGCGCCGCTTCCGCCTCTATGGTATGGCGGCCGTGTCCCTGGGCCTGATCGCGCTGGTGTTCCTGCTGGTTTCGATCCTTGGCAACGGTCTGTCGTCGTTCCGCCAGACGGTGATCGAGCTGCCGGTGACGCTGGATGCTGCGGTTCTGGACAAGTCCGGCAACCGCAACCCCGATGAAATGAAAAAGGTCACGACCGTCGGTTACGGCAAGCTGCTGGACAAGGCGCTGGAAGCCACGCTGGCCGAACAGGGCATCGACACCTCGGCGCTGACCCCCAAGCAGATCGCGGGGCTGATGTCGGACGAGGCGCCGCGCTATCTGCGCGACAAGGTGCTGGCCGACCCGTCGCTGGTGGGTCAGACCATCACCGTCGGGGCAATGGCATCGGGCCGGGTGGACGGGTTTCTGAAAGGTCGGGTGACGATGGAAAGCGCCCGCCTGGACAGCAACATCTCGCCCGAGCAGCTGGAGGTGGTGCAGGCGATGCGCGATGCCGGTGTGCTGGAACTGTCGTTCAACAGCCGCTTCTTCACCAATGCCGACGCCTCCGAACTGCGCCCCGAGGCCGCGGGTCTGGGCGTGGCGATGCTGGGCTCGCTCTACATGATGGTGGTCGTGCTGGTGTTGTCGCTGCCGATCGGGGTGGCCACCTCGATCTACCTTGAGGAACTGGCGCCCAAGAACCGCTGGACCGACATCATCGAGGTCAACATCTCGAACCTCGCGGCGGTGCCCGCCATCGTCTACGGCATCCTGGCGCTGGCGCTGTTCATCAACTTTCTGGGCCTGCCGCAATCGGCGCCGATCGTCGGTGGTCTGGTGCTGACGCTGATGACCCTGCCAACCATCATCATCGCGACGCGTGCGGCGCTGAAGGCGGTGCCGCCCTCGATCCGCGACGCGGCGCTGGGTGTGGGTGCCAGCCGGATGCAGACCATCTTCCATCACGTCCTGCCGCTGGCCATGCCGGGTATCCTGACCGGCACGATCCTGGGTCTGGCGCGCGCCCTGGGCGAAAGCGCGCCCTTGCTGCTGATCGGCATGGTGGCCTTTGTGAAAGACTACCCTTCGGCCCCGCCGCAAGGCTTCTTTGATCCGGCCTCAGCCCTGCCGGTGCAGGTCTATCAATGGACCCAACGCGCCGATCCGGCCTTTGTCGAACGGGCCTCTGGTGCGATCATCGTGCTGCTGGCCTTCCTGATCACCATGAACGCGGTCGCCATCATCCTGCGCCGCCGCTTTGAACGCCGCTGGTAAGGGGCCCCGCCATGAACGACATGCGAATTGTGGAGAGAACCGTGGACATCAACACCGCCAAGATCACCGCCCGGGGCGCGCAGGTCTGGTATGGCGAAACCCACGCCCTGCGCGATGTGGATGTGGACATCCTCGACAAGACGGTCACGGCCTTCATCGGCCCGTCGGGTTGCGGCAAGTC
>CAYTMV010000148.1:0-3024 GCA_964439015.1 uncultured Gemmobacter sp.
CCGCCGCTGTTGTGGCTGGGCGTGGTCTATCTGGGATCGCTGGCCGCGCTGCTGTTGCAGAGCTTTTATGCCATCGACGAGTTTTCCGGCGTGGTCGTGCCCGAGTTCACGCTGAAGACCTATGCCGATCTGCTGCGCGCCCAGAACCTCGACATCATCCTGCGCACGTTGCTGATGGCATCGCTGGTCACGCTGGCCTCGGCGCTGATCGCCTTTCCCATCGCCTATTTCGCGGCGCGATATGCCCGGGGCCGCTGGAAGGCGCTGTTTTACCTGGGGGTGATGCTGCCGCTGTGGTCCTCGTATCTGGTCAAGGTCTATGCGTGGAAGCTGATCCTGGCGCGTGAGGGGATCATCACCTGGTTTGCCGACCATGCCGGGGCAGGGCCGTTGCTGGCGCGGGCGCTGGACGAGCAGTGGTTTGGCGGGTCGTCGCTGTCCACCTCGCCGGTCGGCACCTTCATTGTCTTCGTCTATATCTGGATGCCCTACATGATCCTGCCCATGCAGGTCGCGCTTGAGCGCGTGCCCAACACGATGCTCGAGGCCTCGGCCGATCTGGGGGCCAGCCGTGGCCAGACCTTCCGCACCGTCGTCTTGCCGCTGGCGCTGCCGGGGATCGTGGCGGGGTCGATCTTCACCTTTTCGCTGACGCTGGGCGATTACATCATCCCGCAGATCATCGGCAATTCGGCGCGTTTCATCGGCCTTGCGGTCTACCAGTTTCAGGGCACGGCCGGAAACCTGCCGCTTGCCGCGGCCTTTGCGGTGGTGCCGATCGTGATCATGCTGGTCTATCTGGCGATTGCCAAACGCATGGGGGCCTTCGATGCGATCTGACCGCGCCTCGCTTGGGCTGAAGATTGCGGCCGGGGCAGGGCTGGCCTTTCTGCACCTGCCGATCCTGCTGATCTTCCTCTACGCCTTCACCACCGAGGAAAAGAGCTATCAGTTCCCGCCGCCCGGCCTGACCCTGAAATGGTTTGCCGTGGCCTGGAACCGCGCCGACATCTGGCCGCCGCTTTATCTGTCGCTGCAGGTGGCGGCGCTGTCGACGCTGATCGCGATGATCCTTGGCACGCTGGTCGCAGCCGCCATGGCCAACTCCCGCTTCTTCGGTCGCGACCAGATCAGCCTGCTGATCCTGCTGCCCATCGCGCTGCCCGGCGTCATCACCGGCATGGCGCTGCGCTCGGCCTTTTCGGTGATGGAGATCCCGTTCTCGGTCTGGACCATCATCCTCGGCCACGCGACCTTCTGCATCGTCATCGTCTACAACAACGCTGTGGCGCGCTTTCGTCGTCTGCATGGCGGCATACTGGAAGCCAGCGCCGATCTGGGCGCAAATGGTTTCCAGACCTTCCGCCATGTGCTGCTGCCCAATCTGGCCAGCGCGCTGCTGGCGGGGGGCATGCTGGCCTTTGCGCTGTCCTTTGACGAGGTGATCGTGACCACCTTCACCGCGGGCCAGCAATCCACCCTGCCGATCTGGATGCTGACCGAACTGGTCCGCCCCCGGCAACGGCCCGTGACCAATGTCGTGGCCATCGTGGTCTTTGCCGTGACCTTCCTGCCCATCCTTGCCGCCTATTACCTGACCCGCGACGGCGAACATACCGCCGGCGCGGGCAAATGAGGGAGACCGCCATGACCCAATTCGACACCGCGCTGCTGATCGGCGCCGATTTCCAGACCGGGCAGGAGGCGGCCGAGCCGATCCTGAACCCCCGCACCGGCGCCCTGATCCTCAACGTGCCCGAGGCATCTACCGCACAGGTGGATGCTGCCGTGGCCGCCGCCCGTCGCGCCTTCGAAGGCTGGAGCCGCACCACCCCGGGCGAGCGCAGCGCCGCCCTGTTGCGGATCGCGGACCGGATCGAGGCCGAGGGTGCAGGCTTTGCCGCGCTGGAGGCGCTGAACTGCGGCAAGCCGATCAATGCGGCCACCAATGACGAGATCCCGGCCATCGTCGATTGCTTCCGGTTTTTCGCCGGCGCCCTGCGCACCCAGCACGGCATGGTCGCCGGCGAATATCTGGCCGGCCATACCAGCATGATCCGCCGCGATCCGATCGGGGTGGTGGCCAGCATCGCACCCTGGAACTATCCGCTGATGATGATGGCCTGGAAGCTGTGCCCGGCGATCGGTGGCGGCAATACGGTGATCTTCAAGCCCAGCGAACAGACCCCGCTGACCGCGCTGAAGCTGGCCCGCATCCTGGCCGAAGAGCTGCCCGAAGGTGTGGTCAACGTCATCGCCGGGCGCGGACAGACGGTCGGCAACTATCTGATCAACCATCCCGGCGTGGACATGATCAGCCTGACCGGCGATGTCGCCACCGGCCGCAAGATGCTGGATGCGGCCGCCAAGACCATCAAGCGCACGCATCTCGAGCTGGGCGGCAAGGCGCCGGTCGTGGTCTTTGATGATGCCGACATTTCCGAGGTGGTCGAGGGGCTGCGCGCCTTCGGCTTCTACAATGCCGGGCAGGATTGCACCGCGGCCTGCCGGATCTATGCCGGCAAGAAGGTCTATGAAAAGCTGGTGGCCGACCTGTCCTCGGCCGTGGCCTCGATCCAACTGGGCAATGACGACGACACCACCAACGAGATCGGCCCGCTGATCAGCCTGCGCCAGCGCGACCGCGTTGCCAGCTTTGTGAACCGCGCGCGCGAGTTGAGCCATATCGAGATCACCACCGGCGGATCGGCGATGGACAAGGGCTTTTATTATCGCCCGACCGTGGTCGCGGGCGCGCTGCAGCACGATGAGATCGTCCGGCGCGAGGTCTTCGGTCCGGTGGTCTCGATTACGCCCTTCAGCGATGTGGAAGAGGCCGTCACCTGGGCCAATGACAGCGATTACGGTCTCGCCTCCTCGGTCTGGACCCGCGATGTGGGCCGCGCGATGGCGACGGCGGCCCGGCTGCGCTATGGCTGCACCTGGATCAACACCCATTTCATGCTGGTGAACGAGATGCCCCATGGCGGGCTGAAGCAATCCGGCTATGGCAAGGACATGTCG
>CAYTMV010000149.1:0-2983 GCA_964439015.1 uncultured Gemmobacter sp.
CTCGGGACGGTCGGGCGCCATGCCCTTACTCGTCACCCTCATAGAGGCTGATCGGCGCCCCGGGCATGATGGTGGAAATGGCGTGCTTGTAAACCAGCTGCGACTGGCCATCGCGGCGCAGCAACACACAGAAATTGTCAAACCAGGTGATCACGCCCTGCAATTTGACGCCATTGATGAGGAAAATCGTCACCGGAACCTTCGCCTTGCGGACGTGGTTCAGGAAGGCGTCTTGCAGGTTCTGTTTTTCGGAGGCCATTGTTTTCGCCTGTTGTTATCGTTGTCGCGCGTTCCCGCCGGCAAAAACGGGCCGGCTTTTCTCAGTATGTATGCAGGCGCGGGCAGTTTCCAGCCCAAAACAGAGACTTGGACCGACATTGCAGCAGCGCAACAATCACCGCCGCCATGTTTCCGGGTTCAACACCACCAACAGCGCCAGCACCTCGACCCGGCCCACCACCATCAAACCGGCAAGGGTGGCCTTGCCCGCAGCACTCAGGGCCGACCAGGCTTGCCCCGGAGGCAGCAGCAGATCGGCCAGCGGTCCGGTGGAGGTCAGCGCCGCAACCGAGAAGGTCAATGCCGCCTCGAAGGCCATGCCCTCGGCCGTGAGGATCAGCAGCCCCGCGAGAATTGCCAGCGCGAACAGCACGAAAGACACCCAGGCCACCCAGGCCGAAGCACGCCCCATGCGCAGCCGCCCGCCCGTCACGACATGCGGGTGCAACGCGCGCTGCGTTTCTCCGGCCGAGTGGCGCACCAGCGCCGCCAGCCGCAACAGCTTGACCCCGCCCGCCGTGGTGGCAACCCCGCCGCCCAGAATGGCCAGCCCCATCAGCAGCAGCGCCACCTGCGACAGGCCGGTCTGACCCGTGGGGACCAGCACCAGCCAGTCATGGGGCACAAAGCCGGTGGTGGTCAGCACCGACAGCGACGCAAACAGCGCGACCCATGCGGCAAGCAGGGTCTCGCCCGCGTCGAGGGCCGCGCCAATCTCGATCCGCACCGCCAAATAGCGCAGCCACAAAAGCGCCGCTGCCGCCAGCACCACCGCAAGGCCCAGCCGCAACTCGGGGTCGAGCGCCAGACCGCGTGGCCCGGTCAGGCCGGGCCGCCCCGCCGCAGGCAGGCTGCGCCGGGTCAGGGCCAGCATCAGCGCCAGTGCCACCATCACCTCGGCCAGAATCCCCCCCGGCGCGCCGGACACCACCAGCCCCGCCGGTGCGCTGGCGATGCCTTGCGGCACCACGATGCCCGAGGTGGACAGCGTGGCCATGGACCGCAGCAGGGCCGGCAGCGCCGCCTCGCCGGCCGTGACCAGCATCAGCCACAACCCCAGCGTCACCGCGCCATAGATCGGAAACAGCAGCGCCGCCTCGCGCGCCACCCGCGGACCGGGGCCCAGCAAACGCCCCAGCGCCGCCCCCTCGCCCGTGGCGCGCCCCACGGCGCCGGACAGAACCTCGGCCCCGCCCAGGTTGCGCGGCGCAAGGATCGCCATCGCCATGACCAGCACATAAAATCCCCCCAGCCAGCCCACCAGGCCGCGCCACAGATGCAGGCTGGCCGGCAACCGCCCCGGATCGGGATAAAGCGTGGCCCCGGTGACGGTGAAGCTGGACAGCATCTCGAACCAGGCATTGGCGAAACTGGTATCGGCCAGCGCCTCGACAAAGGGCCAGGCCAGCACCGGTGGCAGGATCAGATAGGACAGGACATAGCCGCGCAGCCAGGCATCGCTGCTGTCATGCATCATCGGTCGGCCCGACAGCGCCAGCGCCACCATCCCCGCCATCATCAGCACGATCAGGCCGCCGTAAAAGAACGGCCGCGCCACCGCGTGCTGGTCGATCAGCACCGCGTGAACGGCGGGCAGAAACATCATCCCGCCCCCCAGCGCCACCATCAGAAGGGGCAGCGGCAGGTCCAGCGGCCGGGCCAGCACCATCGCCGCCGCCTCAGAAGAAATCGACCGAGACCTGCAACAGCCGTTGCAGCTCGGGCACGTCTTTGGCCATGGCGAACAGCACCACCACGTCGCCCGCCTCCATCCGCAGATCGGCCGTGGGCTTCAGCACCCGGTCGCCCTTCATCAGGCCGCCGACCAGCACGCCCTCGGGAAACTCCACCTCGCGGATCGGTTTGCCGGCCAGCGGCGAGGTGGATAGCACCTGCGCCTCGACCATCTCGGCCTCGCCATCGCCGATCGAATAGACCGAGCGCACCCGACCATGCCGGATATGGCGCAGGATCGACGAGACGGTGGTGGCGCGCGGGTTGATATAGGCGTCGATGTCCAGAGGGCCCATCAGCGGCACCAGCGACGGGTCGTTGACCAGCGCGATCGCCAGCCGGGCCCCCGCCTGCTTGGCGCGCACCGCCGACAGAAGGTTGGTCTTGTCATCATCCGTCACGGCCAGCACCGCATCCGCCCGGTCGACATCGGCCTCGGACAAAAGGTCGATATCCATCCCGTCGCCGTTCAGCACGATCGTGCGGTTCAGGCTGTCGGCGGCAATTTCGGCGCGCAGTCGGCTTTTCTCGATCATCTTGACCCGCACCCGGTCCGACCGCCGCTCCAACGCCTGCGCCACGCCGAGGCCGACATTGCCGCCACCGATGATCACCACCCGCTCCTGCTTGGCGGTGGCCTTGCCAAAGATCTCCAGCGCGCGGTTCACGTCGTCGGCATGGGTAAAGACATAGATCTGGTCGCCGGCAAACAGCTGGTCGCCGGGTTCGGGGGCAAACAGCCGCCCCTCGCGGCGCACCCCCACGACGATCGCACGCAGCGTCGAGAACAGCTCGTTCAGCTGCCTGAGCGGCGTGTCCAGAACCGGGCAATCCTCCTCAAGCGCGATCCCCAGCAGTTGCGCCCGCCCGCCCATGAAACTTTCCGTATCGAAGGTCGCGGGCGCCGCAAGGCGTTGCAGCGCGGCCTCGGCCACCTCGCGCTCGGGGCTGATCATCACGTCGATCGGCA
>CAYTMV010000150.1:0-2948 GCA_964439015.1 uncultured Gemmobacter sp.
ATCGAGTAATAGCTGACGGTCTGGCCGCCGGCGGTCAGGTCGCGCTTGGTGTTCTGGCTGTCGTGTCCGACGGTGACGGTCATCTGTCGCCCTCCTGGCTATGGCTCGGGTGATCGGTATGGGTGCCTTTTGCGCCGGATCGACGCCAGAGGCAAGGGAATCTGCGGCCTTTGTATGCAATTGTATGCCAAAAATCCAGAGGGTTTTACCGACCGCCAGCGCAATCCTGTGGCAGTTGTGCCGCGACCGGTCGGGCAATCTCGAATCCTTGATTGGCAGGCGGCGCGGCCAGCGGCTAGAACCGGGGCAACAACTGGGGAATGGCTGCAAGATGCGACAGATCATCCGGGCCGCCTGCGGTCTGTGGCTGGGCCTCGCCGGAGCGGCGCTGGCCCAATCGGGACCGGTGGTGGTCGAACTTTATACCTCGCAGGGATGTTCCAGCTGTCCGCCAGCCGATGCCCTTCTAGCAGACCTTGCGGCTATCCCCGAGGTGATGCCGCTGGCCCTGCATGTGGATTACTGGGATTACATCGGCTGGAAGGACCGCTTCGCCCAGCCGCATTTCACCGACCGGCAAAAGGCCTATGCGCGCGCCGCGCGCAGCCGGATGATCTATACTCCACAGATGATCGTGGGCGGCGTGACCCAGGTCGAGGGGACGGACGCCGCCGCCGTGATGGCCGCCATTGCCCGCCAGCCGGAGGCCACCGGGTTCAGCCTGACCGCAAGACGGCAGGGCGATTCCATCGCCATCCGCGCCGAAGGCCCGAACCAGCAGCTCGACCTGCCCGAAGGGCTGAAGCTGCAGCTGGTCAACTACCTGCCCTCTGAAACGGTGGCGATCGAGCATGGCGAGAACGCCGGACATGTGGTCGAATACCGCAACATCGTCACCAGCTGGAGCCTGATCGGAGAATGGGACGGCGCAGCGCCTCTGGCGCTCGAGGCCCGCGCGCCGGGCGACGGGCCGGCGGTGGTAATCCTGCAATATCCCGGCCCCGGTCCGATCCTCGCCACCGCGCGGGTCGAGTGACGGGGGGTGAAGAAGGGGGCGCTGCCCCCTCGCGCTGACGCGCTCACCCCCGGGATACTTGTGCCTGAATGATGCAGGTCGGCTGTCATCAGTCAGGCGGAAATATCCCGGGGGAGTCCCGCAGGGACGGGGGCAGAGCCCCCATGCGCCGGTTCAGCCGCGCTTGCGTTTGGGAAACAACGCCTTCCAGCGGCGGTGGATCCAGAACCATTGTTCGGGATACTGCCGCACCAATATTTCAAGACTGTCGTTCAGTGCCTGCGTCATCGCCTCGGGCGAGGCCGCGGGAATCGGGTCCTCGACGATGATCTCGAAATCCAGCCCGTCGGGCAGGCGGCGGGCGTAGATCGGCACCAGCAGCGCCTGGTAGCGCAGCGCCAGTTCGGCGGCCGAGAGGGCGGTATTGGCGGGGTGGCCGAAAAACGCCAGCCGCGCGCCGTGTTTCATGTGCTGGTCGATCACCATGCCCAGAAAACCACCCCCGCGCAGGTGGCGCACCATATCTGCCAGACCTTCGCGACCGCGAGGGAACAGCGGCTCGCCGATGCGGCGGATGGCACGGACGTAATGGGCGTCGAAATAGCCGTTCTTCATCGGCTTGTAGAGCCCGCCGACCGGATAGCCGCGGGCGATCAGCCCGGCTCGAGCCGCGTCGTAGTTGCCGAAATGGCCGGTGACGATGATCACCGGCCGCCCGGCGCGCCGGGCGGCGTCAAGGGCTGCCCCGCCGGGCCCGGTGTGCGGGCGGGCGGCGGCGCGCGGGACGACATCGGGGCCGGAATAGATCTCGATCAGGGTGCGGCCGACATTGTCCGGCACAGCACGCACCAGCCGCGCGACCTCGGCCTTGGGCAGATCGGGCAGGGCCAGCGCCAGGTTGCGACGGATGCGGCGTGGCCAGCCCGCCAGCGGTGCCACCAGATGCGCCATCACCCAGCCGCCCAGCCGCACCCGCAGGCCATAGGGCAGCGCCAGCATCAGGCCGATCGCCGCGCGTGCGGCCTTGTCCTGCAGCCAGTGGCTGAGGTTGAAGGCAGGTTTGGGGGCAGGATCGCTCATGCGTCTTTCCGCATCCGGGTTTCGCGGTGCCAGACATAGAGACCCGCCGTGACGATCACAAGCGCACCGGTCACCGTCCAGCGGTCCGGCCACTCGTCATAGAATATCATCCCGAAGCCCATGGCGAACAGGATGCCCGAGTAGACGAAAGGGGCGATGGCCGAGGCTTCGGCGCGTGAAAAGGCGCGGGTCAGGAACAGCTGCGCGGCCGAGCCGAACACCGCCAGTCCGGCGAAGGCGGGCAGGTCGGTCACCTTGGGTGTCACCCAGACGAAGGGCAGCAGCGCGGTGGTGACAAGGGTGCCGAAAAGGGCCGCGTAGAACAGCGATGTGGCCTGATGCTCGGTGGGGCCCAGGGCCCGCGTGACCAGTGCAAAGCCCGCATAGCAGCTGGCGGCGGCCAGTGGCAGCAGGGCGGCGGGCGAGAAGACCTCGGCGCCGGGACGGATGATGATCAGCGCGCCCACAAGGGCCGCCAGGACCGCCATCAGCCGCCGCGGCCCCAGCCGTTCGCCCAGAAACAGCCCGGCGCCCAGTGTAATCAAGACGGGGCTGATGTCGGTCAGGGCCGTGGCCTCGGCCAGACCCATCACCGCCAGCGAGGCGAAGAAGAACGAGGTGGTACCCAGTTGCAGCGCCGAGCGCGCGGCCTGCATGCCCGGCCGGCGCGTGACCAGAAGTCGCGGCAGGCTGCGACCATAGGTTGCCATGCCCCATGCCATCACGATCAGGCTTTGCCCCAGATAGCGTGCCCAGATCGCCATCAGCGGCGGATAATCCCGCACCAGACCACGGGCCACGGCATCCATGCTGGAAAACATCAGCGTGGCCAGCAGCATCAGCACGATGCCCT
>CAYTMV010000151.1:0-2878 GCA_964439015.1 uncultured Gemmobacter sp.
GCGTTCGGTCTTGTCGAAACCATGCGCCCCCACCAGCCGGTAAAACACCTGCCGGATTGTCAGGGGCAAATGCGCCTCATATTCGGCCAGCACGGCCCGGACGTGATCCACCAGCACCAGCGATTCCGGACGCGGTTCCCATGCCGCGAAGCCGCGCGGGCGGGTCCGCTTCGGTTCTTGTATCGTCACGACAGCGCCCCCCAGATCAGGGCGGCCAGCGCCTGCGCCTGGGCTTCGGTCAAGCCGTGGATTATCCGCAGGCGGGCGATTTGCAGGTGCAGCGCGGTCATGCGTCACCGCCTTCCGGCGTCACCGTGGCGCGCATGACGTAGCGCGCATGATGCCCGGCAAATGCGCCCTCATGGGTCTCGGTTATGGTCTCGATCGGGACGCCCTTTTCCCGCAGCTTATGGACGTAAGCCGACCATCTCGGCGCGGGGCGGGTGATCGGCGTCACGCCCTCGGGTCCGGCTTGGATCAGGGCTTGCAGCGCCCAGCGGTTGCGGCCCTTGGCGATGATGATGAACGGATCAGCGCCATCCTTCCGCACCGCGAAAGCGCGGGCGGTCCAGTTGTCTTTTTCTGACATGTGATTGCCTCGGCAATTGAGCCGGGGGCTAGGGCAGGCTATCTTGCAGATACATCAACCAACCGCAGACAGCCTTGAAGCCCCGCCACGCCCGGCGGGGTTTCTGTTAGGCGGCGGTCGCGGCGCGGTTGGCCTCCCACGCCTCGACTTCGGACAGCTTCCAGCGGGAACACTGGGGCGACAGCTTCACGGGCTTCGGAAAGGCCGGGTCGGCCTTGGCCCAGCGCCACGGGGTCGTGCGATGGACGCCATAGCGGGCGGCCAGTTGGGCGTCTGACAGGTAGGTTTCGGGCATTGTGCTGCACTCCTACGGGTTGCGTATAGGTGCAACTTGATCCGCAGCGCCGGGACAGTGGCGGGATGTGTCCCTATTTTCTGTGTCGCCCCCAAAGTTTCTTGTTACCCTCTTGCGTCCCCAAGCCTCTTTTCGCCGTAAGATCGGCGGCGCGGCTGATAGAATGTCCGGCGGCGATATATTCGGCCATCGCGGCCAAGCGGTCCTCGGTATCTGGCTTAAGTTGCCCAGCGCGCGCGGCCCCACCCGCACCTGCGGCCTTAACCGTTTTGACGCCCCGCAAGGCGTCAACTTCCCAGCGCCATTTCATCAAAGCGCGCTCCCATTGCCGCCCCGCTGAAAATGCGAAACGTGCTGCCTGATCCGTGTTTCCTTCCGCGATGCACTGGGCGGCGTAATCCAGTTGCTTCAAAATGCTGCGGGCGAAGCCCTCTGGGCTATCTATCGGAAAGCCGCGAAAGTCCCAGTCGCTTGAATAGGCGTCACGGATCGCCTCGCAGGACTTCCGCGCTTGCTCAGTCTCTGCGCCGAATAAGCCGCCGTTTCTTTTCACTGTATCGTTGAAGGCGGCAAACCCTTCAATCACACGGTCTGTATCTCCGGGTGTCTTGCCGGTCACATCGTAGTCGGTTCGTTCATATTGGGTGATGCCAGTTCCGACCTTGACCTTTTGAACCATCAACCAAACCTCACCACATTTCCGGCCTTGCCCTTGCCGGTCAGATAATCCGCCCATGCCGCCATCATCGTGCGGCGTTTGTCGATCATATCGCCCCGCCGGTAAGACGCTTCCACCGCACTCGCCACCTTATGCGCCAGCGCGATTTCGGCCATGTCACCGGGAAAATGGGTATGCTCGGCCACCCAATCGCGGAATGTGCTACGCAGCCCGTGCGGCACCGCCGGGCGCTTGTTGGCACGATCCACAAAGCCCGGCCCGTCTTGCGCCAGATCGGCCTCATGGATGCGCCTCATGGTTGCGCTCAGGGTCATGTCAGACAGTTCGCCCCCACGCGGGGCCGGAAACACCAGCGGGTTATCCGCAAAGCGGGGCAGGGCTTTCAGCAGCGCCACCGCCTTGGGCGACAGCGGCACCTTGTGCGCGCGGTCCATCTTCATGCGCTCGGCTGGGATGATCCATGTGGCGGCGTCCAGATCAACCTCATCCCACCTTGCGCCGCGCGCCTCACCCGATCGGGCAGCGGTCAGGGCGACAAACTCAAGGCACCGACTGCCCACGCCCTCTCGCGCGCGCAGGGCGGCAAACCAGCGCGGCGCGTCGTCGATCTGCACCGCCGGGTGATTGCCGGTCTTGGCCACCTTGGACGGGGCAGGCAGCAATTCTTTCAGGTTGCCCGCCCAGCGCGCCGGATTGTCGCCCGTGCGATGCCCGGCCACGGTCGCCCAACTTAGAACGGCCTCGATGCGCCCGCGCAGCCGGGTTGCGGTCTTGGTTGTGCTTTGCCAGATCGGGTTCAGCACCCGCAGCACGTCTTGCACGGTGATATCCTGCACCGCCATCGCGCCCAGTTCCGGCATGGCGTAGGTTGTCAGGGTGTTGCGCCATTGGTCGCGGTGTTTGGCGTTCTTGAAGGCGTCCAGCTTGGCGGCAAGGTAATGGTCGGTCGCTTCCGCGAAGGTCAGGCCCCGGCGGCGTGCAGCCACCAGCGCGGCGCGGGCGGCCTTGCGTTCTTCCACCGGGTCAATCCCGCGCCTGATCTTGTCCTTGGCCTCGCGCGCCCGGTCACGGGCCTGCGCAAGTGTCACGTCAGGATAGCCGCCCAATCCGATTTCGCGGCGCTTGCCACCGACCAGCACCCGCAACAGCCATGTGCGGCCAGCCTTGGGCGTGATCTGCAAATACAGGCCGGAAACGCCACCCACCGGGCAAAGGTGATTGCCACGCCCGCCGGGATGTTCCAACCTCTTGACGTCCAGTGCCGAAAGTTCCTTGGCCACGCGCGGCATTTTCAGCGCCCTCTATCCTACCCGCC
>CAYTMV010000152.1:0-2853 GCA_964439015.1 uncultured Gemmobacter sp.
ACGGTCGAATCCTGACGGATGCGGCTGATATAGGTGGCGTATTCGCCCACGCATTCCACCGGGGTGATGTAGCCGCCGGCCTCGCGCTTGTCGACGACCAGGATGCCCGGCGCTTCGCGCAGGATGTCCTGTGCCTCTTGCCAGTCGAGCGACTCTTCGAATTCGATGTTGATCGCCTCGGAATGGCCGACGAACACCGGCACGCGCACGCAAGTCGCGGTCAGCTTGATGTTCTTGTCGAGGATTTTCTTGGTCTCGGCGACCATCTTCCACTCTTCCTTGGTGGAGCCGTCATCGAGGAAGACGTCGATATGCGGGATCACGTTGAAGGCGATCTGCTTGGGATAGACCTTCGGTGCGACTTCCTGACCCGGCACGAACATGCCCTTGGTCTGGTTCCACAGCTCGTCCATCGCCTCTTTGCCGGTGCCGGAGACCGACTGGTAGGTGGCAACCACCACGCGCTTGATCTTGGCGCGGTCATGTAGCGGCTTCAGCGCCACCACCATCTGCGCGGTCGAGCAGTTGGGGTTGGCGATGATGTTCTTGGCCTTGTAGCCATCCACCGCCTCGGCGTTCACTTCCGGCACGACCAGCGGCACGTCGGGGTCATAGCGATAGAGCGACGAGTTGTCGATCACCACGCAGCCCTGGCTTGCGGCCTTGGGCGCATAGACCTTGGTCGCATCCGAGCCGATGGCAAAAAAGGCGATGTCCCAGCCGGTGAAATCAAACTCGGCCAGATCCTTGGTCTTCAAAGTCTTGTCGCCAAAGCTGACTTCAGTGCCCAGCGAGTTGCGCGACGCCAGCGCCACGATCTCGTCCACCGGAAACTCGCGCTCGGCGAGGATGTTCAGCATTTCTTTGCCCACGTTGCCCGTGGCGCCGACGACGGCGACTTTGTAGCCCATCGGGGGATCTCCTTGGTTCCCGCCCCCGCCCATGCGGAGGACGCGGCCTGTTAACGCAACTGGGGCTTTGGGGAAAGGGTTTATGGGCCTGCAGCGGCGGCGGCGCGCGCTTGCGCCAGCTTTGCGGCGAATGCGTCACGGTCAAAGCCGGTTTCGGGGTCGAATACGGGATAATAGACCCGATCCAGCCAGCTCATGAAAGCATCGCGCAGGATTTGATCGAATCCCAGCGCCTGAGGCTGTGCAAGGATCGCGGCGAGGGATTTGGCCGATGTGGCGGGCGTAACCAGTCCCGGCAAGGCCCAGAAGGCCCGGCCCAGCGTCACGACCGGCTTGTCGTGAAAAAACGCCTGCAACCCCATCGAACTATTCAGCGTCACCACCCCCCGCGATGCCGCGACCTGCGCGAAGCTGTCGGTGTCGTTGTCCAGAACCGCCCGCCCCGTGTCCAGCAGCGGCGCCAGCAGCGGCCTAAGCGAGGTCTTGGCCGAGGGATGCTCTTTCAGACGCAGGTGCCAGCCATCGGGCAAGTTTTTCACCGCCTGCGTCAGTGCCGCGAAAAATCCCTCCATCCCGCCGCACCAACCGGAAAACAGGGTGATCTGGCTGTCATCGGGCACCTGCAAGGGGCAGAACAGAAACGGCGTGTCGGGCAGCGCAGCCCCCCCCTGCGCCACATCTGCCCGACGCGAGGGGCGCGCGACCATGCCGGTGCCTAGCCGCCGCCAGTCAGACAGACCATGTTGGGCGGCATGGGCGTGGAAAAAATCGGGCTCCCGCGGCACCGAGCTTTCGGCATTGACCCCCACCGGGTCCAGCGTGATCCGTCCGGGCAAGGGGGCAAGCTCGGCATAAAGCCGCGCCGCACCTGCATCCCGCGCGCCCATCATATAGGCCATGCGCGAGCCGGTCAGCCCGTTCCACGCCACCGCCACCCGGTCGGGATGGCGGGTAAAATAGGCCCGCGCCCAGTTGTATTGGCCCGCGATCAGCCGACGCTTCAGCCACCGCAGCAGGCCGCGATGCTGGCGCTTGGCGCGGGCCATCGCCGCATCGGCCCGCGCGGCGGTCTCGGGATAGCCACGCAGGCGCGACGGGATCGCCTTCAACCGCAGACCGCCCCCCGCCACCTCCGCAAGGGCAGCAAACAGCGCCTCCTTGCGGGGCTGGTATTCGGCGGGAAAGACGATCAATCGGTGCGATCCTGCGAGGTGGCATAGTAGGCAAGCGCCAGCGCCAACGTGACCGCGAAAAAGCCGAAGATCGCGGCATAAGGCGCCTCGACCGGAGGGGTCGCCACGCTGGCCGACAAACGCCCGGTGATGAACTGCGCCACGCCCACCGCACCGATCCCGAACAGGTTCAGCAAGGTCACGCCGCGCCCGGTCAGGTGGGCGGGCAGGAAGGCCCGGCCATGGGCAATGACCATCGGAAACGATGTCCCCGCCAGACCAAACAGCACAAACAGCCCCAGCGTCACCCAACCACCCGCCAGCGGCATTGCCCAAAGCCCGATCAGCGCCAGCAGGACCAGTACGTTACCGACCATAATCAGCCCCTTGCGGGTGCCGAAGACCCGCTCCAACGGCCCGTAGGCAAAGCTGCCCAGCACCATCGCCAAGCCCATCCACAGCGTCACCTGCCCGATCTCGTCAGCGGTGGCACCGAAAACCTCCGCGTAATATGGGCCGACCCACAACCCGCGCACCGCGGCAATCGGCGCATAGCAAAGCGCCATCATCGCGAACAGCGGCCACAACGCCCGCATCCGCAGCAGATCCAGCAACGAGCCCTTCTCCTGCGTCACGATCCGGGCCGGATCGCGGACGAGAACCGCGATCAGCAGCGCGATCAGCGCCGTCACCCCGGCCAATACCCAGACAGCGCCACGCCAGCCGATCGCATCGACCGCCGCCGACAGCGGCAGCGCCGAGCCGATATT
>CAYTMV010000153.1:0-2822 GCA_964439015.1 uncultured Gemmobacter sp.
GCGTGGTCCAGACATTGCAGCGCAGCTTCCGCGCGGTCGGCACCAAGGCGCTGGATCCCGGCATGGTGCCGATGTCGGACGAGACCCGCGCGGGGCTGATGGGCGGGCTGGAGATGCGCCGCCCGGCCTTCTCGCGGTCAGGGCTGTATGTCGATGACGCGGGCCATGTATTGACTGTGGCCGAGGCGGTGGCGGATTGCGCCCGCATCACCCTGGACCTGCGCCACGATGCCAGCGTCACCGCAACCGCAGACGGGCTGGCGCTGCTGACCCCCGCACGGCCGCTGTCACCGCCTGCGGTGGCCAGCCTTGCCGCCCCGCTGCCGCCGGCCGGGGCCGAGGTGGCCGTGGCAGGCTATGGCTATGAAGACCAGCTTCCCGCCGCCACCCTGACCTTTGGCGGGCTGGCCGCGGCCGAAGGGCTGGACGGAACCGCCGGCCAGATGCGGCTGAACGCCAGCCTTCTGCCCGGCGATGCCGGTGGTCCGGTGCTGGATGCGCGCGGCGCAGTGGTGGGCTTGACCCTGCCAGCGGCGCCGGTCAATGGGCGCGAACTGCCGCCGGGCGTGGCCATGGCCCGCGATGCGGCCAGCCTGTCGCCCTTTCTGACCGGGGCCGGGGTCAGCCCGACCCTGGCCGCGGGCAGCGCAGCCCCCCTGCCGCCCGAGGATCTGGCCCGCGCCGCCCGCGGCATGACGGTGCTGGTCTCCTGCTGGAAGTGAACGGGGACAGGCGGGCTCAGGCCCGCCAGAACCGCGGCAGGACCATGACAAAGACCGCGACCAGCGCGATCCGGCCCAGCAACATGCCGGCGATCATCAGCCATTTGGCCGCGCCCGGAAAATCCACGAAGGTGGCGGTCTTGGCGGTCATCGGCCCCACCGCATAGCCGACATTGCCCAGCGTCGCCCATGCGGCAAACAGCGCCGAGGTGGCATCCACCCCCGTCAGGCTGATCGCCACGCTCAGCACCCCCATGCCGAAGACGAAGGCAAAGACGAACAGCATCAACCCGTCCAGCGTCTCGGCATCGACGCTGCGCCCGCCATAGCGCAGCGGCACGACCCGGTTGGGCGTGGCGACCCGGCGCAGCTCGGCCCAGAAAGCCGCAAACATCAGCTGCACCCGAAACACACTCAGCGCCCCGGTGGACGACCCCGAACAGCCCCCGACCAAACCGATCACAAAGGTGACGACCAGCGCAAACCCGCCCCAGGCGGTGAAATCGCCGGTGCCGAACCCCGTCCCGGTGAAGATCGACACCACGTTGAACAACCCGACCCGCAGGCTGGGCTCGAAGGCCGCGCCGTCGATCAGCACCCGCCAGCCCACCACCGCCGCGGTCGCCGCCCCCAGACCGGTCAGAAAGCCCCGCACCTGCGGATCACGCCACAGCCGCGCCGGACTGCCGCCTGACAGGATCTGCACATACAGCACATAGGGCAGCGCCCCCAGCACCATGAACAGCGCCCCCGCATATTCGGCCGGTCCGGCATATTTGTGGAAACTGGTATCCGTGGCGGTAAAACCCCCGGTCGAGATCGACGACATCGCATAGACCGCGGCATCCAGCCAATCGATCCCCAGCGCCGAATAGGTCAACCCGGCGATCAGAACCAACCCCAGATAGACCCACAGCAGCGCCAGCGCGATATCGCCCGCCCGCGGCAGCGCCTTGCCGAAGGTGTCATAGCCCTGCACCTTGAAAAACTGCATGCCGCCCACCCGCATGATCGGCAGGAAGATCATGGCAAGGATCGCGATCCCGAGTCCGCCCAGCGCATTCAGCATCCCCCGCCACAGGTTCATGCCCGCGGGCAAACCATCCAGCCCGGTGATCACCGTGGCCCCCGTGGCCGTGATGCCCGAAACCGCCTCGAAATAGGCATCGGTCAGCCCCAGATCCGGCGCGCCCAGCACAAACGGCACCGCGCCAAAGGCTGGCACCACCATCCAGACCAGGACCGTCAACACATAGGCCTGCCGCAGATCGAACTCGGCGCTGATCTCGCTGCGGTTGGCCAGCGCGACGAAAAAGCCCAGCCCGACCGTCATCGCCGCCGCCGAGACAAAGGCCCCGGCATTGCCACTTTCGGTAAAGTGATCGACCAGCGCCGGGACCAGCATCAGGCTGCCCAGCACCACGAGGATCAGACCAATCACATGAAAAACGGGGCGAAACTCGATCATGGCGTCAAGCCATGGGCACGGGCGCGCGGCCTGTCAAGCCCCGCCCCCGCGCAACGTTCAGCGGGTATGGATCAACGAGCGGAACAGGTGCGGCTCGAGGCTGGCACCGGCAAAGGTCGGCCCTTCGGTCAGCACGCTGATCGCGTCATGGCTGTGCAGGCTTTCCTGATGGCTTGCCACCACCCGGAAATCGCCCACCCGCGGATCGGCGCGCAGCCCCTCGCAGAACAGCCGGGCGGCATCCTCAACAAAGATCGGGTTGGCGGCGTTCAGCTCGGCAAAGGCCTGCTCGTCCTCGCGTTTCACCATCACCTGGGTCTCGGTCGGCACAGCGCGACGGCAGAGATCGGCCAGATCTTCGACAGCGATCTCGGTTCCTGGGCGCAGCACCACGCTGAGGCGCGCGACCGACCGTTGCGAATGCGGCGTGGCCAGCTGGCCGCGGGTGCGGCGCGCATGTTCCGACAGTTCCAGCGAGCAGGGGCAGGTGCTGGAATAGACATAGTCGAAATGCACGATCCGCGTCATCACGCCGGCCTGCATCACCAGTTCCAGCACCACGTCGTAATACTGCCAACCGCTGAGGCCCGAGCGCAGCGCCTGCACCTTGATCGGATAGCTGAAGGCCAGCG
>CAYTMV010000154.1:0-2779 GCA_964439015.1 uncultured Gemmobacter sp.
TGCCAGTGGTTCTGCCACGCGCTGCACATGGAGATGCGCGGCCGGATGTTCGTGGAACCGAAAGGCGCATGAGGATGAAGCGGCTGGCCGTTCTGATCGCTGCGTTGACCCTGACCGCGCTGCCCCTGCGGGCAGCCGATGTTGCGGTCACGCCCGGTCCGGGCGCGTTGGCCGCGGCCATCGCCGGGGCCAGCCCCGGCGATGTGCTGATCCTGTCGGACGGGGCCTATCCGGGCCCCGTCACCATCGACCGCCCCTTGACCGTGACCGGCCCGCGCGGCGCGGTGGTGGACGGGCAGGGGCAGGGCACGGTGATGACCATCGCCGCGCCCGACGTCACGCTGGAAGGTTTTACCGTCACCGGCTCGAGCCATGTGAACAAGACCCTCGATGCCGGGGTCAAGATCCTGAAAGGGGCCGATCGCGCCCGGATCGAGGGGCTTTATCTGACTGGCAACATGCACGGCATCGACGTGCATGGCGGACTTGATGCCTTGGTCAGGAACAATCAGATCGAGGGCACGCAGAACCCGCGCATGAACGAACGCGGCAATGGCATCTATGTCTGGAACAGCCCCGGCACGGTGGTCGAGGGCAACACGATCCGCTGGGGCCGCGACGGCATCTTCTCCAACGCCTCGCGCAAGGGCACCTACCGCAACAACCTGTTCCGCGACCTGCGCTTTGCGGTCCATTACATGTATACCAACGACTCCGAAGTGTCGGGCAACATCTCGGTCGGCAACCATCTTGGCTTTGCGATCATGTTTTCGGACCGGGTGGTGGTGAAGAACAATCGCAGCCTTGGCGACCGCGAACACGGCGTGATGCTGAACTATGCCAACAGCGCCGATGTCTCGGGCAATCTGGTGCGGGGCGGCACGAAGAAATGCCTGTTCATCTACAATGCCCACAAGAACCTGATCTTCGACAACCGGTTTCAGGATTGCGGGATCGGCATCCACTTTACCGCAGGGTCAGAGCGTAACGTGCTGACCGGAAACGCCTTTCTTGGCAATCAGGAACAGGTGAAATACGTGGGCACCCGCCATATCGAATGGAGCTTCGAGGGGCGCGGCAATTTCTGGTCCGACCATCCGGCCTATGATCTGAACGGCGACGGGGTCGCGGATGGGGTGTTTCGGCCCAATGACCTGATGGACCATATCCTGTGGTCGCAGCCCGCGGCGGCGCTGCTGACCGGGGCGCCGGCGGTGCAGTTGATCCGCTGGTCGCAATCCTCATTCCCGGCCACGCTGCCCGGCGGCGTGCTGGACAGCCATCCCTTGATGGCACCTCTTGAAATACCCGTTCCGGCAGAGATCCTGCCCTTCGAGACCGAAGCGGCAGGGCGCTGGACGAAAGGCAGTTACGATGAATTCGACCTTAACGATCTCGGCTCTCACTAAGCGTTTCGAGGCGGTGCCGGCGCTGACCGACGTGACCTTCTCGGTCGCGGCCGGAGAGCGCGTGGCGCTCCTGGGCCATAATGGTGCCGGCAAGTCGACGATGATGAAGATCGTGCTCGGGCTGATCGCGGCGACCTCGGGCCGGGTCGAGGTTTGCGGGGCGGCGCCGGGCTCGGCCGAGGCGCGGCGGCAGGTGGCCTATCTGCCGGAAAATGCCGCCTTTCATCCGGCGCTGACCGGGCTGGAGCAGATCCGCCAATATCTCAGCCTGCGCGGCGAAAATCCGGCGCAAGCGATGGGTCTGTTGGAGCAGGTGGGGCTGGGCCATGCCGCCCGCCGCCGCATCGGCACCTATTCCAAGGGGATGCGGCAGCGCGTCGGTCTGGCGCAGTCGCTGATCGGCACGCCGCGGCTGTTGGTTCTGGACGAGCCGACCTCGGGTCTCGATCCGGTGTCGCGCCGCGACTTTTACGAGTTGCTGGATGGGCTGGCCGCGCGCGGCGCGTCGATCCTGCTGTCCAGCCATGCCCTGACCGAGGTCGAGGCCCGCACCGACCGCATCCTGATCCTGTCCAAGGGGCGGATGGTGGCCGAGGGCAGTCTGGCCGCGCTGCGCCGCCAAGCCGCGCTGCCGGTGGCGCTGAGCGTGACGCCCGCGCCGGGGCAGGCCGCGGCCCTGGCGCAGGCGCTGCCGGGGGCGGTGGCGCAGGGTGATCTGCTGACGCTGTCGGTGACCCAGGGCGACAAGCTGGCGGCGCTGGCCCGGATTGCCGGCTTGGGCGGGCAGGTCGCGGATCTCGACGTGCTGCCCCCCAGCCTTGAGGATATCTACAGCCATTTCAGCCGGAGGGACGGGCAATGAACCGCATCCTTGCCACCGCCGGGACCGAGTTCCGCATCGCGCTGCGCAACCGTTGGGTGGCGATCGCCGTGGCGCTGATGGCGCTGTTTTCGCTGGTGCTGTCTGCGGCGGGGTCGGCCCCGTCGGGCGGGCTGGGGGTGGACCGGCTGTCGGTGACGGTCGCCTCGCTGACCTCTCTGTCGGTCTATCTGGTGCCGCTGCTGGCGCTGCTGATGAGCTTTGACGCCATCGCCGGCGAGGTCGAGCGCGGCACGCTGCCCCTGCTGCTGACCTATCCGGTGGCGCGGTGGGAGGTGCTGCTGGGCAAGCTGATCGCGCATCTGGCGGTGCTGTCGCTGGCGGTGGTGGTGGGCTATGGGCTGGCCGCCGGTGCGGCGCTGTTGGTAGACCCTGCCTCGGCCTCGGGTCTTCCGGCGCTGTGGCGGCTGACCTGGTCCTCGATTGCCCTGGGGGCCACCTTCATCGGTGTGGGCTATGCGCTGTCGGCGCTGGCGCGGCGCCCCTCGGG
>CAYTMV010000155.1:0-2765 GCA_964439015.1 uncultured Gemmobacter sp.
AGGCCCCGCGCCGCCGCGCCTTTGCCGGTCAGCTGGCGCAAACCCTGCGCTATGGCGAAAACCCGCATCAAAAGGCCGCCTTCTATACCGACGGCACCCGCCGCCCCGGCGTGGCCACCGCGCGGCAGTGGCAGGGCAAGGAACTGTCCTACAACAACATCAACGACACTGACGCCGCCTTTGAACTGGTAGCCGAATTTGCCGAGGGCGCGCCCGCCTGCGCCATCATCAAGCATGCCAATCCCTGCGGTGTGGCCACGGGCGCTTCGCTGGCCGAAGCCTATCGCCGCGCCTATGACTGCGACCGCACCTCTGCCTTTGGCGGCATCGTGGCGCTGAACCAGACGCTTGACGCCGAGACCGCGGCGCTGATCACGGAAATCTTCACCGAAGTCGTCATCGCCCCCGGCGCCACGCCAGAGGCGCGCGAGATCTTTGCCGCGAAAAAGAACCTGCGTCTTCTGACCACCGAATCACTGCCCGATCCGCGCGCGCCGGGTCTGGCATGGCGGCAGGTGGCGGGCGGCTTTCTGGTTCAGGACCGCGACAACGGCCACATTTCCCGCGATGATCTGAAGGTCGTGACCAAACGCGCCCCGTCCGAGGCCGAACTGGCCGACCTGCTGTTTGCCTGGAAGGTCGCCAAGCACGTCAAGTCCAACGCCATCATCTACGTCAAGGATGGCGCCACCGTCGGCGTCGGTGCCGGTCAGATGAGCCGCGTGGACAGCACCCGCATCGCCGCCCGCAAAAGCCAGGACATGGCCGAGGCGCTGGGCCTGCCCGCACCGCTGACCCAAGGCTCGGTCGTGGCCTCGGACGCGTTTTTCCCCTTTGCCGACGGGCTGATCTCGGCCGCGGAGGCAGGGGCGACCGCGATCATCCAGCCTGGCGGCTCGATGCGCGACGATGAGGTCATCGCGGCTGCCGATGCGGCCGGGCTGGCGATGGTCTTCACCAGCATGCGCCATTTCCGGCACTGACCTCGATGCGGCGCGTCGCCCTCATCTCTGCGGCGATCTTTCTGGCCGATCAGGCCAGCAAGTTCGCCGTGGTCCGCGGGCTGGACCTGATGAACCGCGGCGAAATCGACATTCTGCCGCCATTCCTGAATTTCCGCATGGCCTGGAACACCGGGGTCAACTTCGGCATCCTCTCCGGCGGGGCCGAGACGATGCGCTGGGTTCTGATCGCGCTGGCGCTGGGCATCAGCCTCTGGGTCTGGCGCTGGATCACCCGCAGCCCGCATGGCCGCTGGGCGCAGGTCAGCGCCGGCCTGCTGATCGGCGGGGCGCTGGGCAATGTCGTGGACCGAGTGATCTACGGCGCGGTTGCGGACTTTCTCAACATGTCCTGCTGCGGGATCGAGAACCCCTATGCCTTCAACATCGCCGACATCGCGATCTTTGCCGGCGCGCTGGGTCTGGTGCTGTTCACCGGCGAGGATGGCGGAAGCCGGCCACGCCGCCGAAAGACCCCGTGACGCGCCGGGTTCTATGCGCTAAGACGAGGCAAGTTTGACCGGGGGCAGGATGATGCAGACAGCGAAAGGTTCCGTGCTGGCGGCGCTTGTGGCGCTGTCGCTGTCAGCCTGCGGCAATGACGACCAGCCCAACCTGATGAACCTGCGCCCGCAGGGCAATGGCCCGGACGAGTTTGGCATCGTGCCGCCCAAGCCGCTGGAAATGCCGCAGGATCTGGCGCAATTGCCGGAACCCACGCCGGGCGGCAGCAACATCACCGACGCCACCCCGCATGAGGATGCGATCATCGCCCTTGGCGGCAAGCCGCAGGCCCCTGCCACCGGCGCCGGTGCGCCGGCAGCAGACGGTGCCCTCGTGGCCGCAGCCAGCCGCAACGGCGTGCAATCCGATATCCGCACCGCCTTGGCCGACAAAGACCTCGACATCCGCCGCAAGAACAACGGTCGGCTGCTCGAGCGGTTGTTTGGCGTAAACGTCTATTACCGCGCCTATGATGACATGTGGCTGGATCAGCAGGCCGAACTGGAGCGGTGGCGTGCCGCCAATGCCGGCAACCCCTCGGCCCCGCCCGAAGGCGCGGGCGAGTAAACTCCGCGTCACCGGCGCTTGACCTCGGAGCAGTTTGCGGCGACCTCTGCGCCACACACCCGGAGGTTTCATGCGCCGCATCCTGCTTGCCGTCCTGCCGTTTCTGCCCCTGCCAGCCCTGGCTGACACGGTTACCGACTTCACGCTGGAGAACGGCTTGCAGGTTTTGGTGATCGAGGATCACCGTGCCCCGGCGGTCACGCAGATGGTCTGGTATCGCACCGGCGCCGCAGATGAAGCCCCGGGCCATTCCGGCATCGCGCATTTCTTTGAACACCTGATGTTCAAGGGCACGGACGACATCGCCCCCGGTGCGTTTTCCGGGCTGATCGAGGCGCAGGGCGGCAATGACAATGCCTTTACCAGCTGGGATTACACCGCCTATTTCCAACGCATCGCCGCCGACAGGCTGGACATGGTGATGCGGATGGAGGCGGACCGGATGCGCGATCTGGTCCTGACTGACGACGTGGTGGCGACCGAACGCAACGTGATTCTCGAAGAGCGTGCGCAAAGGGTCGACAGCGATCCGCAGGCGCTGTTTTCTGAACAGCTGCGCGCGGCGCAATACCTCAACCATCCTTACGGGCGGCCGATCATCGGCTGGCGGCACGAGATCGAAGGCCTGGGCACCGCGCAGGCGCTGGATTTCTACCGCACCTTCTATGCGCCCAATAACGCGATCCTTGTGGT
>CAYTMV010000156.1:0-2764 GCA_964439015.1 uncultured Gemmobacter sp.
GACTGGATCATCCGGGTCAGGATGCCCTCGGTCACCACCTCGATCCGGGTGCGGGCCGAGGTGCGGGCCTCGCCGCGGATGCGGTAGCCCACGGTCTCGCCCACTGCCTCGCCCAGCGTTTCGGCCATGCGTTCGGCGGCGGCGCGGGCGGCCAGACGGCGCGGCTCGAGCATGACGATACGACCGGGGACAAGGCCCGCGCGCAGGATCGCCAGCGGCACCATGGTGGTCTTGCCGGCGCCGGGCGGGGCCTGCAACACCGCCCGCCCGCGATGGCGCAGGGCGGACAGCAGGTCAGGCAAGGCTTCTTCGATGGGCAGGCGCATGGGCCTATCCAGCAGGTTTGGCATCGCCCCGCAAGAGGTCAGCGGCGCACCAGCCGCCCCTTGCCGAACAGCGTGTCCATCGTCACTTCCTGAACCTGCATCTGACCGCCGGGGCCGGGCGCATAGGTCAGGGTGAAGGGAAAGCGGGTCTTTTCGGCCATGTCATCGGGCGAGAACCCGGCCACGCGGCGATATTCGCCTGCACAGGTCACGCGGTCGCCCGCAGCCTTGGGCGCGCCGGTGGACACCTCGGTCGCGCGCCGGCCGTCAAACATCGCAACACGCACACCACATTCCTGCCCGGCCGGCACATTGCGCAACACCGCCAGCATCGCGGACAGCGGGTCAACGGTGCCGGTCTGGGCGGCGGCGTCGATGTCCCAGGCGCGCGGCTTGCGCGCGGGGGCATAGCTGACCACCTGAGGCACGCCGGCCTTCCAGACCATCGACACTTCGGACTGGCGCTTGCCGGTATCGGCCCGCTCGTCATAGCGGCTGGCTTGCAGGGTCTTGCCGCGCACACTGCCCGAAGCCGCAGCCGTATAGCTGACCTTCCTCAGCATCGCGGCCATGCCCGAGGTCTTCAGCCGCCCGGTCACGCTGTAGGTCTTGTCATCGATGTCCGCGTCATAGCTGAAGCTGCCGGCGGTGATGCCGGCCAGCACCAGATCGAACTTCGCCGTTTCGGCGGCGGCAGGGCTGGCCAGCATCAGGCCCAGTGCAAGGGTGCGGAGCGGAGAGAGCATGTCACGGTCCTTTCACAGCGCGGATGCGGCGCATCGGCTCTGGCATATAGGCATCGGGGCTGGCAAAACACCCCCTGAAGCTGTGCCGCCGCCCTCACGCCTGCGTGTCCGGGAGGTGGACGCGGGCGAATATTTGCCGGAGAGGGCCGATGGATATTGCAGAACTGGCAGAAAAGGTGATCGCGGGCGACCGCCGCGCGCTGGCCCGCGCGATCACGCTGGTTGAAAGCGGCCGGTCGGATCACCGGGCGCAGGCGCGCGATCTGGTGGCGCGGGTAGCGGCCACAGGGCGGCAGGCGCTGCGGGTCGGGCTGTCCGGCACGCCGGGGGTGGGCAAATCGACCTTCATCGAGGCGTTTGGCTGTTTTCTGACCGGGCAGGGGCTGCGGGTGGCGGTGCTGGCGGTCGATCCGTCCTCGGCGCGCTCGGGCGGGTCGATCCTCGGCGACAAGACGCGGATGGAGCAGCTGAGCCGCGATCCGCGCGCCTTCATCCGCCCCTCGCCCAGTCAGGCCCAACTTGGTGGCGTGGCGCGCCGCACCCGTGAGGCGGTGGCGCTGTGCGAGGCGGCAGGGTTTGACGTGGTGCTGATCGAGACGGTGGGGGTCGGCCAATCCGAAACCATGGTGGCCGAGATCTGCGATGTGTTCCTGTTGCTGATGGCCCCGGCGGGGGGCGACGAGTTGCAGGGCGTCAAGCGCGGCATCATGGAGATTGCCGACATGATTCTGGTCAACAAGGCCGATGGTGACCTGAAGCCCGCGGCGCTGCGCACCATGGCCGATTACGCAGGCGCGCTGCGGCTGTTGCGCCACCGCCCGCAGGACCCGCCGGGCTTTCCCAAGGCGATGACCGTTTCGGCCGTGGCGGGCGAGGGCCTGGCCGGGGCCTGGGACGAGATGCAGGCGCTGGCCGCATGGCGGCGCGAAAACGGCCACTGGGCCGCGCGCCGTGCCGATCAGGCCCGCCACTGGTTTCAGGCCGAGGTGCGTGCCGGCCTGCTGGCCGCGCTGGAGCGGGGCGAGGCGCGGGCGATGATGGCCCGTCTGGGCGATGCAGTCGCCGCGGGCGGCATGACCCCGGACGAGGCCGCGGCCAAGGCGCTGGCGCAGCTGGGCGGCGGGGTTTGATCAGATCGGCTTGTTGAAGATCACCGCCGCCCCGGCAAGGATCAGCGCAAACCCCAGCGCGTGGTTCCAGGTCAGCGGCTCTTTCAGCACCAGCACCGAAAAGCCCGAGAACACCGCGAGGGTGATCACTTCCTGGATCGTCTTCAGCTCGGCCGCCGAGAAATAGCCGTGGCCGATGCGGTTGGCAGGCACCTGCAGGATATATTCGGGCAGGGCGATCATCCAGCTGACCGCGATCACCACGATCAGCGAGGTGGTCTTGAACTTCAGATGCCCATACCACGCCAACGTCATGAAGATGTTCGAGGCCAGCAGCAGGCCGATGGTGGTGAAAGAGACGGGCATGGACACCTCCGGTAGGGCAGGTGTCATCTGCCAAGGTCGCGCCGGGCTGTCCATGCTTTGCGATTTTGCAATTTGCAAAAAGAGACCTGCCAATAATTTGCAAATTTTCCGAATCGCGCTATCGCCCCGGACTTGGCGCAATTATGTTGCGCCTCAATGACAGCAGATTCTGCGTTTGCACGCATCGGGGGACGCCATGAAGGACATCCTGCAACAG
>CAYTMV010000157.1:0-2760 GCA_964439015.1 uncultured Gemmobacter sp.
CGGCGATCCAGTCCTCGCTGGATGCGGCGCTGCTGTCCAAGATGGCCGATCGCGGCCAGATCAAGGGCGGTCAGGTGGAAGGGCCGCTGGCGATGGACAATGCGATCGACATGGGCGCTGCGCGCACCAAGGGCCTGAAAGGGGCGGTCGCTGGGCGGGCCAACATCCTTGTCGCCCCCAACCTTGATGCCGGCAACATGCTGGCCAAGCAGCTGGCCTATATCAGCCACGCCGAAGGGGCCGGGCTGGTGATGGGGGCAAAGGTGCCGGTGATCCTGAACTCGCGTTCCGACAGCCCGGTGTCGCGGCTGGCCTCTTGTGCGGTGGCGGCCATCCACCATTTCGCGGGGCAAACGGCATGAGCGCGGGAGGTCTTGAAGGCGCGGTCCTGACGCTGAACGCGGGCTCGTCCTCGCTGAAGGTGGCACTGTATCCGGCAACGGGTGAGCGGCCGCTGGCGACAGGCATCGTCGACCGGATCGGGCCGGAAGGGATATTGCGGCTGAAGGATGCAGCCGGCGGCGACATCGCCCGGCCGGGCGATCTGTCCAGCCATGCCGGCGCGCTGCAATCGGTGCTGGACAGCCTGCGCGCGGCCTTTCCCGGCCTGTCCCTTGCGGCAATCGGCCATCGGGTGGTGCATGGTGGCGCCCGTCACGCCGCGCCCGTGCGGATAGACGCCGCGATTCTGGCCGAGCTTGAGGCGCTGGCCCCCTTCGCACCGCTGCATCAGCCGCACAATCTGGCCGGCATCCACGCGGCGATGGCGGCCTTTCCCGGCGTGCCGCAGGTGGCCTGTTTCGACACGGCCTTCCACCGCAACCATCCTTGGGTCAACGACACCTTCGCCCTGCCGCGCGAGATGTATGAGCGTGGCGTGCGGCGCTATGGCTTTCACGGCCTCAGCTATGACTACATCGCCGGCGAGCTGGCGCGCATCGCGCCGGGCCTTGCGGCTGGCCGGGTGGTGGTGGCGCATCTGGGCAACGGTGCCTCGGCCTGCGCGATCCAGAACGGCCGGTCGGTTGCCTCGACCATGGGCTTCTCGGCGCTGGACGGGTTGCCGATGGGCACGCGCTGCGGCCAACTGGACCCCGGCGTGATGCTGTGGATGATGGATCAGGGTATGAGCGCGCCCGAAATCTCGGACCTGCTCTACAAACGTTCGGGCCTGCTGGGTCTGTCCGGCATATCCAACGACATGCGGGCCCTGGAAGCGAGCGATGCGCCCGAAGCCGCGCAGGCCATCGACTATTTCGTGTTCCGCCTGCAGCGCGAGATTGGCGGGTTGGCCGCCAGCATGGGCGGGATCGATGCGCTGGTTTTCAGCGGTGGGATCGGTGAAAACTCGGCCCTGATCCGCGCCCGCGTCTGTGAGCGGATGGGCTGGATGGGGATCGAGATCGACCATGCCCGAAATGCGTCCAACGCACGCGTGGTGTCGTCCGAGCTGGCGCGCACCACCGTCATGGTCATCCCCACCGATGAGGAAGCCGTGATCGCCCGCGCGGCGCGGGCCGCGGCAGGCACCGCGCCTTTCTGATCCCGCCAAACGCCCCCACGGATCTGTGATCGACAGCACCGTGGACGTCAGGACAGATTGCCGCACCTTTGCAGGGGTGACCCTTGATTCAGATCATGATTCTGGCCATGCCGGGAAGCGAGTGTCGCCACGCAAACTTTGTGGGAGTGCGACCATGAAAACCCTCGTTCTGGCCCTTGTGGCTGCAGGCAGCCTTGCGGCCCCCGCGTTGGCACAATCTGCCGGTGATATGACCCTTGGTTTCGGCGTCGGATATGTGAACCCGAAATCCGACAACGGCACGGTTGCCGGTGGCGCGACCGAGATCGGCGATAATACCCGGCCGACTTTTACCTTTGAATATTTCATCCGCGACAATATCGGCATCGAAGTCCTCGCCGCCCTGCCGTTCAAGCACGATATCTACGTTGGCGGCGCCAAGGCTGGTGTGACCAAACACCTGCCGCCCACGGTCTCGGTCAACTATCACTTCCCCACCGGCGTGGCGATCAAGCCCTTCGTCGGCGTCGGTGTGAACTACACCACCTTCTTCGAAGACACCTCGCCGCTGGGCAAGCTGGACATCGAGGACAGCTGGGGCCTGGCCGCCCATCTGGGCATGGACTATGCGATCAGCGAAAAGGGCGCCGTGCGGTTTGACGTGCGCTACATCGACATCGACAGCGACGTGAAACTGAACGGTGCCAAGGTCGGCAAGGTCGAGATTGATCCGCTGGTTGTAGGCGTCTCTTATGTGATGAAGTTCTGACATCTCCTCAAGCGGAGTCATGAGAAAGGGTGCGGATTTGCTCCGCGCCCTTTTTGTTACCGCGCCCGCGTGCCGGACGCTCAAGGCCCCCAGTCCAGCGCGGCCGGATCGGCGATGAGGCAGCGTTCAGCCACCCGCAACAGCCGCGCCCAGACTGCCGAAAAGGCCGTGCTGTCGCGCCGTTCCAGACAGATGCGCGCATCACCCGCAACCTGGCCCAGGCTGACCAGGCCCAACTGCTCGCTCTTGTGTTCCAGAAGCCGGAATTGCCGGCCCAGATCCGCCATCTCATGCGCGCGGACCCTGTCAGCCAGGTTGGACATCGCCAGCGCCAACTCACCCAGAACCCGCGTCACCTCCCGCTCGGCACGCACCGTGCCCAGGTCGCGATACATCGCCGCCACCGGGGCCGCGTCCTGAAATACCTGATCCTTCGGCCTGAACGCCGTTACTATAGCCGTCATGATTG
>CAYTMV010000158.1:0-2755 GCA_964439015.1 uncultured Gemmobacter sp.
GGGTCGTTCAACTGCCGCTCCAACCACAGGGTTGAGGACAGCCGGCGCCCCTTGGCGGTCTTGACGCGCACCCGCAGGTCGCGCTGGCCGCGGCCGGAGGTATTCTTTTCAGGCGGTTTGGTCATTTGTAAGGTCCATCATCCAGCACGCCATCGGCGCACATCTGTGCATAAAGCAGCCCCTCGCGCAGGCCCCGGTCAGCGACCGACAGCTGATCCGTCGGCCAGATCCGCATCAGCGCCTGCAGGATCGCCGCCCCCGACATGATCAGCGTATGGCGATCGCGGCCGATCCGCGGGTCCTGGCGGCGGCCTTCGGGGCCAAGCATCAGATATTCGCGGATCACGGTGTCGATCTGTGAAGACGACATCCGCAGCCCGTCGACCTTGGCCCGATCATAGCGTTTCAGCCCCAGGAACGAGGCGGCAACCGTGGTGATCGTGCCCGAGGTGCCGATCATCTGAAACCCCGCGCGGGCGGCCTCGGCGTTGTAGGGGCTGAAATTGGCCAGGTTTTCTTCGAAAAACCAGCTCATCAGCGCAAATCTTGCGGCGTCGTCCTCGACATCGGCAAACTGGTCCTTCAGCGTCGCCACCCCCAGCGGCACCGAGATCCAGTCCACCACCCGCGCCCGCGGGCCGGGCAACAGGTGCGGATCGGGGGCGTTGAAGCCGGAATGCAGCGCCATGATCGCCCGCGGGCGATCGGCGGGCGGCACATCGGACAGTTCGACCCAGACCAGCTCGGTCGAGCCGCCGCCGATATCCACCACCAGCAATTGTTCGGTCTGCGGCGACACCAGCGGCGCGCAGGAGATCGCGGCCAGCCGCGCCTCTTCCTCGGTCGAGATGATCTCGACCACCATGCCGGTCTCGCGCCGCACTTGCCGCAGGAAATCGCGGGCGTTGCGGGCGCGGCGGCAGGCCTCGGTGGCGACCAGACGCATCCGCCGCACGCCATGCGTTTCCAGCTTTTTCTGACAGATTCGCAGCGCCGCCACCGTGCGCCCCATCGAGGCGCGCGACAGCCGGCCCGAGGCTTCGAGCCCCACGCCAAGCTGGACAGTCTTGGAAAAACTGTCCACGACCCGAAACTGACTGCCGCGCGGTTCGGCAATCAGCATCCGGCAACTGTTCGTGCCCAGATCCAGCGCGGCATAAAGCGCCGGCCCCTGGGCGGGTGGAGAGGAAGACGGTTCTACCGCACGCGGCGGACGCCGGTCGGCGCCCCTGCCACGCTTGCGCGGGATCGCGTCCTCCCCTCGGGGACGCTCGGGCGCCATTTTACGCCCTCCATGTGTGGTTGCTGCCACAGTATCCACCTTGCCCCCGCCGCGCAAGGGCGCGTGGAGCATGCCGGAAGTTTCCCGGAAAAATTCATCTTCAACATGCGTGTTTTTCAGGACCGCCCCCCGCCATGCCTCTTGCCGCGGCTTTCGGGCCGCGCCAGACAGGGGCTGTCGCCAATGCAGCGCCAATTGTCGAAAACCGACACCGGCGCGGCCGCGGCGGCGCATAAGACAGGGGAAGAAACCGCAAGGGGAATCGGCACTATGCCCGAAGTGACCATCGTCTACTGGCGCGACATTCCGGCTCAGGTGATCGTCGGCAAGGGCCGGCGGGGCGCCAAGGTGCAACTGCCCGAGCGGTTTGAACAGGCCATCGACCGCTGCGCCATGAAGATCGGCGCCCGCGATGCCGACGCCTATCTGGCCGAGTGGCGCAAGGTGCCCTCGGGCGAGGAGGAGGGCGAACCCGAGGCGTTGGCCCCCGCCATCGCCGCCCGGATCGAGGCCGAATACGACATGGCGCGTCTCAAGGCGCTGATCGAAAACGAAGGCCGGGCCTGACCCCTGCCCCCCTGCAACGGAGAGCCATGATGGCGCTGTTCAACTTCCGCCGCGACACCGCCCCTTCCGGCGGCGCCGGCAACGCCCTGCTCGAGGCCTTCCTGAAGGGCTGGTCGATCGAGGTCATGCCGCGCACCGCCGAGAAGGTCGAGGATTTCCGCGCGATCCTGCCGAAGGGCACCCGTGTCTACATCGCCCATATCGACGGCACGCCGATCGAGGACATGGTGGCCACCGCCCGGCGCATCAATGCGCAGGGCTTTGATGTCATGCCGCATTTTCCGGCACGGATCATCAAGGACAAGGCCACGCTGAAGGACTGGGTCGCGCGTTATCAGGGCGAGGCCAATGTGCGCCAGGCGCTGCTGCTGGCAGGCGGTTTGGCCCAGCCGGTGGGCGACTATCACAGCTCGATGCAGCTGATCGAATCGGGCGCTTTTGACGGGTTCGTGCGGCTGAACGTGGCGGGCCATCCCGAGGGCAGCCGCGACATCGACCCCGACGGCTCGGACCGGGCGGTGATGGAGGCCGCGCGCTGGAAATCGGCCTTTGCCGAGCGCACGGATGCCCGGATGGCCATGACGACGCAATTCTGCTTCGATGCCGGCCCGGTGATTGCCTGGGTGAACCGGCTGAAGGCCGAGGGCGTGAACCTGCCGGTGCATATCGGCGTGGCGGGCCCGGCCAAGCTGCAGACCCTGATCAAGTTCGCCATTTCCTGCGGCGTCGGCCCCTCGCTGAAGGTGCTGCAAAAGCGGGCGATGGACGTGACCAAGCTGCTCTTGCCCTATGAGCCCACCGATTTTCTGACAGAACTGGCCGCCCACAAGGCCGCCCATCCCGATTTCGGGATCGAACAGGTGCATTTCTTCCCGCTGGGTGGCATCAAGACCAATGCCCAATGGG
>CAYTMV010000159.1:0-2749 GCA_964439015.1 uncultured Gemmobacter sp.
GGGTCAGGATGAAGGCGGGGGTCTTGTTCATCTTGACCACCCGGCGCAGCGACAGCGCCGCATCCTCGGCCGTCAGCGGGTTGCCCGACGAGAAGGTGATCCCCTGCTTGATCTTGAAGGTATATGTCACGCCGTCATCGGCCACCGACCAGCTTTCGGCCAGACCCGGAACCATCTCGCCGGGTTTGGCAGGGTCCAGCTCGACCAGCGTGTCATAGAGGTTGTTGTTCAGGTCGATGCCCGAAAACTCGAACGCCTCATGCGGGTCGATCGAAACGATGTCATCGATGGCATCAGCCACAACCAGCGTATCAGCCGGGGTCGCAGCGAAAAGTGCTGCCGGTGCGGCACAGGCCAACAGGACGGAAAGCAGGCCCGAAGCGGGGCGGAAGGTCATGGAAGTCTCCCTGAGTTGTGACTGTTGCATGATTCGGCCTCTCATGGGCCAATATCTTGACCAGTTGGGCAATTTCTGGCGCCGTATGTCAACTGCGTGACGAGGTGGCGATGGCGCGCGGCGCGATTTCGTCTATGGTCGCGCCGGGATCGGGAACGAGGGGCGGATGGTCGCGTATCTGGGTATTGACGGCGGTGGCAGCGGATGCCGGGCGGTGCTGGCCGATGGTGCAGGAACTGTGATCGGTCGCGGCGCGGCGGGGCCCGCCAATATCCATTCCGACCCGGCGGGCGCGCTGGCGGCGATCCTTGCTGCCAGCCATCAGGCACTCGGCGGCACCGATCTGGCTGCGGGTGATCTGGTGGCTGTGCTGGGGCTGGCGGGCGCGAATGTTGCTGCCGACGCCGCGCGCACCAAGGCAGCCCTGCCCTTCGGCCGGGCAAGGATCGTCTCGGACGCGCAAACCGCGACACGGGGCGCGCTGGGCACGGCGCCGGGGCTGGTTGCGGCGATCGGCACGGGCTCGGTCTTTGCCCGGCAGGACAGAGCCGGTTTTCGGCAGTTCGGCGGCCGGGGTTTCGTGCTGGGGGATGAGGGCTCGGGTGCCGTTCTGGGCCGCGCGCTGCTGGCCGAGGCCCTGCGCGCCGCTGACGGCTTTGCCCCCCCTTCCCCGTTGCTGGCTGAACTGTTGGACGAGATGGGCGGGGCAGATGGGGCAATCGGCTTTGCCAGCCGTGCCACCCCGGCCGAATTTGCCCGCCTTGCCCCCCGCTTGCTGGAGGGCGATCCGGGGGCGGCACGGGTCTTCGCGCGGGCCGTGGATGAGGTGCGGGCGATCCTTCGGGCGATCCGCGGCGATGACGATCTGCCTGTGGTGTTTCTGGGCGGGTTGGGCCCCGCCTATGCGGCGGCGCTTGAGCGGGATTTCCGGGTGCAGGCCCCCTTGGGCACGGCGCTGGACGGCGCCCTGGCAATGGCGATGGAGGGGTGATGCAGGTTCTGACCGCCGAGCGGATCTTTGACGGCACGGCCATGCTGGAGGGGCACGCGCTGGTGATTGACGGCGCGCAGATCGCAGCCGTCGTGCCGCTGGCCCAGGCACCGCCCCCGACGGCAAGGCTGGCAGGCACTCTGGCACCCGCTTTTCTGGACCTGCAGGTGAATGGCGGCGGCGGGCATCAGATCGGCGCCGGCACCGATCTTGCCGGTCTGGCGCAGGTCTGTGCCACGCATCGCGCCCTTGGCTGCGCCGGGGTCTTGCCGACACTGATCACCGACACGCCCGATGTCACCGCGCAGGTCATCGCCGCGGGGATCGCGGCGGCACGGCAGGGCGTGCCGGGGTTTCTGGGCCTGCATCTTGAAGGCCCGCATCTCGACCCGGCCCGGCACGGCGCGCATGATCCGGCCCTGATCCGGCCAATGGACGAAGATGACCTGAACCGCCTCTGCACCGCGGCGGGCAACCTGCCCGCGCTGATGGTGACACTGGCCCCCGCATCCGTCAGCCCGGACCAGATCGCGCGGCTGACCGCCGCAGGGGTCATCGTCAGCTTGGGCCATGCCGATTGCAGCATCGAACAGGCCGAGGCCGCCTTTGCCGCCGGGGCCACCTGCGCCACCCATCTGTTCAATGCCATGAGCCAGATGCAACCCCGCGCACCGGGACTGGTGGGGGCCGTTCTGTCGGGCAAGGTGCAGGCAGGACTGATCGCCGACCTCATCCACGTCCAGCCCGCCGCCCTGCGGGTGGCCTTGGCGGCACGGGCCGAAGGGCTGTTTCTGGTCAGTGACTGCATGGGCCTTGCCGGCACGGCCCTGACCGAAATGCACCTGAACGGCCGGAAATTGCTGCGCAGCGAAGGCAAGCTGACGCTGGAAGACGGCACCCTTGCCGGGGCGGACCTGACACTGGATCAGGCCATTGCCAATCTGGTGGGTCTGGGCATCGCGCCGACCCGCGCCTTGACGATGACAAGCGCCGAGCCAGCGCGCCTGATCGGCCTGTCCGACCGCTTCGGGCGGCTGGAGGCCGGGCGGGTGGCCGATCTGGTCTGGCTGCGGCCGGACTGGCGGCTGCGCGGTCAATGGTTCGGCGGGCAGCGGCTTGACGCTCAAACGGCGGACGCCGCTTTCATCTGACATCGCTGCGCCTCGGCCACCTCGCGCACGGCATCGGCAATCTGCGCCAGATGCCGGGCCAGCGGGTTGGTCTTGCGCCAGACCATGCCGATGGTGCGGCTGGGCTGGGGGGGCGGAAAGGCCACGACGCTGACCGCGGCCGAGCGCGTCTCGAACGGCACCGCCATTTCCGGGATCAGCGTCACGCCGATCCCCGCCCCCACCATCTGC
>CAYTMV010000160.1:0-2622 GCA_964439015.1 uncultured Gemmobacter sp.
GCCAGCATCAAGCCCATCACGGTCGCCATCCCGGCCATCCCGCCGCCTGCCTGTCCGACCAGCAGGATCACCGTGGCAATCGCGCCTGGCCCCGCAATCAGCGGCATGGCCAGCGGAAAGACCGAAGGGTCGTGATCGGCCTCGGCATGGCTGTGCCCCTCGCGCCGCTGGGTGCGGCGCTCGAACAGCATGTCCAGCGCGGTGAGGAACAGCAGGATGCCGCCCGCGATGCGAAAGGCCGGGATCGAGATGCCGATGAAGCCCAGCACCCTGTCGCCCGCCAGCACGAAAAACGTCAGCAATGCCGCGGCGATCAGGCAGGCCCGCCGCGCCAGCCGCATCCGGCGCCCGCCGTCCATCCCGGCGGTCAGGGCAATGAACAGCGGCACAAGGCCGATCGGGTCCATCACCACAAACAGGGTGACAAAGGCGGGGATCAGAAAGGCGGTCTCGAACATGCGATCATCCGGTTGGCAAGGCCGCAGCGTGACGCAAAAGCCCGGCCAAGGCAAGGACTTGCCGGCCGGGCTTCATGTTGTGCATGAAGGGCGCGACCGGGCCGCGCCCCAATGCCGGATCAGTTGGCCGCGATCGCGCGATCCTGCGCGCCGCGCACGATGAAGCGGGTGGCGTCATCCACAAAGGTCTTGTCGCCAAAGCCGGCCTCGTTCGAGCCGAAGGGCATTTGCGCGCGCAGTTTCCAGCTGGCCGGAACGCCGAAGGCTTCGGCCACGGCGGCGTCGATCACCGGGTTGTAGTGCTGCAGGCTGGCGCCGATGCCGGCATCGGCCAGCGCAGTCCAGACCGCCAGCTGCGCCATGCCGCCCGACTGTTCCGAGAAGCCCGGGAAGGCGTCGGCATAAAGGGCAAACTGCTCTTGCAGGCCCTTCACTACGGCCTGGTCTTCGTAGAACAGCACGGTGCCGGCACCGGCGGCGAAGGACTTCATCTTGGCTTCGGTCGAGGCGAAGGCATCGGCCGGAACGATGGCGCGCAGCGCGTCGGTGACGATCTGCCAGAAACGATCCGACTCGGCGCCAAACAGGATCACGGCACGCGAGCTTTGCGAGTTGAAGGCCGAGGGCGTCAGGCGCATGGCTTCCTTGATAAGCGCCTCGGTATCGGCGTTGGACAGCGGCAGGTTCTTGCCCAGCGCGTATTGGGTGCGGCGTTTCTTCAGGGTGGCGATGGCGGTGTTGGTCATGGTCGAAACCTCTTGTTGCGTTGCAGCATAGATGCGGCCAGGACGCTGCAAAATCAATCCGGCGAACTGTGCGCAAAAGCAGAGGTCGCGTTCATCGCTGCGAGGGATCAGCCCGCCTGCGCGGCCTCCAGCGCCTCTTGCGCCTCTAGCCACAGGGTTTCGGCGCGACGCTCGGCCTCCTCCAACTCGGTAAATTTGGCGGTATAATTTGCCAGATCCGCCTTGCGCGCCTCGTCATAGAGGGTCGGGTCGGCCATCCGCTCTTGCAATTTCGCCCGCATCTCGCCCAGCTTTTCCAGCCGTTCTTCGCATTTGCGCACATCTGCGCGCAAGGCTGCAAGGGCCTCGCGCGCGACGGTCTTGGGCTTTTCTGCGGGTTTTGGCGCGGGTTTTGCAGGCTCGTCACCGGCCAGCAGTTCGGCGCGATAGGTCTCGAGATCCTGCTCATAGGCGGTGACCCGGCCGCCCTTCACCAGCCACAGCCGGTCGGCCACCAGCCCCAGAAGATGCATGTCATGGCTGACCAGGATCACCGCGCCGGCATATTCGGTCAGCGCCTCGACCAGCGCCTCGCGGCTTTCGATGTCGAGGTGGTTGGTCGGCTCGTCGAGGATCAGCAGATGCGGCGCGTCGATGGTGGCCAGCAGCAGCGACAGCCGCGCCTTCTGCCCGCCCGACAGGCGGCCCACCACCGTTTCCGCCTGTTCGGCCATCAGCCCAAAGCCCGCCAGCCGCGCCCGCAGCCTTGACGGGTGTTCTTCGGGCCGCAGCCGCTGCACATGCTGGATCGGGGTTTCGTCCAGATGCAGTTCCTCGACCTGATGCTGGGCGAAAAAGCCGATCCGCAGCTTGCCGTGGCGCGTCAGCTGGCCCGACATCGCCGGCAGCTTGCCCGCCAGCAGTTTGGAAAGCGTCGATTTACCCTCGCCATTGCGGCCCAGCAGCGCGATCCGGTCATCCTGATCGATCCGCAGGCTGAGGTTCGACAACACCGCGCGGCCGTCATAGCCGGTCGAGACGCCTTCCATGCTGATGATCGGCGGCGACAGCGCCTCAGGCGCGGGGAAGCTGAACACCATCTTGGCCGCCTCTTCCGGGGCGGTGATCGGCGTCATCTTTTCAAGCATCTTCACCCGGCTCTGGGCCTGGCGGGCCTTGGTCGCCTTGGCCTTGAACCGGTCGACGAAACTTTGCAGATGGGCGCGCCGCGCGTCCTGCTTGCGGGCCTCGGCCGCCTGCACGGCACGCCGCTCGGCCATCTGCCGGGCAAACTGGTCATAGCCACCCTGCCAATAGGTCAGCTTGCGATTGTCCAGATGCAGGATCCCCTGCACGGCGCGGTTCAGCAGGCCTCGGTCATGGCTGATGATGATGACGGTATGGGGGTATTTCTGCAGATAGCTTTCCAGCCACAGCGC
>CAYTMV010000161.1:0-2617 GCA_964439015.1 uncultured Gemmobacter sp.
ACCTCGTCCGAATGGGTGGCGGCGATGATCATGTCGGCATCGCGCGCGCCGGCCTTTTCCAGCACATCGGGATACGAGGAAAACCCGGTAATCCCCTTCACGTCCAGCGTCTCGGTGGCGCGGCGCACCAGATCGCCGTTCATGTCCACCAGCGTCACGTCATTGCGCTCGCCGGCCAGCTGGCGGGCGATCTGCCAGCCCACCTGCCCCGCGCCACAGATGATCACCTTCATCGGCCCCTCCGGTCCCGGTCGGGTCAGCCTTCGCATGGGGCGCAGCACGGGTCAAGGATCGGCGCGGGGCAGTGCGATGACGGCGGGGGGCGTTGCGATCCGGCGCGGGATCGGGCAACAAGGCGGGCATGGCGCGCTCACCTTCTCCGCAATTCACCTGCACCGCCTGCGGTGCCGTCCATCGCAAATGGCAGGGGCGTTGCGACGCCTGCGGCGCCTGGAACGCGGTCATCGAAGAGGCCGCGGCCCGCAGCGGCCCCGGCCCCGCACTGCCCAAGGGCCGCACCATCCCGCTGTCGGACCTGGCCACCGAAGAGGCCCCGCCGCCCCGCGCCCCCTCGGGTCTGGATGAGCTGGACCGGGTGCTGGGCGGCGGCCTCGTGCCGGCCTCGGCGATCCTGCTGGGCGGTGATCCGGGGATCGGCAAGTCGACGCTCTTGTTGCAGGCAACGGCAAGTTTCGCCCAGAAGGGACTGAAATGCCTGTATATATCCGGCGAGGAAGCCTCGGCCCAGGTGCGGATGCGCGCGCAGCGGCTGGGCCTTGGCACAGCCCCCGTGGGCCTTGGCGCCGAAACAGCGCTGCGCGACATCATCGCCACGCTGGATGTCGAGCGCCCCGATCTGGCGATCATCGATTCGATCCAGACCATGTGGCTGGACACGGTCGAGGCCGCGCCGGGATCGGTGTCCCAGGTCCGCGCCGCCGCCCATGAGCTGGTCAGCTTTGCCAAGCGCCGCGGCGTCTCGGTGATCCTTGTGGGCCACGTGACCAAGGAGGGCCAGATCGCCGGCCCCCGCGTGGTCGAACACATGGTCGATACGGTCCTGTATTTCGAGGGCGAGCGCGGCCACCAGTTCCGTATCCTGCGCGCGGTGAAAAACCGCTTTGGCCCGGCGGGCGAGATCGGCGTCTTCGAGATGACCGGCGAGGGGCTGCAGCAGGTCTCGAACCCCTCGGCGCTGTTTCTGTCGGACCGCGAGAGCGCCACCCCCGGTTCGGCGGTGTTTGCCGGGATCGAGGGCACCCGGCCGGTCCTGACCGAGATCCAGGCGCTGGTCGCGCCCTCGCCGCTGGCCACGCCGCGGCGCACGGTGGTGGGCGCCGATACCGGCCGGCTGTCGACGATCCTTGCGGTGCTCGAGGCCCGCTGCGGCATCCCGTTCACCGGGCTTGATGTCTTTCTCAACGTCGCGGGCGGCATGAAGGTGACCGAGCCCGCCGCCGATCTGGCCATTGCCGCCGCGCTTCTCAGCGCCCGCGAGGATGTGGCGATTCCGCCGCAGATGGTGCTTTTCGGGGAAATCTCGCTCTCGGGCGCGTTGCGACCGGTGGCCCAGACCGAAAACCGGTTGAAAGAGGCCGCCAAACTTGGTTTCACACAGGCCACCCTGCCCGCCCGGTCCCGGATCGGCGGGGGCGAGGGGATGGGCCTGAAAGAAGTCTCCGACCTGACCGCCTTCGTGGGCGAGATGTTCGGGGCCGGCTGAAGAATGAGCGGAGTGGTGTGATGGACGGCTTTACCCTGATCGACGGCGTGGTGGCCGCGGTGATCGTGCTGTCGGCAGTGCTGGCCTATGCCCGCGGCCTGGTGCGCGAATCGATGGCGATCCTCGGCTGGATCGGCGCGGCCGTTCTGGCCTACATGTTCGCGGCCCAGGCGCAGCCGCTGGTCAAGGAATTGCCGGTGGTGGGCGATATCCTGGCCGACAGCTGCGAATTGTCGATTATCGCCGCCTTCGCCGCGGTCTTTGCGGTGGGACTGGTGCTGGCGGCCCTGTTCACGCCGCTGCTGGGCTCGGTTGTGGCCAATTCGGCGCTGGGCGGCGTGGATCAGGCGCTGGGCTTCCTGTTCGGCGTGGTGCGTGGCGTGCTGTTGGTGGCGGTGGCCTTCATCGTCTATGATCGCGCTGTGGCCGAAGAATCTGTGCCGATGGTGGACAATTCGCGCTCGGCCAAGGTTTTCGCCAGCTTCCAGGCGACCCTCGACAATGCCATCCCCACCGATGCGCCGGGCTGGATCGTGCGGAAATACGAGGATCTGGTTGCCGGCTGCGGCGCCCCCGCCGCAGGCCCTGCGATCGACGCAGCCCCTGCCACCCCGGCCGCGCCTGCCGCCAACTGAACGGCCGCACGCGCCATCCCCGTCATCAAAGTTTCGCGCAAGGGGCTGACACCCGCCGTGCGTCGGTGTAACGGGATGGCGCAGCCCCGCCACATTGGGAGAGCCAGATGCCGAACTTCCCCCGCCTGCCCTTCGATCCGCTGACCGATGGCGACAAGTTGAAGGAGGAGTGCGGCATCTTCGGCGTGATCGGCGTCAGCGATGCTGCCAATTTCGTGGCGCTGGGCCTGCATGCCCTGCAACACCGCGGGCAAGAGGC
>CAYTMV010000162.1:0-2598 GCA_964439015.1 uncultured Gemmobacter sp.
GGCAGGTTATAGGCCTCGCGGAACATCGTCACGACTTCCTCGGCCTCGTTCAGCCGCATCAGCCCGTGGTCCACAAAGACACAGGTCAGCTGCTCGCCGATCGCCTCATGGATCAGGATCGCCGCGACCGAGCTGTCAACCCCGCCCGACAGCGCGCAGATCACGCGCTTGTTGCCGACCTGCTCGCGGATCTTGGCAATCGCGTCCTCGCGATAGCTGGCCATGGTCCAGTCACCCGAGAACCCGGCCAGCCGGACAAAATTCTCATAAAGTTTCGCACCCTTGGGCGTGTGATGCACCTCGGGGTGGAATTGCACCGCAAAGAAATTGCGGCTGAGGTCCGCGGTGATCGCGAAAGGCGCGTTGGGCGAGGTGCCATAGACCTCAAAGCCCGGCGCCAGTTTCGACACATGGTCGCCGTGGCTCATCCAGACCTGCTCCGGCCCTTCGGCAAACCAGCCCTCCAGGATCGGCAGGCCTGCCGCCGCCGGCGTGACAAAGGCCCTGCCAAACTCGGCGGTGCCATGCCCGCCCTCGACCGTGCCGCCCAGGCAATGCATCATCACCTGCTGGCCATAGCAGATCCCGAGGATCGGTACGCCCAGATCAAACACGCCCTTGGGCGGCATCGGCGCGCCCTCGGCATAGACCGAGGCCGGCCCCCCCGAAAAGATCACCGCCTTGGGCGCGAAGTCCTTCAGAAAGGCTTCGTCCACACGATTGAAGGGGTGGATTTCACAATAGACCTTCAATTCCCGAAGGCGGCGCGCAATCAGCTGCGTCACCTGAGAGCCGAAGTCGATGATCAGAAGGCGGTCATGCTGGGTCATGGCCGCGCCTTAGCCTCAGGTCACAAAAATCGCAAGCGCAAACACCGCTGTGGCCTCGGTCCCTGTCCATCATTCAGGCACAAATATCCTCGGGGGGCGGGGCCGCAGGCCCCATGGGGGGCAGAGAGCCCCCCACACACCAACATCTGCCGCATGTCGATGTCGGTTTTCGCCAAACAGCGCCGTTTTGAGCGGGCAGAGCGCGCCCATAACGCGGCAGGAAGATCGCAAAGCATCAGCGGCCCGTCAGGGGGCCTTTGCCGGAGGAATGGGCATGAGCGATCAGGTAGAAGCACAGGCGGCGGGCGGCCGGCGGGCGCGGGGTGGCGGCGCGGCACGGCGGGCCGAACGCAGCGCCGTCAGCTTCGAGACGGCAAAATACATCTCGCGCAACATCCCGAATTTCGAGATCCTGAACGAAGAGGCGCTTCAGATCATCGAATGGAACGCCGAGACGGTGCTGGAAGAGATCGGCGTGAACTTCGTCGAAAATCCGGCGGCGCTGCAACGCTGGCGCGAGGCGGGCGCCGATGTGCAGGGCGAGCGGGTGCATATCCCTCGCGGCCTTGCGCGCGAGTTGGTCAAGACCGCACCCAAAACCTTCACCCAACACGCCCGCAACCCCGAGCGGTCGGTCGAGATCGGCGGGCGCAATCTGGTGCTGGCCCCGGTTTACGGCCCGCCCTTCGTGCATGACGCCAAGGGCGGCCGCCGCTATGCGACCATCGAGGACTTCCGCAATTTCGTGAAGCTGGGCTACATGTCCAAATGGCTGCACCATTCGGGCGGCACGGTTTGCGAACCCACCGACATCCCGGTGAACAAGCGCCACCTCGACATGCTGTTGGCGCATATGACGCTGTCGGACAAACCCTATATGGGGTCGGTGACCGAGCCTTCGCGGGCGGCAGATTCGGTGGCGATGTCCAAGATCCTGTTCGGCGATGATTTCGTCGATCAGAACACGGTGATGACCAGCCTCATCAACATCAACAGCCCGATGACCTTCGACGGCATCATGATGGGCGCGCTGGAAGTCTATGCCAAGGCCAATCAGGCCGCCATCATCTCGCCTTTCATCGTCGGCGGTGCGATGGCGCCGGTGACGGTGGCGGGCACGCTCACTCAGGTTCTGGCCGAGTTGTTGGCAGGGATCAGCTATAGCCAGCTGGTCCGCAAGGGCGCGCCGGTGATCGCCGGGGCGTTTGTCACCTCGATCGACATGAACTCGGGCGCGCCCACCTTCGGCACCCCCGAGGCCAGCCATATCACCTATGGCGTGGGCCAGCTGGTGCGCCGTCTGGGCCTGCCATACCGCTCGGCCGGGGCTTTCTGCGGTTCGAAACTGCCCGACGCCCAGGCAGCCTATGAGTCGGCCAACAGCCTGAACATGGGCCTCTTGTCGGGCGTGAATTTCATGCTGCATGCCTGCGGCTGGCTGGAGGGTGGTCTGGTCTCCTCTTACGAGAAATTCGTGATGGATGCCGATCAGCTGGGCGCGCTGCACCATCTGGCGCAGGGCGTGGCGGTGGATGAAAACGGGCAGGGCATGGACGCGATCCGCGAAGTGGGTCCGGGCGGTCACTTCCTGGGTTGCGCGCATACCCAGGCCAATTTCAAGACCGCCTTCTGGCGCTCGGACCTTCTGGACTACAAGCCCTATGAGACCTGGGCCGAGGAAGGGTCGCGCGACACCATGGCGCTGGCCGGTGAGCGGGTGCAGAAGATGCTGGCCGATTACCGCCAGCCGCATCTGGACGAGGGGATC
>CAYTMV010000163.1:0-2550 GCA_964439015.1 uncultured Gemmobacter sp.
CGCATGGCGTGGTCAACGCGGCCGTCACACTGGCCCGCGCCGACCGGCGCAGCGCCGGGGCGGCCGGGATGGTGAACGCCGTGCTGCGTCGCCTGCCCGCCGACCCGCTGGCCGGTCAAGCCGCGCAAGAATTGCCCGAATGGTTGCGCGCGCCTCTGGCCGACGCCTGGGGCATTGCCGCCGTCGAGGGGATCGAGGCCGCCCATGCGCAAACACCCCCGGTCGACTTGACCGTCAGATCCGGATGCCAACCGCCCCCGGGGTCCGAGTCCTTGCCCAGCGGCAGTTTCCGCATGGCGCCCGGCCAGCAGATCAGCGCCCTGCCCGGCTATGCGACTGGCGACTGGTGGGTGCAGGATGCCGCCGCGGCCATGGCCGCCCCTCTTCTGGCCGCGCAACCCGGCGAAGACGTTCTGGATCTTTGCGCCGCGCCGGGTGGCAAAACCCTGCAGCTGGCGGCAACCGGGGCAACCGTCACGGCGCTGGACATCTCGGAGCCGCGCCTCGCCCGGCTGCGCGAGAACCTGACCCGCACCGGCCTGAAGGCCCGCGTCATCGCCGCCGATGCACTGGAATGGCAGCCGGGGCAACAGTTCGACGCGATCCTGCTCGATGCCCCCTGTTCGGCCACCGGCACGATCCGCCGCCACCCCGACCTGCCCTTCATCAAGGCCGAGGCCGATCTGGAGTCGCTGACAGCCCTTCAGGCCGCGCTGATCGACCGGGCGCTGGATTGGCTGAAACCGGGCGGCCGTATGGTGTTCTGCACATGCTCGCTTTTGCCGGAAGAGGGCGAGTTGCAGATGGCGGCAGCCCTTTCCCGTCATCCCGGCCTGTCCGTGATCCCGCCCGCCCTGCCGGGGATCGAACCCGGCTGGATCACCGCGCAGGGCGGTTTGCGGCTGCGCCCCGATTACTGGCCGGATCGCGGCGGGATGGATGGCTTCTTCATGGCTTGCCTGCGCAAGCCGGCGTGAGGCGGGGATTAAGCGGTGACAGCCCCGCCCCTGCGGGGTAATCTTTTGGCCAAGAACCCGCAGCACGGCGGGCGGGCAGTGCGTTGAACGGTGGATATGGGCGGCGATTCGGATCAGGGCTTGCGGGCAGCATGGACGCGGCTGGGCAACCGGCTTGCCGCGCGCCGGGCCGCGCGCGCCCAACCCGCCACCGGCTTTGTCAGCCAGCCCGAGCCACGCACGCTGGGCCTGACCGCCCGAGGCAAGCAGGTGATGGCCGGCAATTTCCTCTTCGCAGGCCATCTGGTCGAGCGGCCGGATACCGTGATCTGGGACCTTCCGGCCCCGGATGCCGCCTTTGCTGCCGCCCTGCAGGGATTCGGCTGGCTGGATGATCTGGCGGCGCTGGGCGACCTGAACGCCCGCAATCGCGCGCAAGGCTGGACCTGGGAGTGGATCGCGCGCTTTGGCCGCGGACAGGGCCCCGGCTGGACACCCGACCTGACCGGACGGCGGCTGATCCGCTGGATCAACCACGCGCTGTTCCTGCTCAATGGCCGCCCGGCGTCGGATGCCGAGGCCTATTATCGCACGCTCGCCGCACAAGTGCTGTTTCTGGGCCGCCGCTGGAAGGCGGCTTCTCCCGGCTTGCCGCGGATCGAGGCGCTGACCGGCCTGATCTATGCCGGCCTTTCCCTGACCGGGATGGAGGGACAGGTGACCCCCGCAGCCCGCGCCCTGGGCCAGGAATGCGGCAGCGCCATTGATGCCGGCGGCGGCATCCCTACCCGCAACCCCGAAGAATTGCTTGAGGTTTTCAGCCTGCTGACCTGGGCCGCACAGGCGCTGGGCGAGGCTGGCCGGCCCGTTCCGGATGCCTTGACCGCGGCCCTCGCCCGCATCGCCCCCTGCCTGCGCGCGCTGCGCCACGCCGATGGTGGGTTGGCGCGGTTTCACGGTGGAGGTCGCGGCGTCGAAGGGCGGCTGGATCAGGCCCTGGCGAGCGCGGGCGTGAAGGCCACCGCGCAAGAGGGGTTGTCGATGGGCTTTGCCCGGCTTTCGGGCGGTCGCTCCAGCGTGGTCGCCGATGTGGCCAGCCCGCCGGGTGGACCGGCGGGACGGTTGGCGCACGCCTCGACCCTGGCGTTCGAGCTGACCTCGGGCCGTCGGCCGGTGATCGTCAACTGCGGGGCTGGCGCGCCGTTCGGCAAGGATTGGCGCCGCGCCGCACGCGCCACGCAAAGCCACTCCACCCTGTCGCTCGACGGGGTGTCCTCCTCGCGCTTTGCCCCCGGTGGCGGGGATATTCTGGCCGAACGTGCGCAGGTGCCGCTGTGCCGGCAGGGCGAGGTCGAGCGCGGCCACCATCTGCTGGCGACCCATGACGGCTGGCTGCAGACCCACGGCCTGACCCATGCCCGGGAGTTGACGCTGTCGCCCGACGGCCGCCGGCTGGAGGGCGTGGACCTCTTGGCCGCCGAAGGGCCGCAGGCGCATGCGAAACTGCTGGCAATGCTGACGCGACAACACAGGCAGGGGCAGGAAGGGATCGGGTTTGCCGTGCGCTTTCACCTGCACCCCGATGTCGAGGCAT
>CAYTMV010000164.1:0-2550 GCA_964439015.1 uncultured Gemmobacter sp.
TCTGCATCGTGGGCTTCGTGCTGTTCTTCGTGGCGCTGGTGCTGCTGCGCACCCGCACCGAAATCCGCGCCCGCCGACTGGCAGCACTTGAAGCACGGGAGCGGCTGGCATGATCCCTGATCTGGGCAAATATGCCGGGCCGGTGCTGGGCTCTTACGCGGCGTCGATCCTGTTGCTGCTGGCGCTGGTGGCCCTGACGGTCTGGAAGGGCCGGCGGGTGAAACGCGCCCTGCATGAGGCCGAGGCGCGGCTGGCGAAAGGCAAGACCAATGGCTAAACCCCTGATGTTCCTGCCGCCGATCCTGTTTGCGGGACTGGCGGCGATGTTTTACCTCGGCATGCAGCGCGATGACCCGAATGCGCTGCCCTCGACCATGATCGGGCGCGAGGCGCCGGCGATGAACCTCGTCCAGCTGGGCGACAAGCCGCTGCTGACCGATGCGGGCCTGCGCGAGCCGGGGATCAAGCTGGTGAATTTCTGGGGCAGCTGGTGCGTGTCCTGCCGGGTCGAGCATCCGATGCTGATGAAGATGGCGACCGAGATGGGCATCACCTTCCACGGCATCAATTACGACGATCCGCCGGATCGCGCGCTGGCCTATCTGGCCGAAGAGGGCAACCCCTTCACCCTGGTCGGCCAGGATGCGACCGGGCGCAACAAGCTGGACTGGGGCGTTTACGGTGCGCCGGAGACCTTCATCGTCGATGGCGAGGGCAAGATCCTCTATCGTCATGCCGGCCCGATCACCGAACAGGATCTGGAGCGCGTGTTCCTGCCCGCGATGCGCGGCGAGGCGGTGAAGCCTGCGGTCAGCGGGCTGGGCGCGGCCACAGGCGGCTAGGCGCGCCTTACAGGTGCAATCCGCCCATAAGGGCGATCATGGCCAGAAACGCCAGCCCCTCGAACAGGGGCGCGGCCGGCAGACTGCGCCGGCGCCCCGGCGCGGCCGAGGGCGCATCGATCACGCCCGTGTGGCGATGCGGAGGCGGTTCCTGATTCCAGGCCGAAGATGTCTGCCGCCACCGGGGGACGGGCGGAAGGATCTGCGCGGCATGCGGGATGGTCGGGCCGGACATTTTTTGCACCTGTTTGCACGTTCTGGTTAAGTTCCAGATTCGCACGCAAAAGTGTGCATGGGGTTAATCGCCTGCGTGCAGCCGCAAAGATCCTGTCTGTCTGGCAAAGCAAAAGGACGGCCCGAAGGCCGCCCTTTCCGTCATCTGTCCGGCCGATCAGCCTTGCGCCAGATTGCGCAGCACATAGTGCAGCACGCCGCCGTTCTCGACATATTCGATCTCGATCGCGGTATCGATGCGGCACTTGATCTGGATGGTCTTCTCGCTGCCATCGGCATAGCGGATGTGGCAGGGCACCAGCGACAGCGGCTTGAGATCGCCTGCCAGCCCCTCGATCGAGACCACTTCGTTGCCCTTCAGGCCCAGCGACTTGCGCGTGTCGCCGCCGGTGAACTCGAACGGGATCACGCCCATGCCGACGAGGTTGGAGCGATGGATACGCTCGAACGATTCGGCGATCACGGCCTTGACGCCCAGCAGGGCCGTGCCCTTGGCCGCCCAGTCGCGCGACGAGCCCGCGCCATATTCGATGCCTCCAAAGATCACCAGCGGGGTGCCGGCCGCCTGATAGGCCATCGAGGCATCATAGATCGAGGTCTGCTGCCCGTCCGGCCCGATGGTATAGCCACCCTCGACGCCATCCAGCATCTCGTTCTTGATGCGGATATTGGCGAAGGTGCCGCGCATCATCACCTCGTGGTTGCCGCGCCGCGCACCGTAGGAGTTGAACTCCGACACCGGCACCTGACGGTCCACCAGATACTTGCCAGCCGGGGTGGTCGCCTTGAACGAACCCGCAGGCGAGATGTGGTCGGTGGTGATCATGTCACCCAGCAGCGCCAGAACGCGCGCGCCGGTGATGTTGCTGATCGCACCCTTGGTCTTGGCCATGCCCTGGAAGTAGGGCGGGTTCTGGATGTAGGTGGACGAGGCCGGCCAGTCGTAGGTCTCGCTGTCGGTGACCTTCACCGCCTGCCACTTTTCGTCACCCTTGAACACATCGGCGTATTTCTTCTGGAACGCCTCGCGGGTCACGACCTGATGGACGATGTCGGCGATTTCCTTGTTGGTCGGCCAGATGTCCTTCAGATAGACCGGCTGGCCGTCCTTGCCGGTGCCGATCGGCTCGGAGGTGATGTCGATGTTCATGTCGCCGGCGATGGCATAGGCCACGCAGAGCGGCGGCGAGGCCAGATAGTTGGCGCGCACGTCGGGCGAGATCCGGCCCTCGAAGTTGCGGTTGCCCGACAGGACGGCGGTGGCGACCAGATCACCCTCGGCGATGGCCTTCGAGATTTCGGGCTGCAGCGGGCCAGAGTTGCCGATGCAGGTGGTGCAGCCATAGCCCGCCAGGTTGAAGCCGACGTAATCGAGGTCTTCCTGCAGGCCGGCGGCCTCCAGATATTCGGTCACCACCTGCGATCCGGGCGCCAGCGAGGTTTTCACCCAGGGCTTGCGGGTCAGACCCAGCGC
>CAYTMV010000165.1:0-2526 GCA_964439015.1 uncultured Gemmobacter sp.
CTCGACCTCCGCCGCTGGCTGGACAGGTTCGGCGACAGGGGCGGCATCCGCATGGGCAAACTCGTCCGAAACCGCGTCGGGCCAATCTTCGCCTTGAGCCTCACGTTCCGGTGGCAGGATCGTCACCGGCGCCTCGACCGGATGCGGTTGGGGTGCGGGGGCCTGTGCGGCGGCGCTCACGGCAGAACGGATGCGCGACAGTTTGGCGGCCACGCTGTCCTCGGCCATCGTCGGAGCAGGTGCTGCGACAAAGGCCGGTGCAGGTGCGGGTGCTGGGGGCGAGGGCGGTGCGGGGATCACATCATCCCCTGCCCGCAGGATCACGCTGTTTTCCTGCACCTTGGCCTCGACCCGGCGCTGGATCTCGCGCTCGGCGATGCGGTGCAGCATTGCTGCATCGGGTTGGGGCGGTTCCGCCCCGAAATAGCGGTCGTCTGCTGCAAGATCCCGGAAATATTCGGCAATCGCCTTCATGGTATTGAAGGGATCGTCAAACCCCTCGAGGGTGCAGGAGAAGGTGCCATAAGACACCGTCAGGATTTTACTGGCTCCGACCATCGCAGGTTGCCTTTCACAATCGCTCAGCCTTCACTTTACCCGGGCTGCGATCAATTCCGTGGACAGACCAAGGTAATTTGAAGGATTGATTATGGCCCCGAAGCTGAGTGTTTGCCACAATTCAGGAACAATATTGGCGTGAATAGCTGCATTGTTGAATCCTCAGAACCGGTGACGCTGATCGCCGGCGGCCCTGTTCTAGCGCGCGATCTGGGCGCGGCTTTGGGCCGGGCGCCGGTTCTGGTCGCGGCAGACAGCGGAGCCGACCGTGCGCTGGCCTTGGGGCGGGTGCCTGTCGCGGTGATTGGCGACGGCGATTCGCTGTCGCCGCAGGCGCAGGCGCGATTGGCGACGGTGCTGCATCGCATCCCGGAACAGGCGACGACCGATTTCGACAAGGCGCTGCGCTCGATCCGTGCGCCCTTTGTGCTGGCGCTGGGCGTGACGGGCGGGCGGGTTGACCATGAACTGGCGGTTTACGGGTCGCTGGTGCGCCTGAGGCCGATCGCGCCGCGCTGCATCGTGCTGGGACGGCAGGACATGGTGATGGCGCTGCCGCCCGGTCGCACCACCTTGCGCCTGCGGATCGGCGAGCGGCTGTCGCTTTTCCCGATGGACAAGGTGACGGGCCGCTCGGCCGGTCTGCGCTGGCCGCTGGCGGGGATCGGCTTTGCGCCCACCGGCATGGTCGGCACGTCGAATGAGGTCACCGCCCGTGACGTGACGCTGGATATGGACGGCGAGGGGATGTTGCTGATCCTGCCACGCCGCGCCCTTGGCGCGGTGCTGGCCGCGCAGCCTCAGGGTTGAAAACCGGGATCGGTCAGCGCGCGGGCAGCGGCACCTGCGCGGGCCTCCAGCCGTTCGCGCCAGATCACATAGAGGCCAGAGCCGGTGATGACCGCCATCCCCGCCCAGGTCCAGATCGTCGGAAAATCGCCAAACACGGCCCAGCCCAGCCCCACGGCGGTGACAATCTCGAAATAATGCAGCGGGGCCAGCGTTGCGGCGGGCGCCAGCCGCAAGGCCCAGCTCATGCACATATGGCTGACCGTGGCCCAGAACCCCACGCCGAACAGCCATAGCCAAAAGATCCCCTGCGGCATCACGGGATCGAGCGAGGCGATCCCGCTGCCTTCGGCCCACAGGATCACCGGCAGGCAGATCGCCATCCCCGCCAGCGCGGTATGCAGTTGCATCGCCACCGGCTCCATCGCGGTCGACATGGCGCGCGTGACCAGCATGTAGAAGGCGAACAGAAACGCGGTGCCCAGCGGAAACAGGACGATCAGCCCGAAGGCATCGAAGGCGGGCCGGATCACCAGCAAAGCCCCCGCGAACCCCACGATCGAGGCGATGATCCGCCGCGGACCTACGGCATCGCCAAACAGCCACTTGCCCATGATCAGCAGGATGAACGGCTCGACGAACACGATCGCCAGTGCGTCGGCCAGCGGCATCACCGCAAGCCCGGCGATGAAGCAATAGGTCGATCCAACCAGCAGGCCCGCGCGCAGGATCACCAGACCCAGCAGCCGCGGGCTCATCCGCCACCGCGCGCCCATCGCCAGTGCCACCGGCAGCATCAGCGCCGCCTGCACCACAAACCGCGCCAGCGTGACCTGGCCTACCGGAATCGCCGCTGCCGCCAGTTTGGACGACACGTCCAGAAGCGGCGCCAAGATGCAGAAGGCGATCATCAGCCCTGCCCCTTGCAGGGTGCGATCGGCGCGGGCAAGGGGCAGGGTTTGGGTCGTCATGGTCTCAGCAGTTTGGAACGTTCACGGCCAGCCCGCCAAGGCTGGTCTCCTTGTATTTCTCGTGCATGTCTTGGCCGGTCTGGCGCATCGTCTCGATACAGGCGTCGAGGCTGACAAGATGCACACCATCGCCGCGCAGGGCAAGGCTTGCCGCCGAGACCGCCTTGATCGCGCCCAGACCGTTGCGCTCGATGCAGGGCACCTGCAC
>CAYTMV010000166.1:0-2513 GCA_964439015.1 uncultured Gemmobacter sp.
TCGTCGAGCTTGAAGGGCTTGATGATCGCCTCGATCTTCTTCATGGCCGTCCTCCGCCGCAGCTTGCCTTTGGCCGTGATTGACCACGGAGGCGGGCTGGCGGCAATCTGGCGGCGCGGGGCTGGCGGCGCGTCGGGGCGAAAAAGCAGCAATGTGCCTAAATTTTGTGCAACATGCCCGTCCGCGCAGCGGAAGTGAATCGGAAAGGGTCGAAAAATGGCCGAACTTTTGACGGCGGCGCAGATGCGGGCAATCGAAAAGGCGGCCATTGACGCTGGCGACGTGACGGGATTGGCGCTGATGGAGCGCGCGGGGCAAGGCGTGGTCGAGGCGATTCTGGCGGCGTGGCCTGCGGCAGAGGGGGGCCAGCCGCGGGCAGTGATCCTCTGCGGTCCGGGCAACAATGGCGGCGACGGGTTTGTGGTCGCGCGGCTGCTGCGGGCGCGGGGCTGGACGGTCGAGCTGTTTCTGTATGGGGAGGCCGAAAATCTGCCGCCGGACGCGCGGGTGAACTGCCAGCGTTGGGCGGCGATGGGGGACACAAGGGCGCTCGCGGCCTTTGACCCGGCGGATGTCACGCGGCGTTCCGGCCAGCCGCCGCCCGTGACCTTGATCGTTGATGCGCTGTTTGGAACCGGCTTGACCCGGCCGATCGACGGCCGGCTTGCCGGAATGATGGCCAAACTTTCCGAGGCGCGACCGGGCGAGCGGCCGATGATCGTTGCGGTGGATGTGCCCAGCGGCCTTTGTGCGGATAGCGGGCGGATATTGGGGGCTGCCATGCCCGCCGATCTGGTGGTGACGTTTCACCGCCCGAAAATCGGCCATTACCTTGCTGATGCGGTTGGCGCTGGCGCGGCCCTGATGGTCAAGGATATCGGCCTTGAGGCGCGCGCGCCGCAGCCGTCTGACATCGTGCATCTGGTGTCACCCGATCCGGCCCGTCTTGGCCGTGACCTGGACAAGGGGCGCCGCAGCGATGGTGGCATGGCGCCTCACAAATACGCCCATGGCCATGCGCTGATCGTCTCGGGCGATCACGGGCGGGCCGGGGCGGCGCGGCTTGCGGCGCGGGGGGCGCTTCGCATCGGGGCGGGGCTGGTGACGGTGGCAAGCCCGCCGGGTGCCATGGCCGAGAACGCCGCGCGGCGGGATGCGATCATGCTGCGCGAGATGGCGGGGGCGGCAGGGCTGCGCCAGGTGCTGGAAGACCCGCGGATCAACGCGCTGTGCCTCGGTCCGGGGATGGGGACCGATACGGCGCAGGCGGATCTGGTTGCGGCAACGCTGGCGACGGGGCGGCGGACTGTGCTTGACGCAGACGCCCTGACGCTGCTGTCTCGTCATCCTGCCTTGTGGAGCGGGCTGCATGGCGATTGCATCCTGACCCCGCATGCCGGCGAGTTTGCGCGGCTTTTCCCCGACATCGCGGAAAAGCTGGCCGCCCCTGCCACCTCGGGGCCCGCCTATTCCAAGGTTGACGCCACACGCGCGGCGGCCGCCCGCGCGGGCTGCGTGGTGCTGTTCAAGGGGCCGGATACGGTGATTGCCGATCCGTCGGGCCGCGCCGCCCTCAATGCCGCCCTGCGCGACCGCGCTGCGCCCTGGCTGGCCACCGCCGGATCGGGCGATGTGCTGGCGGGGTTCATCACCGGGCTTCTGGCGCGCGGGTTTGATCCGTTCGCGGCTGCCTGCAGCGGGGCATGGCTTCATGTCTCCTGCGCGCGGGCCTTCGGGCCGGGCCTGATCGCCGAAGACCTGCCCGAGATGCTGCCGCGGGTGCTGGCGGACCTTCTGGCGGGTTGACAAAAGGCCCGGGCAGGGCGCCGGGCCTTGGTCGATGCTGGCGCAAGAATGCGGGTGTCAGGCCGAAGGCTGCTCGATCGCCAGTTCCAGGCCGCCGGCATAGATCACCTCGGGGCCGTCGAATTCGAGGCTGAAGAGACGCAGGCTGCGCTCTTCCAGGCGGATATATTCGCCATCGACCAGTTTTGACGCCGACATCACCGCCTGGTCGCAGCCCTTCAAGGCGCGGGCGCGCCAGTCGCGGATCAGGATTTGGGAATGAGGGTCAAGGTGCAGGTCCTCGACGGGTTGGTCCACCCCCAGCGCCGAGGCCGAGATCCGGACCACGCGGCCAACCCCCTCGCGGCTGTGGATCGCCTTCAACTGCCGCACGCCGTTGCGGGTGATGATGCGCATGCCGGCCGCCAGATTTTCCACCGGCAGCGCGCCGGTCAGGGTCAGGACATCCGTCCCTTCGGCCAGGCCGGGCAGGGCGCAAGTGACCGCGGTGTCGGCGGCGATGGCGGTCATCAGGGTCATTGCGGCACCTTTTCGGCTCGTGCAGGTCACTGTTTGGACGCTAGTCTGTTGATCGCGGCACATTGTGGCGCAAATCGGGCGCGGGTGCGGTGATTTCGGGCCGCGCGCGGTGCAAATGCGGGAAAGGCGGTCGGGGCGCTTTTCCTCTCGCATCACGCGCGCGGCTTTGCTAGAAGGGCGCGGATTTT